>JBCCTI010000024.1:0-84475 GCA_039198955.1 Bacteroidota bacterium | reverse complement strand
ATTATCCAAGGACTTTCTGTTGTACAAGAAAGATTAGTTGTTTATTGATGTATTAGGGGAGGCAGTATAAAGACCCCCTCTCTTTCATTTAAGGTTAGTTGAATAATGGTAGCTCAAGCCCAGTCGGAGAGTTTTGATTTGTAGTATATGAAATTTTCGAGAAGAAGCTGCTATTACTAAAGTGTAGAAACGTGGATAATCCGCCTCAGGCGGATTATCCATATTTCCGCACTAGAAATTTACCCTAGCGAGGAACCACTCTGAGCCGACTTTGCGCACCGCCAAATGGACTGTCTGGTATACCCTGTTCACATCGGTTATCAAGAGTATCATCTGGAATAGACTACCTACGGCTTGCCCTGATCGGACTGCTGACGCAGCTAAATCCAGTATAACGCTTCTTTCAAGAGCTTAGAAGGTAGATATCCAGCCGAGCGTTCTCCAAAAAAGAAGAGGTGGAAAAATTGCTGAGTAGCCTTATGCAGAATTACATAGATCAACCTGAAAAGGTTAGTCTTTTAGCCCTATTTCCTTACATTAAAAGCTTATCTGTTAATTGATATTAGAATTACCGTATCCTTCTCAAGGGTGAAGGGATTACAAGTACTGCTGGTAAGTGCTGGGGGTTATAAATTCCGAAGAGCGGTGAAAGGAGAACGGAAAACGGAGATCGTGCATCGCCTATAACTTTCTTTTTCCCCTCTTCCTTTATCCGTTCTTCCTGTTCCGTTTTTCACTTACTGAACCAATGCCTGCAATAACTCTCCTGTATAAGAGTCAAACTCATGAATAGTATTCTGGAAAGTGCCTGCTACCAGATTACCCTCAGTATCTACTAGCTGGTACCGAACGGTCATGACATCCACAGGCTGAATATCGGGCAGTACTAACTTGACTGTTCTTCCGTCTTCACTCAATTGAGCATCAGCGATCTCTAATGTTTGAATATTATAACGATCTGAGCCGTAGCGACTACTTCTTACCAAATCCCAGGTCTTTACTTCGTAGTTGGAAATATCTTCGGCTGACTGTGGCGTTAATGATGAGGCGAAAGTACATGCCATTCCATCACTTTCAGCGTGAAGCTGTAAAGGTATCGATAAGGGTTCTCCAGTATAGCGTAAGCGGTACAGCCCACCTCCCTTCATCATCTGGTTTGTGCCCCAAGCCGACATGCCGCAGGCGTACAATTGTCCATCATCTGGATTAAATCGTCCTCGCATTACACCAGTCAAAAATTTAACTCCTGGAATGTCTATTACGCCTCCCTGCATTTGATTATTTACTTTCTCGTGTAGAACTAGTTGTACTTTCCCGTAGCCGTAAGAAAAACTTAGCAGGCTTCCGTTAAGTGGACCCCACTTCTCACTATCTACCCAAACCAATTCTGAGGGGGAACGGTCAAATTCCATATCAAGCCAAGCCATCGGCGGTTCCATAGCAGCTCGGGAAGTGTCTTTGGGAGGGTTATATCCCCATATATTACCGTAGAAATTACCTTCGCCTTCTACCCAGTTAATCCGGTTCATCGGATTCCAGAAACCCTGTTGATCGGTTACGATAAAACTCCCGTCAGGATTAATACAAACTCCGTTGGCAGCCCGAAACCCGGTAGCAATAATCTCGGAAGTTGCGCCATCGTGGCTCACTTTAATTAGCGTGCCGTGCTGGGGTATCAGGGCTTCCCGGGCGTGTCTTCCGCTTTTGGCATAATATAGGTTCCCTTGTTTATCAGCTTGCAAGCCCATCGCAAATTCATGGAAGTGGTCGGTCACCTGGTGGTCATGGTTAAAACTTTCGTAATAGTCAGTTTCTTCATCGCCGTTAAGGTCATGAAGCAGCACGAGCTGATCGCGGCAGGTAACATAGATTTTTTCGTCGATCACTTTAATTCCCAACGGTTGAAACAGCCCGGAACCAATCCGCTTCCAGGATAATTGTCCGCTGACATCGGTAAGTCCCTTAATCCGCCAAATATCACCGTCGGTGGTGCAAACTACGGCTACGTTGGCATTGCTCATAAAGTCTATTCCACTCAGCTTCATCCGGCTATCCCACGGATTATTGAAGGGCGGAGTAAGCTGGTCTACCGCAATTGGTCCATCTTCTTTTCCTGGGGTTATCGTGGTTTTTAATTCCTGAGGATAATGTGGTTTGCCACCCCGAGTATATTTCGCTAAGGATTCTGGTGGAGAAGACTGGTTAGCAAAATTGTCGAGTCCTTTAACCCCAGGTTTGGCGATGAAAAGTATCACATTGGCTTCTTGGGATTTAGGAATATCCATTACTACATACCCGTCTGCTTCACTTAAAGAAGCACCCGAACCCTTGAGTGCAACCAGGGTGCCCGCCGGAGCTATCCGGGTTTGTAAGGGTGTTGGGGAAGGGCTGATATTCAGCGTCCGGGTAAAGACCGTTTGCTCACCCATTTTCTCCCGACCTAAGCGTTCCAGAATATTGGCATTTCCAACAGAATAAGAGATAATGATATCGTCACCGTTGTGGTAAAGCCCTTTATAGTTGGCCCACTTTTTCGGTAAGGGCCCAAACACTCGCCCATCCCGAGCGGTAAAGCGGGGGTCATCGTAAGTTCCGGTTGCTGGATTGGCCCAGGCGGGGGCTACCGGAGTTTCAAAATGTAATTCGCCAATAGTTCGGGGATAGGTTTCGTGTCGGTCGTTTAATAAGATTCCATTCCAGTCAATAAAACCTTCACCCGTCCATCCGCCAGCTACCCGCATTAAATCATGGTCGAAGATCATCCAGGTACTACCAACGGATACCCCGCCCGCCCCTTCATCCAAACGAACGGCAATGCCTTTGTAGGCAAAATTATTTTCTAGGTAATTCTCGTCCGGGTACGGAAGCGGACCTGGCGAATGGAAGCGTTCGGGCCCGGTTTCAGCATCGACTAATTCGTAGGTATTGATGAAAAAATTACCGTAATCCATATCTGACCAAGGGTGGTAGGGTTTGGCAGCAGGACCAGTAGATGAGCCTTCCGGCAAGGCGGATAAGTAGGTAGGACTTACTGAAAAATATTCTTCCCGATTATTCTTTCGGATAAAGCTCTCACGAATATAGAGGATTACATCGTATTTTTCTTGGGGGGTTAAGGTGACCTGAGGAGGCATAGAACCGTAGCCCCGACTGATGGTTTGATACATGGAGTAGGGGTCATTTCCCGCTTTAAACGGCTGATCCCAAAATTTCAGGGATAACGGAATAGAGCCTTCGTTATCCGGGTTGCCATGACAATTAATGCAGTTGGCATTGTAGATTCTTGCTCCTCGTTGATAATTATCTTCGCTAAAAGATGAAATCAGGGTAGCGTGGTCAAGGTTATGTTCGTAATCGGCGAAATCAGATTCAGCTAGAATGTACTGTACGTCGGGCAGGTTTTCTGCCGAAAAATTGTCAATAATTCGGGTAGCGTTTACCGTAAATGTGTCGTTATTAACCAGTATACTGCCCGAAAAAGTATCACCTACAAACTCGCCCTGCAATATTGACTCCTTTTCCCGTATGATTAGGTTACTACTCAATTTATTTCCATTCAATCCAATATTTTCAAGCCTTATCTTGCCTCGGTCAATAGAGATAAGGCTTCCGGTGTATTTGCCTCCCTGCCTTTCTATATTCATTGTTCCGTAGCTCTTGTAGTCAGATGAAAAAGCAAGTGTATAGTCCCAGGCTCCTTCAATACTTTTGGTAGTACAGCAATGAAATAGACTCATCAGTCCCACCGACAGTATTGATAGCAGATTGTTCTTGGTCATGATATTGCAGTGTAATAGTTAACGCTTTGCCTCTCTTTAGCGAGATCCTTTTGATTGTGCTTGTTCTACCGTTTGCTGATCTACGGCAAAATCAGCTGGGGAAAGCCCTTGTTGAGCATCACCAAAGCCGAAAAACGTAGGTTCATACTCGCCTACCAGTGCCACGTTGTTTTCTTCAGGAATTTGTTCTTCGAGCCCCATACACCAGTAGGTAGCATTGACAATCAGTCTTCGTAGATCGCTACTCTCCAGGTCTACTGCTGCTCCCATAGTAGTGTTAAATACTCGGCAAGATTCGCCCGACTGGGTTTCGTAGTTTTTAATCCAGGCAATGGGTACTACTGATTTGTCAAAGTTTGGCTGGGACTCGGGGGTCATCCCCAACAGCGACTGTCCGTAGAGCAGTACCGTCTCTTCACCCTCAATTTCGGTGATTCCGTAAACATCGGTTGGCCCCCACACATCTTTCACACCTTTTAATACGGGATGGGCTTCAACCAGGCCATTCACCAGCCCCCGAGTGCTCTCCTGACCATGATGCCCGTGGTGAGATATCCAGGTTTCGCCCAAAACCTGCCGACCGAATCCACCTTCCCAACCAGTTACTTTACTATTGAAGCTATACTTTTGGTAAGGACTATCTTCTGGGAAGCGAAAAGCGTGGGTAGCCGTTCGCATTCCGATAGTAGGTTTTCCTGCCTCTACGTAGTTCAGAATGTGCTCCATCTGATCTCTCGGAAGCTCCCTGAATCGGGTAAACAGCACCATCAGATCAGCATCTTTCAGCGTTTCGAGTCCGGGTATATTTTTTTGGTAGTCCGGGTCAATCTTTCCGGTCTCGGGATTGATCGCAAAAAGAACGGTGCATTTAAATCCGTGACGGTAAGCCAAAATCTTAGCTAGCATGGGCAATGCTTCTTCCGATCGATACTCTTCATCGCCACTCACTAGAACGATATGCTTGCCTTGTCCTGGACCTTGCTCTCCCTGATATACTATCCAGGAGTGGTCTTCGGTAGATTGGGCTACCACGGAGCCAAACAGAAAATTCAGAAAGCAGCAAAGTGCAATTAGGAATTTCACATTAGTAAGTGTAGTGTCATTCATAAGTTAGTTGTATTGGGTAAGACAGTATCTAAGTCATGGTCAAGTTATAGTTATTTACAAAAAGATCAAACTCCCTCTTTTTGCTAATTGAATATAACTATTAGATTAATTTTTAAAAGTAAAGTAATAAAAATCCAGTTTTTCTAAAGCTATCACGGATATTTCATCTGATATAAGGATTTGAAAATCTGGGCATATTAAAAAGGCAACCGCTGAAGATACCAGGCAAGGGCTACCCAGTGTAAATGAAATAGAGAAAGGTACTTGTGTTTCTGCAAGTTATAAATGCCGGATAAAGATACCGATGGGTAACTTTCTAAGCTACTATCTCAGGAATCCCCGGTACGCCCGCTGGTTGGTCAACCAATTAGGTGGCTTCTTGATAAAGCCGCTTGATCTTCTTCCGCAGCTCATCGGTTTGCTGGATAGCCCTTAGTAGAATCCGGTGTTTCTGGTCGGGGGTTTACTGAATGCTCCGGTGCAGCTCCCAGTAGTAGCGGTTCAGGTGCTGCTGGTTTTTGGCGGGTTGTGATGTGTTTATAGTTGGTTTCATAGTAGCAAGCTAATGATCAGATTGAGGATTAGTGGATTGAAATTGCTAGAGAGTTAAAGGAGTGTTTGTGGTATGTATTAAAAACACACGCTAACCGGTAATATTGTTAGCGCGTATTTTTAATGTGTACATGGGTGCCTAGTGTAGTTTTTACCAGCGCACTAGCAGTTGTTAATTACTTGGTGAGCTTTGCTACACTTACTCTCTTAGCTGTACAACCTCTCGAACGATCTGACCGGATGGAAAGGTAAGTATTTCGCTTACAGAACCATTAGGTAGCACTTCAAAATACGTACCTTCACTGAAGTCGTCATTAAAAGAGGTAAGATAGAATGTATCCCCTATGAAGGTCTTAGAAGAACTTAGTGGAGAGGGTGATACGTTTTCTAAAAATTCTATTTCAGTGTAATCAGGGTACTTGACAATGGCAAAATCATAGTTTGCCCCGTCAAATATCTCTTCCCAATCAGGAGCATCTTCTTTTCTTACTTGCATAATAACATCCCCGTTAGCAAGCACTACTATTGGAGACATTGGTCGGTCAACGCCGGTTAACTCAGCCATGGATTCAAAGTAATTTGGATCAAATTCGTCAGAACCTGCTGGAATCCGTAATACAAAATCATTGATCTGTCTGTCTCCTTCCGCAATTCCAGTGAAGGCCGTATCCCAATGACTGAATACGAAAATATCTCCGTTGGGGGCCAGCCCTATAATTTCCCCGTCAGTAATTCCCATATCGGTGGAAATTAGGGTACGCTCTTTGGTATCGATATTAATTTTTAGCACAAAAAAGCCTTCCAACTGGTCGCCAAATCGGTCCTCGTTATTAATAAAATCAAGTGGGATAAAAATATCGTCGCCTACTAGTATAGGTTTGACTTGCCGGAACGCATAACCTTCTTGTAGCACCTCGGGATATTGGGTAACTTCAGTAATGGTCATCGTAGTTGGATTGAACTCTACCAGCACGGGCTCGTTAAAGGAAAATCCAAAAGCTCGCTCGTCGTCCAAAATAAGAGAAGTGGCGGGGCTTAAAAAGGGAACACCTTCGTTGACGAGGGAGAGGGATTCCCCTTCAATAAGTTGATCGTTTTCATTTAGATCCCACCGAGTAATAACTGCATTGGGCTCACCAAATAAAACGTATCCTTTGCCAATGGGACCGAACATTAAAGCAAAGTTTTCAAACTCTACCGTTTGACCTTCTTCAGATCGTAAGTCAGGCGTCTCATTCAGTTCTTCAGTAGTATTGATAACAAAGTTTACTCCATCAGGAGTACTTATTGAAGTAGATATGGCGAAAAGTGGTCCTGTATTAGGGTTTCCATTATCCGGGGGGGGGTACCATGTCATCATTGTCATCGTCATCACATGCCACAAATCCTGCGGACACGACCATTAATAAAAAGATAGTTAATACTAAATTGTACAATTTTGAGATACTCTTCATGATTATTTTAGTTGTGTTTGATAAAAAGTTTACTGCTTAAATCCTGATGTTTAATTTGATAAAGAAGGCGCGGCCGGGTCGTTGAACCCCGAATAAATCGAATACATTTGTATCGGTAATATTTTGACTCTCCGCCGTAAATGATATATTATTGGATCGTACTGGTAGACCGTAGGTAAATCCAACGTTTTGGACAAATTGAGAAGGAATGGTCACTTTATTATCCGCCTGAATACTTTCCCAAGTGCGGAAGAACTCATGCACATAGCGCCCTCCCCAAAAGAATGTCAATCGGTCATTGATTTGCATTAGATCGGATATCCGGTAGCTTACCGACCCGTTGGCAAATAAATAGGGCTGGTTGGGAATCCGGTCTCCATCAAAGAGCACAAAGGCACCTTCGCTTGATCTATTTCTGAAATCTTGCCAAGTGCTATTACCCGAAATATTCAATTTACCATCAGCAGAAGTCCAGCGACCCACCACTTCAACTCCTGTTGATACTGCCGAAAACACGTTTCTGAAGACCAAAAAATTCTCAAAACCCAGCAACTGAATAAAATTATCGGGGGCTCTTAAAAAGCCATTTACTCCGATATCCCAGCTATTCCTAGAGATACTTAACGATTGATAATTTAGGCCAAGGTTGGCGTTGTGACTTCGCTCGGGTTCTAGTTCTAAGTTAGGCCTGATTTGAGCGCCGTTGCCAAATATCTCCCGGGCGGTAGGCAGGCGTATCGCCCGTTCGTATGACACTTTAACCGCCAACCTATCGTTTATTGGTTTCCTTGTGCTGACACCAAACCCCAAAAAGTCAGCATTTGTATCTCTATTGATTATATTACCGAAAAAGCCGACTCCCACCGACTCAACATCTAGCAGGTAATATTTCATGAAAGAGAGTAGCTCTGTATTGCTATCTTTAGACTTCCATTCGTATTCTATTCCGCTCACGTAAGAGAATACTCTATTAGTTCCCTGAAGGATATCAGGCGTATCCGGGTCGGTGATAAGTAAATTTCTTCCGGATCGTTCTACCAGTGTTGGTGCATTTGCAATACGAAGTACGTGTCCACTTTTAAACTTGTAATCGGCTACCGAACGAAGAAAGTAATTATTATCCCACAGATTCTGATGAAAAGGAAAATCTTCAAATTCTCCTTGAGAACTTCCTCGAAAAACGCACTCCCCTGACCAGTTATATCTACAGGCACCCGTATCCAGAAGGGAGGTTAGATTATAAGAATAACCCGTATTCAGTTCTGCTGAGAATCCTGAATCCCAATCTTTTTCCCATTTTATTACTCCCCCGTAAATAGACTCTTCAGTAGTTGCATCCCCAAAAGGGATAGTCATGAAAGCATTATTTTGAATATCGCGAGCGTACTGGCTGTAAAATCCGGTGACGGATACTAAGTCAGCCCAATTCAAGTTTTCGGCTCCTACCTCAAGATAAGTACCTAGAGCCTGATAGTCATCGTGAAATCGCTCGGCAGTTGTTGGCTCTAACCTTCCTTGATCATTGGTAATTTCTACATCTACCTCGTAATTGTTATTAGTGAAATCGTAAAACCCACTTCCATGAATAAACAAATTACTGCTATCGCCTTGGTAGCGGTAATTTAGCGTGGCT
This sequence comes from Bacteroidota bacterium, assembly GCA_039198955.1. Classification (GTDB taxonomy): domain Bacteria; phylum Bacteroidota; class Bacteroidia; order Cytophagales; family Cyclobacteriaceae; genus Tunicatimonas. Next base: position 75,950 of record JBCCTI010000024.1, on the reverse strand, counting down.
CGGTGCGTGTTGAATGAGCCGTACTGATAAGAAATATTGGCTCCATTCCCCTGAGAGCTTTGGCGAGAAACCAAATTAACGGCTCCCCCTAAAGCATCAGCTCCAAACTGAACCGGAACCACTCCTTTGTATATTTCCACCCGATCTACCAAGTTAACTGGTACATTGGCAATGCCATTTACAATACCTAGAAAATTGCCAGGTATTCCATCTAGGAAAAAACGCACCTGTTCTCCTTGTAGTCCGTTTAAAGCAAATTGGGTAGCCGATCCTAATCCCCCCGTTCGCCTCACTACCACGCCTTCAGTTCGGGCAAGTACCTCGCCTAAATCAGCGGTTCTCTGTTTTGCTTCTTTTGTCTCGATGACAGTAACTGCCCGTGCCGTCCGCTCCAACCTTTTCTTCTCCGTTTCTCCAACGATCACTACTTCTTCTAATTGATTGACTGATTCCTCTAGGGTGATATTGATAGCTACGGTTTGGTTGGTACTCACCACTACGGTGACCTCCTGGGTTTTAAAACCAGTAGAAGAAACCTGAAGGGGCTGCGATCCGATGGGAATATTGTTAAGCAGGAAGTTGCCCGCTGGGTCAGTCTGGGTGCCAATAGTCGTCCCTTTTAGTACCACCGCAGCAAAGGGTACAGGTTGGTCGGATTGGTCAGTCACTGTACCCGAAACTCGGCCAGTACGTACATCTGAACTAGTACCCGAAGCGGAATTTCCAGAACGCGCGTTTCGGCGGGCTTTTATCGAGATTAAACGGCCCTGTTCGCGGTAGGTGGTTACGTATCCGACCAGTAGCTCGTCCAGAATCTCACGCAGCGGAACATCCACGAACGAGCCTGAAACTAACACCTCTTCATCTAGCGCATTGGGAGAGTAGGAAATCCTGCCGTCTACTTCTTCCTCCAATCGCGCCAGCACTTCGATCATCGGTTCTTTCTCAAAGGATACCGAAACCGGGCGATCCAACAGAGGAGTTTGCTGGGCGGTGGCGGTATAAATCTGGAAAAAGATCAACCCATAAAAGAGTATCAGTTTGAAAATGCTTCTCATTGTTCTCAGTTCCGGTTAGTTTTTGAAAACGGGACGCTTAGTAGATAGTAATAACTTTGTCTTTATGATTGTACTTAAAATCCAACACGAAGCTCAGCTCCTCTAGTAAGGACGTTAAGTCGTCGTTGGCCAAAACGCCCCGATAGCGCCGCATTCCAATTTCTGGGTTGGAAATGATGACCTCCAAACCGTAGAGATGCCTTATTTTTTTGCTAATGGACTCCAGGGTTTCGCCGTCTACGTAGAATTCGCCGTCCATCCACAGTAAAAAGTTATCAGCGTCTACTGTTTGCTTATTAGCGACCCCCTCGGCAATTGTTACCTGCTCATTGGGAGATATATATACTACTTCCGATTGATTTTCACCCGTGCCGCTGAACGCTACTTTCCCTTCCTTCAGGGTGAGGGTAGGGGGGGATCCCGAAAATTCGGAAAGATTGAATTCGGTACCCAGCACCTTGGTTTGCGATGACTCGGTATGAACAATAAAGGGTCGGCTTGCGTCTTTAGCGACCGCAAAAAAAGCTTCTCCCTCCAGCCAAACTTCCCGTACATCCTCCTCAAATTTTTCGGGAGTATTTAGCATCGAATTGGCATTCAGATAAATCTTGCTACCGTCCTCAAGCGAAATCGGCTGGGTTTCTCCAAAATCAGTGCGGTGCAATTTTAAATCATCCCCTAACCTCAACCACCCAATACCCCAGGCAATGAGCAGCAAAATTGAGGCGGCGGCTACGTAGGGAGACAGTTTACGATATAGGGGAGCTACTTTTCCCGGCTTTCTTTCACCCCTAGTGACCGTAGAAGAGAGTAAATTCCATACGTTGGTCTTTATCTCCTTCTTGGTGGTGTCGTCAAGTAGTTTTTCAGCTTGGTTAGCCGAGGAAGAGAGCCACTGTTCTACAGCCTTCCGTTCCTCTTCGGTACAAGTGCCCAGCTCATAACGTTCTAACAGCTCGCGAGTCATTTTCATCTTTCGCTACTCAATTTTACAGTCAACAACCATTGACTATCAGTACTAAGTTGGGTAAGTCGGGGTTTACACCCACGCGTATATCAAAAAAGTGAAAAAATTTTTTTCAAGCCCTCTCGATCAGTTACTGAGTGTTGTGATGGTGTATTTAGAAAGGTGTGATTGTTAGAGATATTGCTCTTTTAGTTTTCCCCTTAAAAATTTAAGGGCCCGGTGCAGTTGGTTCTCCACAGTTTTTTCGGCAATCTGAAGAGAAAAAGCAATTTCTTTATTTTTCAAGCCTTGGTCGCGGCTTAGTCGGTAAATCTGCTGGCGTTGAGGTGGCAGTTGGTCAACTAGATAATTTACTTGTCCCAGCAACTCCCGATAGTTAACTTGATTTTCGGTGCTCGAGTCAGCGTGATTATAATCAGCTTGTATCTGCTCCCGATGCTTTCGACGGTTAACCTCTACCCGGATGTGATCCATCACCGCCAGCTTTACCGCTCTTACCAGATAAGGTTCAACTGAACCGTGTATATCTAAGTTCTCTCTTCTTGCCCACAGTGTGCAAAATACCTGATGGACGATGGACTGGGCCATATCTTGGTCGCGTAAACTGTAATAGGCTAGATCAATCAGGCGGTCTACTTGATCTTGGTACACTTGTTTAAACCCCTCGGGGCTGCGAATGTCAGGAGCTAGTTCTCGATGGTTGGTCTTTTTGAAAAACATGGGGGCTTCATTTGCACAGCTTTTACCATACTAAAGTAGGTAACTACACAACTAATGACTTTTGTTTAGACCAATTCTTAAAAAATTAACATCTTTTTTACAGATCTTGATTACGGGTACCGTAAAAGCACAGAGAATACTTGTCAATGGTCATATTCAGTTCTTTTTCCAATGACTCTTTGATAGCCTGGATTCGGGGGTCATAGAATTCCACCATTTCCTCGGTATCAGTCATAATAACATGATCGTGCTGGGTGCTTTGGTAGGTCTTTTCGTACTGAGCCATTCTCTTACCAAACTGATGTTTACGCAGTAGGTTGCATTCTAACAACAGCTCAACCGTATTGTAGATCGTAGCCCGGCACACTTCCTTATTATCATTTCTCATTTGGACAAATAGAGAGTTTACATCAAAATGCTCATTAGTACTATCAATTGCCCGGAGAACCGTAAGACGGGGAGAGGTTTCCCGGAGCCCTTTCTCATGCAGGAAATCAACGAAGATTTCTTTTATCTCCTCTAGCGGTCGACGTTCCGAGGGGCGGTACTCCGCTGGAAGGTGTCCCGCCAGGTGGTGCCCCGCCGGGTAACATTCGGGAACAACCGGACTACCGGGCGATCTGAGGTGGGTCCCAATGGGATGTTCTTCTGTCTGGTCTGTCATTACTGTATTTATTAAAAGTTATAGATTAATGACTAATCGTATCGTGGTATGCAGAGCAATTTTTGTCGTAGTCCGCCAAAAGGCTAGGTGTTTTTCTAAAAAGTTTTGCATGGTAAAATAGAAAAATCTGAGAAAGAAACAAAAAAGTTAGCGTACGAGACAGCCTGCATGTTAGGCGTACTTGAACTGATTGCGAGAGAATAACGACCCAACACTACCGATGCAGCCTCAGGTCGTCATTGTTAAAAGTAACTTACTTAGAAGTGTTTTCCGCCATAGTAATAAACGTAGATTGCCCACGCGTTGGCAGGGCCTTTACTTTATGAGTGCTGAGTGAAATCTTACAATGGTTGTAAAAGACATCCGATATTTGAAAAACTATCGGATGCCAATATGAATATCAGAAAAGTTGACCGAGTTGGTTGATCCTACCACTCTGCATATCCTCAAAAACAACGGTGTAAGTATCTATGTCTTCCTGTCGATGCAACACAAAGCCCTCTACCCCAGGACCCCTGAATGTTCGGATATAATTTACTCCATTAAAGGTACCGGCAAAGTTGACAATTGAAAGGTTCTAGATGATTTTATGTGGTGTTATTATGTTTGCATCAAAAAGCCTTATGCAACTTAACAAGATATTGGAAGACCTACTTCCCGTGTCTACCCCGCTACACCGACAACTTCAAAAAGATGATTCTATTCGTCTTCGGAACTATCAAACCTCAATGCAATACCACATAAATTCATCTAGAACCAATCTAACCAACATTTTATCTAGAATTTGTACGAGGTTCAGTTCAACCGGAAAATACAGTGATTGGTGTGAGACTTTTTTTTACTCATTCCGCAGTGAGTCTACGGGGTTGGCGAGGGCAGCGCGGATGGCGTGATAACTCACCGTCAACCAGGCTATTACTAGCGCAACTAGGCCAGCTACTACAAAAAACTGCGGTTTTATGTCAATGCGGTAGGCAAAGTTTTGCAGATAGCGGGTCATGATGTAGTAAGACAGTGGCGCTGAGACGACAAAGGCAATCAGCACCAGTTTAGTGAAATCACGCGAAAGTAGTCCTACAATACCGCTAACCCGGGCCCCTAGCACTTTGCGAATGCCAATTTCTTTCACCTTTCGTTCCGCCACAAAAGCCGATAAGCCGTACAAGCCAAGACAGGAGATAAAAATCGCAATCAGGGTAAAACTGCTGATAACCTGCATGGTGGTGCGCTCGCTTTCGTACTGACTTTGTACTTGTTGATCTAGTAAGGTGTAATCAAAAGGTAGATCGGCTACGGTTTCCTGCCAAATATCTTCTGCTACAGGTAGTGCTTGGCTCATGCTAGCGGGATGGACGGCAGCGACTAAATAGCTGTAAACATCTGCATCGCCGGGTTGAAATAGCATCGGGGCGATGGGTTGATGTAGCGATAGTTGGTGAAAGTCATTGACCACCCCAATGATCTCGTAGGAGTAAGTTGTTCCCTCGTAATCGTAGTGGAGTTTTTTACCGAGGGCTTCTTTTGGGGAGAGGCCGAGGTTTTTCAGGGCTAACTGATTGATCAGGATGGGGTTATCTTCGTGATCGGAGGAGGTAGCATCAAAATTTCTTCCTTCCAGTAGTTGTAGTTGCAATACATCCACAAAATCGTTGTCTACAAAGTATCGCTGGCAGTAAATGCCATTTTCCATATTAGAGCCAGTAGGGTAGAGCCGGAGATCGTGCACCACCTTGCGACCAGGAATAACACTGGTAGCTGATACCTGCCGGATTTCGGCTTGCTGATTTAGCTTATTTTTTAGTTCTTGATACTGTTGGCTGGCTTCGGATGAATGTAGCGGTAGTACAATACGGGATGTTGCCTCAAATCCCAGATACTGCCGTTGCATGTAATCTAGCTGGCTTAAAATGACAACGACCCCGAAGATCAGGCAAATAGCGATAGCAAACTGAAATACGACCAAGCCTTTTCGTAACCAGCCGGAAGATCCTCTCATCATACCTTTTCCTTTCAGTACTTTCGCCGGTTGAAATGAAGAAAGAAAAAAGGCCGGATACGTACCGGCTAACAAGCCTACGAATAGAGTAATTGCCAGGGCAGCCAGTCCATAATACGCCCAATGAATAGCGGAGAAGTCAATCGTTTTTCCGGTTAGACTGTTTAAAAAGGGAAGTAGTCCTCCCGCCAAAAGAGCACTTAGCAGTACGGCAATGCCTACGATAAGCATAGATTCAGCGAGGAACTGTCGGATCAAAAGCGGCTGACTCGCCCCCAGCGTTTTTCGTACGCCTACTTCACTAGCTCGCTGACTGGCTTTGGCGGTGGACAGATTAATAAAATTGACACAAGCAATCAGCAGAATGAAGATTGCAATGATAGACAATACGTAGATAAACATGATGCTACCGTTATTGCCCAACTCAACTTCGTAATTAGAGCGAAGGTGAATATCGGTGACTGTTTGCAGATCCATTGATTTGCTCATACCCATTGCTTTGAGGCTTTCGGCACCATACTTGTTAAGAAAGGCCGGAAATTTCGCTATCAGTGCATCCGGTGAAGCATTTGGATTTAGCTGGAGATAAGAAAAAACGAAGTTATTCCCCGCCCATTGGTCACTGTTGATTACGTACTGTCCAATCCCTGGGCTAGTCATGGAGGTGAAAAAGTTGGCTTCAATATGGGTTCTTTGGGGGCTTTCTGCCAACACTCCGGTAACCTGATAATCATCAGCGCCAATGCGAATGATTTCACCTAAGCCATTTGACTCATCAAATAGTTTGCGCGCTAATTTTTGGGTTAAGACGACAGTGTTAGGTTGACTCAGGGCTTTTTGCGGATTTCCTGCTGAGAATTGATAGTCAAACATCTCAAAGAAGGTCGAGTCAACCACTAATCCTTTGTCTTCAGAAAAGGATTTCCTCTGATAGTATATTTGGTAGAAATCAATGCCTGGATGGCTTACCACTCGGGTAGCCCTCACCACTTCGGGAAACTCACTCCACATAGCCATTGCAATGGGTGGAGAGGCAGTAGGAAGATCATCCACCATACCCCCGCTATTATTAAAGTGAGTAGTTACACGGTATAAATTGGGGGCATGGCTGTGGTGCTGATCGTAGCTCAGCTCATCCTGAATGTACAAAAACAGCAGCAGGCAACAGCTAATCCCTACTGTAAGCCCAATGATATTGATGAAGGAGAATACTTTATGTTTTGCCAGGTTGCGGAAAGCAATTTTAAGATAGCTTCTAAGCATAGCTGTATAGTTTACTGAATGATGATATTGTTGTCGTTTGAGAATCGATGGCCGCACATACGCTAGTACCTCCCGCCAGTAGCTTCTTCGGGCTTTCTTAACTCCTTCTTTCTGTGCTCGTAGATAGTAGCGCTCGTGTAAATCACCCAGCACCTCTTCTAAAAGCTCAGGAGTACAGAAGCGCTCCAACAGTTTATCTACCCATCTAGGCGGTGGTTGATACGGTGGCTCCGGCCTACTCATTCCGCAGTGAATCTACCGGGTTGGCGAGGGCGGCTCGGATGGATTGAAAACTGATAGTAAGTAATGTTACTAGCAAAGCTAGTACACCAGCTAGCGCGAAAACCCACCAAGATAATTCTATGCGATAGGCATATCCCTGTAACCAGTCGCTTATGAAAAACCAAGCAATAGGAGTTGCTATGATAAAAGCCATTCCTACTAATTTCAGGAAGTCTTTTGAGAATAGCGTAACAATGCTATTGACCGATGCCCCTAACACTTTTCTTATGCCAATTTCTTTGACCCGCTGTTCGGCTGAGAACATCGCGAGACCCAGCAAACCGAGACAGGATATGAAAATTGCCAGCCCACCAAACACGTTAGACAGCTTAGTAATAATTTGTTCACTTCGGTATAGCTTCTGGTATTCTTCATCTACAAAGTAGAAAGTAAAGGGTAAATTGGGATTAATTTCTTTATAGGTCTGCTCCAAGCTAGCTAGTGCTTCTTTGGTTTTGCCCGGTTTGGTTCGCACTAAAGCCACTCCAAAGGGTAAATTTTCGTTCAGTCCAACCACTAAAGGTTGGATAGGTTCGTGTAGGGAGTAGAAATGAAAATCTTTCAGTATTCCAATAATTGGACCTTTAATCCCATTAAGCATTACCGATTTGCCAATTGGTTCGTTAAAGCCCATCCGTTTTACTGCTTCTTCATTGACTAGAAAGCTGGCTGAGTCGGTAGAAAACTCTCGGGAAAAATCGCGACCTTCAATCACCTCCAAACCCATTGTTTTTACGTAGTCGTAGCCTACTCTTGAATTAGCAAATGGGATAATGGTATTGGGAGCTTTGCCTTCCCAATCTACTTGCAGATTAGTGGCTCTCATTCTGAGGAAGAGGTTACCAGTACGGTCTACCTGCTGAATGCCGGGTAGAGAAGAAACAGCTTGTTTAAAAACCCGATATTTACTAGGAAGATCACCTCTCATAGGAATGTACAGCAAATTCTCTCGCTCGTAGCCTAGGTGTTTGTTTTGTATATAAGTAGTCTGTTGAGAAATGACCAACGTAACCACAATGAGCAGAATGGAAAGAACAAACTGGAAAACAACTAGTCCTTTCCGAAACCAAACCGCCCGGGAACTGAACCTAAGGGTTCCCTTCAGTACTCGAGTAGGTTGTAGTGAGGAAAGAAAAAAAGCGGGATAGCTACCGGCTACTAATCCTGTAATCAAGGTCAGACCTGTTAGTATCAACAAAAACGAAGGCTGAGTAACAGGCAACGCTAATTGTTTCCCAGTAAGATCGTTGAAATAAGGTAACAGTAGTGTTACTAATACTATAGAAGCAACAGTAGCAATGATTGCAAACAGAATAGTCTCGCCGATAAATTGACTAGTGAGCGTATGCCTTGCTGCACCAATTACTTTGCGGATACCTATTTCTTTGGAACGTTTGACCGACCGGGCCGTAGCCAGATTCATAAAATTGATGCAAGCGATCAGTAAAATAAAAACAGCTATTCCGCTAAAAATCCGCACATATTCAATTCGTCCTCCGCTAGGTTCGCCATTCTCAAAACCTGAATACAAGTATGTATCGCTAAAACGCTGTAAACCCAGTTCAGCCCGATAGTTTGAACTCGGTTCCAGGTAGGCATCCAAGAAGTTCTTGATCTTTGCTTCTACTATCACCGGATCCGCCTGGGGAAGTAGCTGAATGTAGGTAGGAGTAACGTTTATATTCCATCGTTTTAGGGCGGGTGCCTGCTCTACCGAGAAACTGATTAAACAATCAAACTGAGCCGACGAATTGGCAGGTGGATTCTCAAAGACCGCGGTAACCGTCAGGTCTTGTTTATCATCAACTGTTAACGTTTTTCCCAGAGCACTCTCAGGACTGTCAAAAAAAGCTATAGCCATATCTCTAGAAATGGCTACACTGGCCGGAGCCGCTAGTGCGGTTTCTGGAGAGCCTTGCACGAGTGGATAGCTAAACATTTTGAAAAAATCAGCTCCAGCGGAACCGCCTTTCATCTCAAATATTTCTTCCCCCACCCGAAAGTTCCTCTTTCCCCCGACGGCGAATACACTAGCATATACAACTTCGGGCACTGCCTCTTTCAACTCTTCCGAAAGTAAGGCCGGTGTAGCGTGAGCTGCTTTTATCTCACCGTCGTTGTAGCTTCGTTGATACACCGAAAACAACTGCTCGCTATTGGTGTGAAAGTCATCTATACTGTATTCATCCTGCACCCAAAAAAAGATCAGCAGACTGCAAGTAATACCTAAAGCCAATCCGAGAATATTGATAAAAGAGAAGGCCTTGTTGCGGGTAATGTTGCGAACAGCGACAACAAAATAATTACGTAACATATCAGTAGAAATTGAAGGGTTAAAATACGTTGAAGGGCGTTTAAAAATTGAAGGACGCAGATACTCCAATACCTCCCGCCAATAGCCTTTTCGAGCTTTTGCTACACCCTCTTTTTTCGCCCGTAGGTGATAGCGTTCGTGCAAATCGCCCAGTACTTCTTCTATGAGTTCGGGGGCACAGAATCGTTCAAGCAGTTTATCTACCCACTTCGGTGGCGGTTGGTATGGGTGTTCCTGTTTACTCATTCCGTAGTGAATCTACGGGATTGGCAAGGGCGGCTTTGATAGACTGGAAGCTGACTGTTAACTGGGCTACCAAAAGGGCTAGCAGGCCTACGAGCGCGTACATCCACCAGGCTACTTCTACCCGGTAAGTAAAATTTTGTAGCCACTGCTTCATCAGATACCAAGCCAATGGGGCAGCAAATACCATAGCAATGAGTACGAGCTTTACAAATTCCCGAGATAATAGAGAGACAATATGCGTAACGGAGGCTCCCAGTGCTTTCCGGATACCAATTTCTTTAGTACGCCGCTCCGCCGCGAAGGCTGATAAGCCGAATAGACCTAAGCAAGAAATTATAATGGCTAGTAAAGCGAAGGTATTGGCTAACTTTCCAATAAGCTCTTCGCTGGCAAACTTGCGGTCGAACTCTTCATCAACAAAGGAGTAAGAGAAAGGAAAAGCCGGATTATGGTTCTGGAAGACTTCTTCTATATCTTGCATGGTCTGACTGATGTTGGTTCCTTCCGGCAAACGAATGAGCATATCACTCGTCCAATCAGGTTGGAAGACAAAAGCGGTACGGAACGATGGTTCGTAGGGAGATTGCATCGTAATATCATCTAAAACGCCTACTATGGTATGTTCACGACCGTACAGTTCCACGGATGTTCCAATCGGATCTTCCAGACCCATGTATTCTACGGCGGCCTGATTTAGGAGCATAGAAGAACTGTCGCTAAAGTTTTGGTCAAATTCTCTGCCTAGTAAAACTTCAGATTTCAGTGTTTGCGTGTAGTCGTATCCTACGCTAAGAATAGCAAAGTATCCGTCTCGATTATCGTCTTTTCCCTGCCAATCCGGCTTACTCCAAGCCCGTAGACCTGTGATCGGACTGGAAGATACGGTTACTGAAGAGGCTAGAGACTGTTCCAGCAAGTCTCGTTTAATTAGATCGTAATTTTCTTCAATTTCCCCACTCGTAGGAACGGTCAATAGATGCTCCTTATCGTAGCCAATATCTTGGCTTTTGATATAATAAATCTGACTATAGATAACCCCAGTACAGATCATCAGGCCAATAGAAAAGAAAAATTGTACTGTGACCATCACTTTGAGCGGTAAATTTCCTCGTTTACTTGCTCTCCCTCGTAGTACCTTCAAGGGCTGAGAAGTGGATAAGAAGAAAGCAGGATAACTTCCGGCAGCTATTCCGGTAACGAGAATAAAAACAAAGGCACCACCCCAGAATAGTGAGTTACCATAATCTAAAGCTAGATTTTTGTTGACCAAGCTGTTATAAGAAGGTAATAATATCTCTACCATAAGAATAGCAACCCCAAATGAAATAAAGGCGATGACCATCGTCTCGCTTAGGAATTGGATAATAAGTTGCCACCGCCGTGAACCAGCAGTTTTACGAATGCCTACTTCTCGAGCGCGTTTCTCTGATTGGGCGGTGGTGAGATTAGCAAAATTGATACAAGCCAATGCCAGAATGAGAATAGCGACAATGGCGAAAATCCGTACATACTTAATCGCACCTCCTACACTCTTTCCGTTTTCAAATTCTGAGTATAAGCGGGAACGTTCTAGCGAAAACAACATAAATTCGGCTTCCTCGTAGTGGGGCTTCATCCAATCTCGAATTTCATCTTCAACCTGGGTGGGATCAACTCCTTCTTCCAACTCAATAAACATGAAGTGTGAACTGCCATTCCAATTAGAAAGTGTCTCTTGAAATTCTGGATCTAAGCTCGCTATGACCTTGAGAGAAATAAGTCCTTCAAATTGCAGGGTTGAGTGTCGGGGCGGGTCTTCTACCACCCCTGAAACAGTCAGATCTATCTGATTATCGATGCGTACTGTTTTGTCTAACGCCGACTCAGATCCAAATAGGGCTTTTGCCGTAGATTCGGTCAGGACGATGGATGAAGGGTCATTAAGCTGTTGACTTAGTGTACCCTCTAATAATTTGAAATTAAAGGTCTGCAAAAAGTCTTCACCTACCTGTAAAAAACTTCTTTCAATAATCTTATCGCCGTGGGCTAACAATAATGTTTCTTCATTATCATCAGTAGGAATTGCGCGTTTAATTCCAGATTCAGCTTTTAAAGGTTCCCAAGTAGCTAATGGAACAATCGTTTGGGTAAAAGTGCCGTCATCACCGGGACGATTCATATATACCCGGTAAATGCGATCAATATTCGTATGAAATTTATCCCACGAGAGTTCGTCTATTATCCAGAGTGAAATCAGAATACTACAGACAATGCCTAAGGCTAATCCGAATATATTAATGAGAGAGAAGAACTTTTTGTAATACAAGTTCCGCCAAGCGATTTTTAGATAGTTACGAATCATATCGGAAGAAATTAGGGTGGTGGAATAAGTTGATGATCTTTTAAAAACTGAGAATCGGAAGTATGATAATACATCGCGCCAGTATTTTTGCTGGGCTTTTTGCGTTCCTTCCTGCTTTACTCGTCGGTAATAGCGTTCGTGTAAATCACCCAATACTTCTTCTAAAAGCTCAGGGGCGCAGAATTGCTCGAGGAGTTTATCTACCCATTTGGGAGGTGGTTGGTATGGGTGACCCTGTTTACTCATTCCGCAGTGAATCTACCGGGTTGGCGAGGGCAGCTTTTATGGATTGCCAGCTTACGGTAAGCAGTGCGATCAAGAGTACAGAAATACCGGTTGCAGCAAACATCCACCATTGGATATCGATGCGGTAAGCAAAGCTCTGCAACCATTCTCTCATGAAAACCCATCCTAACGGGGCGGCTACCGCAAAGGAGATGCCTACTAGCTGCAAAAAATCTTTAGAAAATAAGGCAACAATACTGCTCACCGAAGCTCCTAGTACTTTACGGATACCTATTTCTTTAATGCGCTGTTCGGCAGAGAACATTGCCAGCCCAAGCAAGCCTAGGCAAGAAACTACGATGGCAAGAAGAGCAAAAACGTTAGAAAGCTTAGAAGTGATTTGTTCACTCTGGTAAAGTTTTGCGTACTCCTGGTCTAGAAACTGATAGTCAAAGGGATAATTAGGGTTTATATCCCGATAGACTTGTTCTAGGCCCGCCAGTGCCTCTTTGGTTTTACCTGGTTCCGTGCGAATGAGAACCACCCCAAAGTATTCGTACTCTTTTACATCCATGATAATGGGCTTGATTGGCTCGTGAAACGAATGGGTGTGATAGTCTTTGAGGATACCAATAATCTTCCCCTTTTTATTCCAAGCCGATACCCATTTCCCAATAGGGTCTTCCATGCCCATTTGCTTTACCGCCTCTTCATTGACCAGAAAAGCTTCGGCAGAGTCGGTGGCAATTTGCCGAGAGAAATCCCGTCCCTCTACAATCTCAAGCTTCATGATCTTGTTGAAATCAAAGCCTACCGAAAAAGGTTTGAAGTTAATGACCGTCCCTTCCTGCTTACCTTCCCAATTGATCGGATCGGCAATCTCAAATCCCATAGCGTGGGGTGCTTCAGAACTTTTATCGACTAGTGCTACTCCCGGTAATTTAGAAGCTTCATTTTTAAAAAGATTGTACTTGCTCTGTTTAGTGAGTTCGCCTTCAGTTCGTATATAAATTAAGTTATCTCGGTCGTAGCCTAAATGAGAGTTTTGTATGTAATCGGTCTGCCGAGTTACTACTAGTGTACCGATCAAGAGTAAAATGGAAAGACTAAACTGAAAGACTACTAACCCCTTGCGAAACCAGGTAGCCGAACGAGTAAAACGTACATTTCCCTTCAATACCTTTACGGGTCGGAGAGAGGCCAAATAAAGGGCTGGATAACTGCCTGCGAAAAAGCCAGTTATCAGCATCAAACCTAATAAAACAACCCAGTAGGCAGGTTCTGCGAGCGGTAAGCTTACTTGTTTGCCAGTGAATTGATTGAAGCTGGGTAAGAATACTTGTACCAGAATGATAGAAAGTAACAGTGATAAGAATGCTAGCAGGGTAGATTCTCCTAAAAACTGACTGATCAGATATTTGCGGGAAGAACCGACTACCTTGCGTATGCCCACTTCTTTGGCACGCTTAGTTGCTCGAGCAGTCGATAGGTTGGTGAAATTGATACAAGCGATAATGAGTATGAATATCGCTACACTGATGAAGATACGGATATACTCTATGCGACCTCCGCTTGGTTGACCATTCTCGAAATTTGAGACGAGATATTTATCTGCAAAAGGCAGTAGTCCCAACTCAATCTTCACGGATTCGTCTTGATCCAGATACGTTTGAATAAAACGGTTGATGTTGCTTTCTACTCGCTCAACATCGGCGTTCCCAGTTAATTGGACCGTTGTAAGGATAACGTGAGACGCCCAACCATCGCCTCTTTGGTTATGAAAATCCCAGTTAAGTAAGAAGTCAAACTGTAGTGAGCTTTTAGCCGTAACGTCTTCAAAAACAGCCGTGATGATGAGGTCGAATTGATTCTCGTAACGAATACTTTTTCCAATAGCCTCCTGAGGGCTTTCAAAAAATAACGCTGCCATCTTTCTTGAAATAGCAATACTGTTGAAATCTTTTAGTGTATTCTCACTGCTGCCAGCGACCAGCGGATAATTGAACATCGTGAAAAAGTCTGCCCCAGCCCGTGAACCTTCCAACTTATGAATTTCCTCACCTACCTGAAATGTTTCTGGGTGCCCCCAGGGTAATTCGTACCCAGTAGCGTAGTGATTGATATATTCAATTTCCGGGATAGCTTCTTGAATACCTTCCAGCAGGGTGTATCGCTGATTATCAGCAAACCTTACCGGAGTTGTATATCTGCCATCGACTTCCTCTTGGGCGTAGGTGGTTTGGTACACATTGTACAGATTCTTGTTTTCATGGAAGTTATCTATACTTTTTTCGTCTTGCACCCAGAGAAAAATAAACAGGAAGCAGGTCATTCCTAAAGCCAGTCCAGCAATATTGATGGTGGAAAAAGCTTTATTGCGAATAATGCTTCTGAGGGCAACTTTGAAGTAATTTCTCAGCATGTCAGTAGAGATTAATTGGGTATATGATGATTCTGGGTTTCTAAAAACTGAAGGACGCAGATACGCTAGTACCTCTCGCCAGTAGTTTCTTCTGGCTTTCGCTTCTCCTTCTTTTTTTGCTCGCAAATAATAGCGTTCGTACAAGTCACCGAGTACTTCCTCGAGCAATTCGGGAGCACAGAACCACTCAAGTAGTCTGTCAATCCACTTGGGTGGTGGTTGATATGGGTGTTCCCGTTTACTCATTCATTTATAATCACTAATCGTTTCGTAGAATAGTAGCCGGGTTAGTGAGTGCCGCTTTGATGGTTTGGCTGCTGATGGTGATAATCGTAATGATTAGTGCCAGTATTCCGGCCAATACAAACGTGAGAAGGCTTATTTCAACGTGGTAGGCGAAACTGCTAAGCCATTCCCTCATAAAGTACCAGGCGATAGGCCAGGCAATGACATTGGCAATCAGAATGAGATAAAGAATCTCTTTACTGAGTAGTTGTAGAATGCTGCTAACGGGGGCACCCAGTACCTTTCGGATGCTGACTTCTTTGGTGCGCTGGAGCGTGCTAAAGGTTGCTAACCCGAATAAGCCCATTGCCGCAATAAAGATGGCAAGTCCGGCGAAGATGATGAATAACTCGCTTTGACTTTGCTCACTTTCGTAGAGCTGCTGATAATTTTCATTCAGGAATAGGTAGTCAAACGATTGCTGGGGTACAAATTGCTCCCACACGGTTTCCATATGAGCCAGAGCCTTGGGCACGTCTGTGGCCGATACCAACACTGAGACATTACTAAACATATGCTGCCCGTGAAAGACAACGGGTACAATAGACTGATGCAATGATTCAAAATGAAAATCTTTTACTACTCCGACCACAGTGCCCGTTGTTGGGCCATTTTTAATAGCTTGCCCGATAGCTTCCTCGTTGGTCCAACCCACCATGCGAGCGGCGGTTTCGTTGATAATAAAATTGGTTGAGTCATCTGAACCAATAGTTTCGGAAAAGTTTCTACCGCTCACAATCGGAATTTGATAAGTATCAAAGTAGTTGTGGTCAATCCGCACATCCTTCATCACAATATCGGTGGTCACCATACTATCGCCCTGCTGCACTGCTGTGCCCTGGTAGGCAGTCAACCGTTGGGTGGGTACTAAACTCGATCGGGTAGCATTAAGAACAGCAGGATGCTGGGTAAGCTCGTGATAAAAAGTCTCGAATCGTTCTTCAATCTCATCGGTGTAGCTAAGAAAAATGACTTGATCTTTGGCGTAACCCAGTTCCTGATCGTTAAGAAAGTTGAGCTGCTGATAAGTAATTAAGGTGGCAATAATCATGATGATAGA
Source organism: Bacteroidota bacterium (assembly GCA_039198955.1). GTDB lineage: Bacteria > Bacteroidota > Bacteroidia > Cytophagales > Cyclobacteriaceae > Tunicatimonas. The sequence goes on along the minus strand of JBCCTI010000024.1, from coordinate 60,107 downwards.
AATACTAAACTGTACCACCACCAATGCTTGGCGTATCCGCCCACTCTCCCGGGTAGAACCGCTCCGACCTTTCAAGGCCAAGGCGGGTTTGAATCGGGAAATAATAAAGGCGGGATAAAGTCCGGCTAATGTTCCAACTAGGACAATCAGCGCTATTACATTCAATATTGCTGTGGGCGTGGCGTATTGCGCTAGTTCAATAGTTTTATCCGTAAACTCATTGAGCCAGGGAAGAGCTATTGAAATCAGTACTACTGATAGCAATAATGCGAAAAAGGCAAGTAGTACCGATTCGCTCAGATGCTGGAGGATCAACTGCTTACGAAAAGCTCCGATTGCTTTCCGTAAACCCACTTCTTTACTGCGGGTCGTAGCCCGGGCGGTCGACAAGTTGATAAAGTTGAAGCCTGCAATCAGTAGCAGAAATACCCCGATAGCCCCCAAGATATACACATAATCAATATTCCCATTCGCCTCTTCTTCGGCATCGAGCTGAGAGTAGAGGTGAATGGAGGTGAGGGGCTGAAGGTAAAGATTGGTCCAACTGCTGGGTTTCACTGAAACATCCGGGTTACTCATATGCCGATCTAAGAAATCTGATAACTGAGCTTCCACCCGCGCTGGGTCAAATTCATCATTTACTAATATGTAGGTGCCAAACATATTGGCCCCCCAGTTAGCTTCCAAGCGATCCCGTCCGTAGATACCATCATCATTGAGGGTGCTAAATGATACTAGGAAATCAGGGTGCCAGTGGGACTGGGTTGGAAAAGTCTCGTATACTCCGGTAATTTCAAAGTAGTTATCTTGAGATATGAGTTGTTTTCCCACTATGTCTTGGGTACCGAAATATTTTTCCGCTGCTGCATCGGAGAGCATCATAGTGAAAGGTTTTTCCAGCGCGCTAGTGGCATCGCCCGCTACAATGGGAATTGTAAACACTCGGAAGACCGATGGCTCGGCGTAGTAGAGGTTTTCAACGTTCAAGCTCTCCTGGAATGATTGGTTCTCATCAACCGTACCCAAGGTGATATAGGTACGCCAAATACGGGCTACCTCCAAAATATCCGGGAAGTCATTAGCTAGTCGTGGACCAAAGCCGGGAGCGGTATGACCGAGATGCAAGGCTACGCTTCCGTCGGAGGAGAGGAAATCCCGCGTCACGCGGTAGATATTATCGGCATTCTCGTGGTAGCGGTCGTAGCTTAACTCATCCTGAATAAACATCGCAATGAGTAGACTACCTGTAAGGGCCAGTGCTAATCCTAGTACATTGATGGCAGTGGTCAATTTATTTCGAGCGAATAATCGTAGAGCTAGTGTGAAATAATTCTTTAACATATTGTTAGAAATAGACGAAATTGATGGTCGTTTAAAAATTGAAGGACGTAAGTAAGCTAGTACCTCCCGCCAGTAGCCTCTGCGAGCTTTGGCTTCTCCCTCTTTCTGTACTCGTAGATGGTAGCGTTCGTGCAAATCACCGAGTACTTCTTCCAAAAGTTCGGGGGTGCAGAGCCACTCGAGTAGCTTGTCTACCCACTTGGGGGGTGGTTGATATGATTTTTTCCACTTATTCATTCCGTAGGGAGTCTACCGGATTAGCGAGAGCAGCTCGGATGGATTGAAAGCTGACGGTGATTAGAGCAATTAGTAGCACTAGCGTACCGGACACCGCAAACATCCACCACTGGATGCCTACGCGATAAGAGAAATCTTGTAACCATTGGTGCATTGTATACCAGGCCAAGGGACTAGCCAACAGGAAAGCTAGCACTACGGTACCCACAAAGTTTTTGGCCAGTAGGGAAACAATACTAGGCACGGAGGCACCCAATACTTTTCGAATGCCGATTTCTTTAGTACGCTGTTCGGCGGTAAAAGCTGCTAAGCCAAATAGGCCTAGGCAAGCAATTACGATAGCTATGACAGTGAACACGCTAATCAGTTTGGCAAACTGCTGGTCTTTTCGGTACTGTGCATCAAAGGTTTCATCAGCAAAGGCGTATTGAAATGGGTTCCCAGGAAACAGTCGCTGATACAACTCCTCTACCGCAGCTAAAATTTCGGGTAGGTTTTCGGTAGTTACTTTAACGGAAATTTGGGAATTGCCCGGTCCGAGGAAGAAAAAGATGTTTTCACGGGTGGCATGGGCAGAAGACCAGTTCACATCCTGAAAAACCCCCACGATTCGGTTCGGTTTATCTCCTTCTATAGTAATCTCCTGGTCAATAGCCTCTGCCGGATTCTCAAAGCCCAATGCATAGGCCGCCGTTTCATTAATAATAATAGGATAAGGTTCTCCTGCCGTATGGGTTATTCTATCGTTAAATTCGTGATTAGCGATCAGCTCCATGCCGTATAATGAAGCGAAGCTGGTGTCAATGTTAGCAATCACTCCATCAATTCCGGTAGAAGGGTCTGCACCCGCCTTTCGGATATCATTCGTGTAGTAGTTGAAACCTTTACCCGGAACCGAAGAGGAAGTGGCAGTCTGCTTCACGGCGGATAGTCGGCGCAGTTCCTGAGTAAAGGTCTCTACAGCATTTGCCCGATCGGTACCTTCCGGGAGTACGCGCGGAGCACTAATTGTCAATACTTGCTCCAGATTAATACCCAAGTCTCTATTACGCATATGGTTGATTTGGGTGTATACGACGGTAATGCTAATGAGCAATACGATAGTAGCCGTAAACTGAAATACAACCAGTCCGCGCCGCAGCCATGCACCACTAGCTACTCTGCTGACTTTTCCTTTGAGTACCGTCGCGGGTCGAAACGAAGAAAGTACCAAAGCAGGATAAAGTCCGGCTATTAGTAAAGTAGCCAAGAATAATATTAAGAGTGCGACCCAAAAACCCAGACTTACCCAAAGTGCATTTGTTAGGTTCAATCCCACTAGTTCGTTAAGCGTTGGCCTAAATACCTCTGCAAGTGCCACCGCCAATACGAAAGCTGTAAAGATAACGAATGCCGATTCTGAAAGGAACTGGATAATGAGTTGTCCTCGCGCTGCTCCCACCACTTTACGAACGCCCACTTCACGCGCTCGATCAAGTGCCCGAGCGGTCGTGAGATTAATATAGTTAACCAACGCGATAAGCAGGATAACGAGACCGATGATAGAGAAGAAATATACCACCCGATAGCTCCCCATGACGACCCTTGGAGTACCCAAGTCCGCATTGAGGTGAACGTCGCTCAGAGGCTGGGCATTAACGTGCCCAGTTGTGTTGGTTTGTCGCCAGTCCTCCACCCTGTTTTGCTCTAATATATTAGTAAACTTCTGCTCAACAGCTGCCAATTTTGCGTTTTTTTGCAGTTGAACATAGGTAATAAAGTTTGTCCATCCCCAGCCTGTTGAAGGATCGTTAAACGCACTTTTCTCCAGCAAATCAACCATTGGAAGCAGCATATCAAACTGTAGATGCGAGTTGGCCGGAACATCCTGGAAGACACCATCTACTCGAAAGCTCCCGCTGATCCACCCCTTTACGTCCAGCGACTGCCCTAGAGGGTTTTCATTGCCAAAGTATTTCCGGGCAGTGGATTCCGACAACATAACCGTTCCAGACGCCAGAGCACGGGCCGGATTTCCTTTGATCAGTGGATAAGAAAACATTTGAAAAAAGGTAGAGTCTGCATAATATACCTGTTCCTCCTCAAAAGCTTTGTCAGGTTGGTTAGGATCGAGGACAATGGCATTGCCGTATTCGGGATGGAGGCGGGTGAACCGAACCACTTCCGGTACTTCCTGTGCCAGTACTGGAGCCATTGCCCATCCGGTCCTAGCTGCCTCATTGGGTTCTTCGCCGCTTCTCTGAGTAGTTTGGACGATACGGTAAATGGTCGACCGATTTTGGTTGAATGTATCGAAGCTGTACTCAAAAGAAACGTATTTAAAGATCAGTAGACAGCAAGATAAGCCGATGGTTAGACCAAGAATGTTAATGCTAGCGTAAACCTTCTTACTGCGTAAGTTTCGGAAGGTAATTCTGAAATGATTATTAAGTACATCCATAGGAATCGGTTTAGTAGTAAGCATTGATTGACGTCTAATTATCACCGGTCGTATATACGCCAACACCTCTCGCCAGTAGCCTCTGCGAGCTTTGGCTTCTCCCTCTTTCTGTACTCGTAGATGGTAGCGTTCGTGCAAATCACCGAGTACTTCCTCCCGGAGTTTTGGGTCGCACAAGCGTTCGAGTAAATTGTCTACCCATTTAGGGGGAGTATTGGGCCTATGATTTCGGGCAGCCATAGCTACGTCAGGTTAATTTGGGGCAAACTTTGAGGGGCAATCCGATCCCATAATCGGTTGCGGACGGCTCGGGTATCGTGTAGGATACGACTACCGGCAATAGTGACTGTAAACAGGCGTTTACGCCGTCCGCCCCGTTCGGGAGTTGCTTCGCCCATTTGGGAGCTTACAAAGCCTTTATTTTCCAAGCGTTGCAAGGCAGCATGAACCGCTCCGGTGGTGATGGTGCGCCCGGTTTCTTCTTCCAAGGCCTCGGCAATGGCCACGCTGTAGGCCTGGGGGGTGAGCACCGCTACTGATAGCAATACTACTTCTTCAAATTCGCCCAAATCGCTTCTTCTCATAAGGTAGTGATTGATTACTTCTATTTCCGTATACCAAATACTTTACCAATGCTCTGAAGCTGTTTTTAGTATGGTTTAGCTGTGCCTAAGTGTTCGCATGCGTTCGATGGGTGTACGTAATTGGACAGGGGTAAGGGCAGGGGGAGTGGAGCTTGGAGTAGGGTGATGTAAGGCTGAGAAGTTAATAACTGGGGCGACGAGTGAGGTAGATATTTAGATCAGGAAGGTGGGTTTGCAGTGTTTCAACCATTTTGGGTGATATCGGAGTTTCGTAAAGATAGACTTCCCGTAAAGCGGGCATTTGGGTGATGTAAAGCAGGTTGGCGTCGCTTACTTCGGTATGGGAGAGGTCAAGGATTTCCAGCAGTGGTAATTCGGTAAGATATACTAAGCCGGAGCCCTGAATTTGGGTTTTTTGTAAAGAAAGCTCTCGCAACTGGGTCAGCTGGCTGAGATGAAATAAAGCATCATCGCTAATCTCGCTGCTAATCAGGTTTATACTGATAAATTTATCGTACAGTGGACGAAGCTCAATCAAATCCTGATCGTCGAATGAACCCGGCGGGAAAGGCATCTGTAAGATCAGTTGCTGGGAATTCTCTTCGTCACGCTTAATAATAAAGGGTGCGGATTCGTGGGAAACCTGCTGTACTAGTTCATTCAATGCCTTATCCGCTTTCCACTGCCGTCGATGGGCTACCCGAAGATCAGTTACGTAACTTTGTAGTTGAAGGGCTACAGTGCTATCATTTAGGGCCATCGTATAAGCCAGTTCTACATCTGCTCCCTCGTCAATCCACCATTTCAGTAAATCAATCTCCGTTGGAGTTAACGCTAGCTTTCCATCGGGGGGCATAAAATCGTCGTGCGCAGGAGGAAGGGTTACCCGGTGGATCATCTCACTTTGTTCAGCATTACCGGCTACTAAGCTTGGTTGCCCGCTTTTTCCCCCCTGAGCCATATCGGCCAAACTGGTAAGCAATAAGTTGCCTTTGGTTTTGTGTTCGTTGTGACAACTGTAGCATTTGGCATCTAGCATCGGCACGATTACGTCTTCATACACCAGCATTTCTTCTTCCGGCTTTGCAGGAACCGTTTCCCAACTCGGCAAGTAGTCAGTGAGATAATCGGCACCGTGCGTTAGCGAACCGCCCTGGTGACTGGCGAAAACCAGTACACCGTTAGTGAGCAGCAGTAGCAGGCCGTAAATATTTTGGGAGATAACCGAATGGCGATTGTAAGAATCTATTTGAAAAAAAAGCATCAACAGCGTCCCGACGGCCACTCCCACCCCTAGCCAAAGGTGGGACGTCACTAACTCTCCACTGTAGTCACCAGTGCTATACAACAGATAACCGAGGGTTACGGCCACCAGACTACTAAGAACAGCTAAACCCAATATCACCCACCGTAGGGAATCAGGCATAACTTTTAAGCGCGTACGATTGAGTAACTCCAATAAAAGCAGTAAACTCAGCAGTACAATCGGAAAGTGAATGATGAGCGGATGAAAGCGGCCTAAGAAATATACCCAATCCGGTACCGGCTGATCGACTTTAGTAACCAGCGGCAACACGATAAGAAAAAAGCTGATAATCAATAGAACGAAGCGAAATTGAGAAAGCCAGCTTAGGAGAGAAGTTGGTTTAGGCATAGATTTCGCAAAGTTCTCCGGTGCTATCGGCAAAGCACTCGGCTGGAATATCCAACACGTGTAACATGGAAAGGTACAGGTTCGCCAGTGGCGTTTCTTCAGCAAATTGTAAGTTTTGCCCAGTTCTTATTTTACCATTTGCTTTTCCGGCTACTAGGATAGGTAGATTACGGGGAGAATGGCGATTACCATCGCGCAAACCGGAACCCAGCATAATCATGCTATGATCTAGCAAGGTGCCATCACCCTCGGGAATGGACTTCAACTTCTCCAAAAAGTAGGCGTATTGTTCCATATGCCATTGGTTAATCTTAGCGTATTGAATGAGGTTCTCTTCGCTGTTTTGGTGATGGGAAAGTTGATGATGGCTGCCCTGCACGCCATCTAAAAAGGAGAAATTGCGGTTGCTCACCGAGTTGCCGAACATAAAAGAAGATACGCGGGTAGCATCACTCCAGAAGGCCAAGGCCATAATATCGAACATCAGCCGGGTTTTCTCGGTCACGTCATTTCCCAGATAATACTCCGAAAACTCATCCAGTCTCAGGTTCAAGTGCTCCATTTCCCGGATCATATCGGGGGTTAAGTGGTCAGCAAAGGCCTCCTGTTGGATCTGGTTGCCAATTCTTTTTTCTACCGAACGAATAGATTCTAAGTATTCTTCCAGTTTATCTTGATCGGTACGACCCAGCTTACGCTGAAGGGTATGAGCATCTTCCAGTACCAAATCTAACACACTTTGCTTCCATACATCCGGTTTGGCGCTCTGATTGGGTAAATAACTACGAAACAGCCGATTGAATGCCAACTGAGGATCAATTTCTTTTGAATTGGGTTGCGAGGCTGACTTCCAGGAAATACTAGAACCATAGAGCCGGGTGAAGCCCACGTTAGCGTCAATCCCAGAATTAATCCGCTCCAAACCATATTCCAGCGAAGCAAAGAGGTTATCTTTACCAACATGCTGAGCAATTAGCTGATCTACCGATATACCACCGCTGTGAATATTATCTCCGGTGGTTTTGTAAATCTGTTGACTGGTTAAAAAGCTAGATGTTTTGGCGTAATGTCCGTCAGCCCCTTTAAAAATTGATGATTGGTTCATCAGCTCGCCGAGAACTAGAATGTCATCTTTTACATTTTTCAACGGCTGAAGAATAGGGGAGAGCTCAAAATTTTGTCCGTAGGTGCTGGGAGTCCACTGTTCAGGATGTACCCCATTGGGCATGAAGAAGAACGCACTTCGGGTAGGGTAGGCGGTAGTAGGCCTGACCAAACTGCTAGCGCCCATTGCTTCCAGCCAGGGAAGGGCAATGGTAGCACCCAGGCCTTTCAACATTCGTCGACGGGATATTTGCCAGGACTTGCTCATGAAGCTTTCAATTTTGGTTGAAAATCGTTGATTTTATAGCGAAACGGATAGCTGTATACCAATTCCATAATAAACTCTTCAGGGTTAAAGCGATTGTTTAATAAGTTACTAGTAAGTCGTTGCATAGTAGGCTCATCTACAAATTCAATATTGCGACCAATGGCGTAAGTAAACAACTTCTCGGCTAAAGTGCGGGCAAAGTTTTCTTCTTTTTTAAGCAGAATCTTTTTTAACTCCTCGGGCCCGTTAAATACTTCGCCACTGGCCAGCGTATCCCAGGCCACAATACGTTCTTGGCCGTAGTGGGTGCGCCAGCGGCCGAGTGCATCGTAGTTTTCTAATCCCAACCCAATCGGGTCCATTTTCTGGTGACAACTGAAACAGTCCGGTTTATTGCGGTGCACGGTAAGTAACTCTCGTAGGCTGGCATCAGGCTGGGCGGCTTCTTCTTCCGGTAGTTCTCCGGCATCCGGTGGTGGCGGAGGGGGTGGGGTTCCTAAAATCTCCTCTAGTACCCATTTTCCTCGTAGCACCGGACTGGTCCGTAGTGGAAGGGAAGTCGAGGCTAGAACACTGCCCATACTTAGTATTCCGCCCCGGAGATGATTGGTGAGGGTGACTGGACGCAATTCCTGGCCATTCACTCCGTCAATACCGTAGTGTTCAGCTAAATCCTCATTTAGCATAGCGTAGTCACTGTCAATTAAATCCAGTAAATTATGCGACTGGGTAAGTACATGATGAAAATAATCAACAGTTTCCTGATACATTGCCTGGCGCAGGGCAGGAGTGAATTCTGGGAAACGCTCGGGATCAACCGGGCTTTGTTCTTTCAAGCGGGAAATACCAAACCACTGGGTTGCAAAGCTTTCGGAAAACCTTTTGGCCTTAGGGTCGCGTAGCATTCTCCTCACTTGGACTCGAAGTTGTAAACTATCGTGCAGATTACCTTGGTAGGCCGCTTGAAATAGCTCTTCATCAGGTAAACTAGACCACAAAAAGTAAGACAATCGCGTAGCTAGCTCAAATCCGCTGAGCGGGTAGGGAACCTCAGTGGGCTGTTCGTCTTCAACTTTGTAGAGAAAATGAGGGGAAACCAATACTGCTTTAAATGTTTCTTGTAGGGCAGTATCAAATGGATTACGGCTTTTATCGGCTTGGTATACCGTTTTGAATATTTTTCTTAACTGACCTTTTTCCTCATTACTTAAAAAACGTCGGTAAGCCAGGCTAGCAAAAGGAAATAGACTGCGTTCAGCAACGGCTATAGGTTTGGCTATCGGATCGTAATTCGAAGAGAACCATCGGGCGAGCCAGTCATTCAATCTTGACCACCAATTAGATTCGTACGTTACTGGAACCAGGTCTTTCCACTTTGTGGGATCGGCATACAGCGAATCTACTATTTGAGTAGCGGCCTCGTAGTATCGTTCTAGTTTTAGTGGAGTCAGGAATAAAGTACGAGCGTAATTATCAAACCCTCGTCCCCCAGAACCATCGGCGGGAAAAAATCCTGAGGCATCAAAATCTACCCCCGTCAGATCTAAAATAGTACTGTGGTACTCGCTGTGACTGAGACGGCGGATAACCACCCGGCCGGGGTTATTTTCTTTGAGGGATGATATTAGAATATCGTTAATGCCGTCGGCTAGTATTTCTTTTTCTTCAGGAGTGATTGGCGGTTTATCAGCAGGCGGCATTTGTCCGGCTTGCACCTGCTTTACTACCTTGAGCCATACTTCCCCGTCTTTAATCAGATGACCAGCACTCTCGTATTTTTCCAGGTTAATTCCCCCAGCAACCTTGCCAACGTTATGGCAGGAAAAGCAATGCTTGTCCAGCACCGGACGAATCTGGCCTTCAAATGACCACGCCGGTTCTTGGGCATAGGCAGAAAACTGACTACCAATCGCCAGGGTAAGGCATAAATAAAAAAGTCGCGACATAGTTGGAAAATATAGCAATTTAGCCAGCGATTCGCAAGTTGTGGGCGGTGCTTACTTCGGTAGAAGCCCGACTGTGAACTTATAGTATTGAAAAGCTTGAAATCTATTCTCATGACGATTAATGACGAATTTGCTATTTTACTACCTAATCTATCGAGACTAATTACAACAACTTATGAATATCTGGCTGAAACAATCCGCTTATTTTCTTCAAATATTACTGATTATAAATCTGTATTTCAGTAATTTATATGCTCAAAATGAAAGTAATACTTCAATAGAATTTAATCTATTAAGTAAAAGCCACTCCTTCCTCGAGTTGTCCGATCAGCTTCTGGCTCGGGATGACTGGGAGCCTTATCCGGCCTACAAAAATAGAGAGGCTTGGGAAGGACTATCAGAAGCAATTCAGCGACAATATGTTCAGGCGGCTGAAGCCGATTTAGCCGAGCCCTGGGAAATACTTCCGGCCACCGTGTTTATGGAGTATGCCGAAAACGGTAACCGCTCTAATTATCAAGCCTTACGAAACAACCGTCGGTCGGCGCTAAAAAACTGGGTACTGGCCGAGTGCATGGAAGGACAAGGTAGGTTTATGGACGCAATTATTAATGGGGTGTGGGCTATTTGCGAAGAATCATACTGGGGAGTACCCGCTCACCTATATCTGCAATCCCAGGGGATTGGCCTACCAGACGTGGAGGAGCCAACGGTAGATTTATTTGCGGCGGAAACCTCATCACTGCTTTCCTGGACGTACTACTTATTAGGTGATCAACTGAATCAAATATCGCCTATGATCAACGAGCGGATTCATACCGAAATAGACCGTCGGATTCTGGAGCCATTGCAGCATCGGGACGACTTCTGGTGGATGGGCTTTAACCGCGACCGCCACGTCAACAACTGGAATCCCTGGATTATTTCTAATTGGCTCACTACCGTGCTACTAGTTGAAGATGATGCATTGCGTCGCGCCCGGCATACCCACAAAGCCCTGCGGAGCCTGGATAACTTTCTGAACGACTATCCCGACGATGGTGGCTGTGATGAGGGGCCGGGCTACTGGAACCGGGCTGGAGCCTCGGTGTATGATTGCCTGGAGTTATTAAACTCCGCTTCTGATGGTGAAATCTACTTCTACGATGTGCCACTTATTCAGAAAATGGGCAGCTACATCTACAAAGTGTTTATCGATGAGCCCTACTACGTCAATTTTGCCGACGCATCAGCCAAGATCAATCTAGACGGTAGCCTGGCCTATCAGTATGGTAAACGGATTAATGACGAAATGATGATGCAACTAGGGGCCACTAAAGTGCAGCAGATAGATGTGGAGAATGAACTGCTTACCAACGACCGGAATATGTTTCGACAACTAAACGCTTTATTTTCTTATGAAAAGATTTCTAAATCCAACGGAAAATTTCCCTATGTGCGCGATGCCTGGTTTCCTGATCTTCAGGTGATGGTAGCCCGTTCGGAAGCCGGAACTCCCGACGGATTTTATCTGGCAGCCAAAGGCGGCCATAATGCCGAGAGCCATAATCATAACGATGTTGGTAGTTTTATTCTGTATCTGAACGGCGAACCGGCTATTGTGGATGTTGGGGTGGAAGAATACACCAAGAAAACCTTTAGCAGCGAACGTTATACCATCTGGACAATGCAGTCGGCCTACCATAATTTACCCACTGTCAACGGAGAAATGCAAAATCCCGGACGAGCGTATGAAGCGAAGAACGTCTACTATGACTCCGATGATCAACAGGCTACGTTTGCCTTGAATATTGAGCAGGCGTACCCTGAAGAAGCGAAGATGCAGCAGTGGCGAAGGCGGTTGCAATTAAATCGTGATGAGGGGCTATCGCTAGTCGATAGTTTTCGGGTAGAAGAAGTGAATGGTGAGTTCTTTCAAACGTTCATGACGGCGTATACTGTTGATAAGAACAATCCTGGTGAGCTTCGCCTAAAGAGCCGAAATTCTTCTGAATCAATTCTGGTAGAGTATGATTCCGAGCAGTTTCGACTGGAGACAGAGGATATAGCCATTACCGACGAGCGTCTAAAGCAGGTTTGGGATCATCCGTTGATCCGATTGAAATTCATCGCTACCGACCCTCAAACTGAAGATAATTGGACATTTCGCTTTGTTCGCTGATAATTAAATTAGAACTTTTAAACAATACTGGCTTTTATCCCATTGTCAATCCAAGTACTATACATCCTTATGAAAACTGTAGCTAACATGGTTCCAGGAGAACGAAGGATTATTCGGGGATTAAAACCTTCTCCGGTAACTATAAAATTAATGGAAATGGGATTATTGCCGGGAAAATCCGTTCGGTTTAACTTTAAAGCCCCTTTTGGTGATCCGATAGCGATACAGGTATCCGGGTATCAATTATCATTACGATTAGAAGAGGCCGAATTAGTAGAAGTGGTATGAGTAAAGAAGTCACTTCCGAAATTTCTCCTAAGCAAGCTATTGGCACTCATCGCATAGCTTTGGTGGGCAATCCTAATTCAGGCAAAAGCAGTTTATTTAATCTGCTCACTGGCCTTAATCAGAAGGTCGGTAACTATCCTGGAGTTACCGTTGATAAAAAGCTCGGGACGCTACAGTTGCCTTCCGGCCAAAATGTGCAAGTAGTTGATTTGCCAGGTACTTACAGCATTTTTCCCCGCTCGTCGGACGAACAGGTGGTAGCTAATCAACTACTGAACCCCAAAGATGATCCTTTTCAGGTGGTGGTAGTAGTGGCTGATGCAACTAATTTAGAGCGAAGCCTACTGCTTTGTACCCAGCTCATCGATCTGGGCTTGCCGATTGTTCTGGTGCTAAATATGGCCGATTTAGTAAAAAGACTAAAGATCAACCTGAACACAGAGATTCTCCAGCGAGAACTAGGTCATATTCCCATTGTGAAAATGGATGCTCGACGGGGAGTAGGGTTAGATGAACTGAAAGAAAAACTAGGTGAAGTGATAAATACGTCACTGATCCAGTTTTACAATGCTCGGTCGGCATCCCCTGAAGCAATATCGGAAATTAAGCATCAGTTGGGTTGCCAGAATTACTATCAGGCTTATCTGTTGTTACACTACGGCGATTCCCTCAACTTCCTATCTCCTGATGAAAAAAAGCTGCTGGAAGACTGCAAGGCACATTTTGGATTTGATTCGGAAGCACTTCAGATGGATGAAACTGCGCAGCGCTACCGACGGATTGGTCAGGTTTTAGAAACCGCTATGTCGGTACCAGAAAATGAAGCCTCGGCATTTACCGAAAAACTGGATCGCTGGGTCACCCACAAAGTATTTGGCTATCTGACCTTCTTCGGATTACTGCTGTTGATTTTTCAGGCCATCTTTGCCTGGGCAACTGCTCCAATGGACTTGATTGACCTAATGTTTGGAAAGCTAGGTACCTGGATTAGCGAAACGCTACCTGCGGGGCCACTAACCAGCTTATTGGCCGAAGGTATTGTCCCGGGGATTGGTGGAATTGTGATATTCATCCCCCAGATAGCCATTCTCTTTGCCTTTATTACTATTCTCGAGGAATCGGGTTATATGGCGCGGGTCGTGTTTCTTATGGATAAACTAATGCGTCAGTTTGGACTGAATGGACGGAGTGTCGTTCCGCTCATTTCTGGTTTGGCCTGCGCTATCCCGGCAATTATGGCCGCGCGCAACATTGATGATTGGAAAGACCGGTTAATAACCATCTTTGTTACTCCGTTTATGAGTTGCTCGGCCCGCCTTCCGGTATACGTCATCCTCATTGGGCTAGTCGTTCCCGAGAGAACGTACCTGGGAATATTTAATCTAGCCGGATTAGTACTAATGGGAATGTATTTGCTGGGTTTCTTCATGGCAATTTCTTCGGCTTGGATTATGAAGAAGCTGATTCGGGCGAGGAGTCAAGGATTTCTCATAATGGAGTTGCCTGCCTACCGATGGCCACGCTGGGGAAATGTAGGGGTTACTGTACTAGAAAAATCAAAAGCATTTGTTTTCGAGGCGGGTAAAATCATTCTGGCGGTATCTATCGTACTCTGGGTGCTTGCCTCATACGGACCAGGTGATACCATGCAACGAGCCGAGCAGCAAGTGAAGCAAGAAGCCGGACAAAGTGAAGAGCTCGACATTAAAATTGCCAGTGCCCGTCTACAGGAATCCTACGCGGGGCAGTTTGGGAAGTGGATTGAGCCATTCATTCAACCGCTGGGTTACGACTGGAAAATTGGTATTGCATTGATTACCTCCTTTGCTGCCCGGGAAGTATTCGTGGGAACGATTTCTACCTTATACAGTATCGGTGCTACTGACGACGAAAGTACAATCAAAAGCCGTCTGCGAAATGAAATCAACCCTGAGACGGGTGGCCCCCGCTTTACTCCAGCAGTAGCCTTTTCATTATTGGTATTTTATGCTTTTGCGATGCAGTGTATGAGTACGCTGGCCATAGTACGCCAGGAAACAAAAAGCTGGAAGTGGCCCTTACTACAATTACTGTATATGACAGTCCTGGCCTACGGAGCTGCGTTTTTGGTCTACCAACTAATGTCTTGAGCCATGCAACATTTATTAATCATTGTCCTCTTTATCTTAGCCGTAAGTTATCTTGCTCGTCTAATCTATCAGCATTTTCAACCTTACCAAGGCTGCGGAAGTTGTAGTGCCGTTGATTTAGAAAAAGCTAAGAGTCAAATCAGTAAAGAGGTTTAACTGGACTTTTTGTCCTAATATTTCCTTATAATCGGTTATTATTCTGTATTTTTTGGATATTCTGAACGATAATGTTTCTGTTCAGTAGGATTATTCCTATTTTAAGGCTTGGTTTTTTTACCAACTGCACATCAACAAGCCATTTATGTGGTTACGAGGTATTTTTTGGGTAATCATTTTTTTTGGTGGTACTCATTCTCTGGCAGCCCAAGCGGTTTACATTAGTGAGAATCAGTTAGTATCGCTAAGTGATGGGGCTATTTTGTCCACTTATGGCTCAATCACTAACGACGGGGCATTGCTCAATCAGGGGGAGATGTACGTCAGTGGCGATTGGAATAATCAGCAAAGCTACGGAGGTAGCGGTTGGTTATATTTGGTTGGATCCGAGGATCAAGTACTAAGTCATAATAACCAAAGGTTGGGTTCATTGGGAATTGATGGTGGGGGGGGGAAGGTGCTGGACGGAAACATTACGATAACGGACACACTTAGCCTAGTAGATGGGCTAATTGTAGCGGCTAACCCAAATATTCCCACGCTGGAGGAAACTACTGAGGTAGTAAACGCTAGTGCCAGATCCTATATTCAGGGTGCTGTTAGGTTCCGAGGCACTGGTTATCATTTTATTCCCACTGGCACTGCTTCGGCATTTTTACCAGTTACATTAGAAGAAGTTACCGGAGTAAATCCAGAGGTGGAAATAGAAGCATTTAGTGAGCAACAGCTAGAGGTTACCGGAGAAAACCTGGAGGCCAAGACCGTGAGTAATTACTGGAATATCGAGGTTGTGGATGGTAGCTACGGTGGTACAGTCGTTACTTTACCTGTAACTGCGACTGATGATTTTGACGATATAGTCGGTACAGTAATTGCTGAGGCAGATGGTCTAAGTGCTCCTTTTGATAACTTAGGACAGGGTGACCGTCAGGGCGATAGGGACAGTGGTGTGATTACTAGTGAGTTGGCTTCTAAAAAGACGATCTTAGCCCTAGCGCTTACTTCGGATTACGCAATTGAAAATTCAGTAGAAGTTCCGTCCGCGTTTTCGCCACTAGCCACCAATCCAGATGACCGAACAGTGAGAGTATATGCTGCCAACCTGCGGGCCGAAAGCTTTTCGTTTACGGTGTTCAACCGTTGGGGACAGGTTATTTACCAAACCACTGAGCTACAATCAGCGCAAAATTCCGGCTGGGATGGGTTAGATACCAATACGAATCAGCCGCTACCATCGGGGGTGTATCCTTACGTATTACGAGGTATTTATGATACCGGTCAGGCAGTAGAAAAAACGGGCTCAATTACTCTTTTTCGTTAATATGCGGTGCAGTTGGTGTTATAGTGTACTTATTGGGCTTCTGCTAGTGTCAGTGGTTGCATCAGCCCAGGAGATCCGCTTCTCTCAGTATCTGGCTACTCCGGCATACATCAATCCGGCGGCCGTGGGTGCTACCTCAAATCCGGTACTGCGGGTTAATTCGCGGCTTCAGCAGTTTGGGGTGGTTTCATTTCGCACGGGTTACGCTTCCCTCGCTCTGCCAATTTTTTTAACTGATGCTAATGAACTTCCCACGGGTGGTTTCAGCTTGGGGGTGTTGCAGGATGTAGCCGGAGAGAGCAATGAGTGGCGCACCACGGTGGTTCAACTATCAACGGCTTATAATATTTACCTCAATCGTCAGGGAACCCAGTGGTTGAGCTTGGGACTGCAAGCTGGCTATCGGCAAATCAGGGTAGACTATTCTCAACTAAATTGGCCTTCCCAATTACGCTATAATGGGTTTTCGGGCAACCGTTTTCCTTTTGAAAATGCTGAAAATCAGCTCGACGCCATTAGTATCAATTCGGGGCTATTCTGGTCGTACGACCCTTCTTTGAATCCGCTTGCTGAGGCAAAACCACTGAGGCTCTACGCAGGTCTTGCTGCTCAGAATATTAACGAGCCTGCCTTTGACTTTTTTTCAACCTCCCAAAACGCTCTAGGTCTAAGTTATGCAGCTTTAGCGGGTGCCGAGTTCTGGCTAAATAAACAGTGGACGCTTTCCCCTGGCGTGTGGAGTCTCTGGTACGAAGAGTGGTTTACTTTTCAGACGGGTACTTCGCTAACGTACCATACCCAGTACAGTACCCCAACTAATCCAGTTCCTCCGGCCTTGCGACTGACCGCAGGTGCGTGGTATCGGGATGAGGGTGCTTTAATCTTCTTGGTAGGAATGGGGGGAAGTAAGTGGCAAGCGGCTCTATCGTATGATGCAAACCTGGCGACTACCCGTCGGGGAATTGCCAATCAGTATGCTTTGGAATTGTCTTTGCAGTACCAATGGTTTAGAAACAGTGCCCCCAAGTCTCAATCTACCCCGTTGTACTAGCATGACTTTTTTGCCTAGATTCGCTAATAGTTGCCAATGGCTATCGTTCGTTATTGGCTTGAGTTTCATCTCAATCGTGACTTTTGGACAAAGTGCCGCCGTTCAGAGACCCGAGCAGCTTGGCGATCAATATTTTTTAGCCGAACAGTACTTTCGGGCGGGACAGTATTACCAACGCGCTCTGCAGTACGATAGTAGCAACTATGAATTGATATTGAAGTTAGCCCACTGTGAACGTTATCAGTTTAATTATAAAGATGCGGCAAGTTGGTACCAGCAAGCTCAGCGTATTTCCCGTGAGTTCTCGCCGGAGGCAGCGTACTATCAATCGTTAATGCTAAAGAATCTGGGACAGTGCGAAAGAGCCTACCGATGGCTCGATAGTTTGTTAACCGCCACTGAGCCCCAAGCCTATGAATTCCGGCTGGAGGCAGAAAAATTGAAAATAAGTTGTCAGGAAGCAAGTTTGACCAGTGGAGAAGTAAAAACAATTGATGTATTCCGTCTCGACTCAACGGTCAATTCTGAAAACTATGATTACGCTCCAGTAGTAATGCCGGGCGACTCGACGCTGATTTTGACTAGCACCCGCTTCGCCGGAAAACAGAAGATTTCATATCGGTTTGGGGAGAACAACGCGAACTTATTTTCTTACCGAATGCGGGAAGGACGATTTGATAAAGTTGATACGTTTACCAGTTCAATTAACTCTAAAGCCAGCGAGGGGGCGGGCTGCTACGTAGCGTCCCGGCAAGAATTCTTCTTTACGTATTGTGCCAATAATCAGCCCTGCAAAATTCAGTTTGTACACCTAGAAGATGGTGATTGGTCTTCCCCGGAGTCACTACCGTCGACAATTAATCTGGGTAAGTCAGAAAGCAAACATCCCAATGTTTCAGCCTCGGGCGACACCCTGTTTTTTGCTTCCGATCGGTCGGGTGGACCGGAAGGATTAAATATCTGGATGAGCATTCGGGCGGGTGAAAATCAATGGTTGCCGCCGGTCTGCCTGGATAGCTTGGTGAACTCTGACTACGACGAAGTAACTCCCCACTATCATAGTGGTGAAAACCAATTGTATTTCGCTTCGGACAACCCCCGTGGTTTTGGCGGAATGGATTTATACGTGATTACAGATTTTTTAGCCCTGCCCAACCGAACCCGAATGCATTTACCCCGCCCAGTTAACTCGGTAGCTGATGATAGCTATTTGGCATTGGGAAAGCAGTTGGGATACCTTGCCTCTAATCGGGACGGAGACTTCGATATCTACCGTTTTGGTAAGAAAAATAATCAGCTCTGGTCAGAATATTTGATGGGAATCTCTCCCATTGTAGACGAAAAGATAACAGCTACCCCGGTATATACTATTAGGCGCACCGGACATTTGGATTCGGAAATAGATGATTGGGTCTGGGTGAATTCAGCTCAGCAAAAGCGTCTAAGCTCTGGGGCTACCCGGTTCATTTTGAACTCGGATGTAAACGAAATTCAGATGAGAGAGTATCAGCAGAGGAAAAAGGAGAATCAGGAATCTACCCAACGCCTAGCGGCGGTCAGCACAGTAATTAGTCCCGACATTGACAGTACATTTATTTTAACTACTTTCTCTACAGATTCTTCAGAGAGGGAGCAGGGGAGTACAGTTGCTGGAATAGTAGAGCTAGGAGCAACCCAGCAGCCATTTGCTGAACAGGCTATTGAACTGCGTGGGAGTGATGGGCAGTTGCTGAAAACATCGACTACCAATGCCACTGGCGAATTCCGCTTCGTAAATTTGCCACCCAACGATACGTTCTCAATCGCACTCGCCCCAATTGAGGTAGAAGATACTATTCAACTCCGCGAACTATCCCTAAAAATTGAGCCGGAATACATATTCTCCCAAGTGTTTGAGCCGATTTATTTCAATTTCAATCAGCACGAACTGCGGGCTGAAGCTACCAAAGTACTGGAAAACTTAGCCGAATTCTATCAGTTAAATCCTGAAATCTCAGTAGAGATCAATGCTTTTACAGACAGTCTGGGAAATGACGTTTACAATTTGTTACTGAGCAAAAAAAGGGGCGAGGCCGCCTTCGATTATCTTATTGAGGCCGGGGTAGACCGCTCTGCCCTCGCGATTAATGCTAACGGGGTATCTACGGCTTATACTTCTACCAATGCCTACGTTAGTCAGCAATTGAACCGTCGGGTTGAGTTTGAGATTTTTGGGTTAACTAATCCTTTAGAAAAAGAAGTAGCTACTCGAATTTTGCGCCCCAGTATTGATCTTGCGCAATTGTTAGAAGGTACCCGGATGACCTGGGAGGAACTCTCCACACTGAACGGCCGCCCCTTAGATCAACTTGAGCCTTATAAGCCGATTCGAGTTTATAAAGATAAGATTGCGAACGGTAATGCGTTATTTTACCAGATAATTGATATAAATTAATAAACTGAACCTTCCAGACCAGACTCATGACACTTTTTAAGCAAAGTATATTACTGCTCGGCATAACGCTTTTTTCTCAGCAACTTTTAGCACAATCGGTGGGAGTGGGTACTACATCGCCTAATAATAATGCTGCCCTTCATATTGTAGCCCCTAACAATAATCAGGGAATACTCATCCCGAGTATGAGCCTCGAGCAGCGAACCGACGTGTCTTTTATAAACAACCTCTCGTCCCAAGATAATGGCTTGATCGTATATGACTTGACTGAGAACCGTTTTTACTACTGGATTGATGAAGGATGGGTACAAGTGCTGAGTGGAGCAATTAATCGAATACTGGAAGCGGGGACAGGGATAGCCATTAATGAACAAAGCCAGATTGTAAACATTGGTGATGCCGACTCTACTGATGATATTACGACCAGTACAATTGCCGGAGGAGTATTAGCTGGAAACTATCCTAATCCTCAGTTAGCTGAAGGAGCGGTAGAAACTACTAATTTGGCTGACATGGTGGTAACTGGGGCAAAAGTAGCGGACAATGCAGTGGGGGTAGAGAAGTTATCCGGGCTCACTGATCCTACTAGCGGAAGAAACTCTCTGTTGATTACCAGCAATAGCAATATCCCCCGTTGGTTTCAACCATCTATCAACCAAGTCTTAGTGACGGATAATGCGGGTCAAATTACCTCCCGGCCAGAAACTGAATTTGAGCGGGAGAATCTGCCTACGGGACATATCTACGTTGGTGACGATAATCAAGCCACTCCGGTGGATGCTTCTGGGAACGGTCGGATTCTAGTGGGCGATGGTGGTACGCTAGTATCTTTGGATGCTTCGGGAAACGGTCGAGTCTTGGTGGGCAACGGAACCTCACTGGTATCAGTAGATGTGATGGGAGATATTACCATTGATGGAACGGGAGCTACTCAAATTAATGCAGATGCAGTAGGGGCAAATGAAATCGCAGATGGTTCTGTTGCCACCGCTGAGCTGGCTATTCAAGCCGTTACGACTGATAAGATTGCTCAAAATGCCGTACAATCGGCTCAAATCCTGGACGCTTCTATTATTACGGATGATCTGGCCAATGGAATTATTGACTCAGATAAGTTAGCTGATGGTGCTATTACCAACAATGATATCAATTCCGGGGCAGAAATTATGGTTTCCAAACTGGAGCCTTTAGGTACCGGACAAATAATCTTTGGTACCGCTGATGGTACACCTACCATTGGTAGCCTTTCGGGAGATGCCAGCATAAATGCCAGTGGAGAATTAACGCTCGGAACTACCAGCACTATTGATATCGATGGCGGAACAATTGATAATGCTTCCATTGGCAGTACTACTCCGGCTGCGGGTAGTTTTACCAGTCTTATTGCGACTGATGGTAGCATGGTCGCGGCATTAAATGCCAGTAACCTAACTAGCGGCACTATTGCTGACGCCCGGCTTCCGACTTTAATCACGGCGGGTACGACCGGGGGAGGTGGAAACTTTATCGAGTCGATAACGGTAGATGCTCAAGGAAGAGTTACGGCAGTAATGGCAAATTCGGTTCCGCCTAGTGATATTCGTCTGAAAGAAAATATTGTGCAATTGGCATACTCACCCCAGAACCTCAATCAATTGAAGGCTTATCAATATCAGTGGAAAGACAATAAAATGGGTCAGGGGAATCAGATTGGTCTACTTGCCCAAGAGGTAGAAAAAGTCTACCCAGAGTTAGTAAAAGAGCGTTTGGATGGTTATAAAGGAGTGCTTTATCAAGGATTTATTCCAATATTGATTGAAGCTACTAAAGCTCAGCAAGATTCATTAGTGAGTTTGCAAAAGGAAAACACTGGTTTACAGCAACAGGTTTTGCAATTGAACGGAAAGCTTCAGAGATATGAGCAGCGCCTAAGTCAATTAGAAAAGATTATTCAAAAGGCGATAGTAAGTGAACCACCATCGGTAGTTAAGTCCGAAGCCCAGTAGATGCGAGGCTCTAATAGCTAACCCTGCGCTAAACCCCCAATGCTCAATATATCATTCAGGGTTATACCAAGAAGCGTACATAGAATAATTATTGGCAATAGTTTGCATACGTTCCTGGTGAGTGGCTTCCAGTTTCTTGACTTTGCGAGCGGGCACCCCTGCGTATAGATGCCCAGCTTCTATCACTGTATTTTCTAAGACCACCGCACCCGCTGCCACTAAAGCCCCCTGCTGAACTACTGCATGATCCATCACAATAGCTCCCATGCCAATCAACACATAATCTTCTAGCGTACATCCGTGTACCAACGCCCGGTGTCCAACCGATACGTAATTACCGATGATCGTATTCGCTTTTTGGTAGGTTCCGTGAATAATTACTCCATCTTGAATATTACTGTGATGACCGATACGGATTGAAGCTACATCACCCCGAATAACCGTGTAAAACCACAAGCTACAGTGAGGCTCAACCACTACATCACCGATAATAGTAGCCGTTGGGGAGACAAAGCAATCGTTTTTAATAGTAGGGGTTTTGTTCCGGACAGTGATGACATTATTCATAAATAAAAAACCTCCGAGCGTTGTAATGCTACGGAGGATTTAAACAAATTAGTTAGCAATCAAATTATTAAGGTAGTTCTGGAAAAGCCGTCCAATCTACGGCATCTGGATTGCTGAATTTAAGTAAAAATATCCCGTCGTCAAAGTCATGATCGTGGTAGGGACGCTGTACATCCTCAAAAGCGAGAACTAATGTTTGCTGTTCAGGTATTGCCAATACCACATTCTGCTGCTTGAAGGGGCGGAACTTATGCAACCTCCAGGTGGTGTAGTGAGTGGTAAAACCAGTGGTCACTTCCCCATCTACAAACCCTTTAAAGTTGAGAAAGAACCCTAGGGTATTTCCGCCTGAATAACCTGTCAGGCATAGTTTATCTCCTTTCATTAAGTGACTGCCGCTGCTGGTGACGGTAGCATTGGGGAATAGTACGGTCATATCCTGGAGGTCATCGGGACTAGTTGGAGCCTGACCGTTGGGGTACAAGTAAGAACCAATGGTGTTTTGGTGATGAGTGGTTTCACCAAACACAATGATTTCCAAGTCAGTATCTTCCAGAAGTGGAATATCGGTTAGAACAGTCTCTAGGAACCAGTCGGGTTGACGTAGGGTTAAGTCATCTTCCGCAATAAACTGTTGATTAATTCGAGCTTCTATATCAGAGTCAATTGCTGATGCAGTTTCACAAAGGTAATCCGGGCGGCCGTACTCATTCCAACCCCCAATAGTGATATAATCCCCGTTCTCAGGGTCGTACTCAACGATCTCAACAATGTTCAATCCTCCCGTTCCAGTTGCTACGAATAACAAGTTTCCCTGGCTCATTACGTAATTGGCTGAGGCTGCAAATTGTACTGAGCCGAACAACTGAAATTCATTATCTACTTCGTGCATCACGTACATTCCCGCAGCACCATTAGCGGCAAACACTTTATCGTTAGCGTAAGAAACCCCGTTGCAGGTTAAGTTATCTTCTTCAACACCATCAATGCTTGGAATGGTAATGTGTTGCAGTAGCGATCCGTCCGGTCGACTTAATAGTTTCAAACCTTCCCGCCCGGCAGGTATGAAGTAAGTATCTTCTGACATGGCAAATACTGATTTTGCCCCGGCTTCATTCGCACCTTCGGTAGATGCTGTGCTCAGAATTTGCCAGGTATTCTTCTGGATAACCGAAATCCGAGCTGGACTGCCTTGCATAACATTCACAGTTTCTTCAGTGACAATCAGAGAGCGAGCATCATCTAAAAGTACAGTTTCTATTAGTTCTAAACTATTTATATCGTAGATGCTCAGGCCACCGTTAGTACCGTGGGTTACGTAAATGAAACTCTCGTCTACTTTAATGTCCGTTCCCACAAATCCGGGTATATCAATAGTTTTTCTCTCGGAGTGTAAACTATCCTGATATGTCATTATCTCGATAATCGCTGGGGAAGAGAGGCTATCTTCATTCAGTCGGGCTCCGGTCAGGTAAATTTTATCTCCATCTACCGCTACTGAGCTGAATTCGGCATTAGGATAAGTTGCCTGAGCAATTAATTGGGCACTCTGTGGAGTTTGTACATCAATTATGTCCAAACCACCTAGAAAAGTACTCCCTTGGGTATTATAGACTACATAGGCCAAACCGTTTTCCACCGTTACGTGTGAGGCTTGCAAGGTGCTATTTTCCCACTGGGGTGGATCAACTTCGGCTCGTAAAACTAGTACGTAGTTTAAATCTTCGGCAGGTTCGGCCTCCAGCCGACTATTTCTGTTAGCGTTGGTTACTTCGCTAAAAGGGAGAATGGGATCTCCTTCCGGTAAGTAAATGCGGGCATTTTGGTCGATACCATTCTCAACAATAAATCTCGGACTTTGCTCAACCTCAACCTCAGGGTCGGGTTGACAAGCAAAAATAATAGTCCCCATCAAGAGGGCCAAAGCTTTGCTATAAAATGGTGAATTCATAGTAACAGATATTGATATTAAAAGCTATCAGTTAGTAAATTTACAACATATGTAATATAAATGCAAAAAATAATTAAATTATTTATATTTTTAGTAGTTACTCTTCTCTCATTTTTCCCAAGAGAAAAGTTTGTGAATTTGATCAAGATGGGCATATTGCAACCATCAGTACGCTAAAAACCAGCCTATGCAAGCAGAATTATTACTAAAATGGGATGCAGTAGTAGGGGAAGGCCCCGTCTGGGACTATCGACAGCAGTGCTTGTATTGGGTCGACATTATTCGGGGACATTTGTACAAATATGATCCAACCAGTAGTCATAATCAGGTTTTTCAGATTGGACAGTACGTAGGAGCCGCCGTGCCCCGTAACAGCCAGGGACTAGTATTGGCTCTGCATCATGGTTTTGGTCTCTTTGATGAGGAAAGCGAAACGCTTACTATGATTTACGATCCGGAAGTCCACTTACCGGAAAACCGCTTTAACGATGGGAAAGTAGATGCCAAAGGACGATTTTGGGCGGGAACGATGCCGATTAATCCAAAAGATCCAAACGGAAGCTTATATATTTTGCACCCAACGGGCGAAGTAGAAACCAAATTGGATAATATCTATATCTCCAACGGTCTAGCCTGGTCCGTTGACAACAAGTGGTTTTACTACATTGATTCTACGCGAGGACAGGTTGACTGCTACCACTTCGATTTGGAAACCGCTAGTATTGAATATGACCGGGAAGTAATTAAAATTGACCCAGCCATAGGTATTCCCGATGGAATGACGATTGATGAGAACGGCAATTTATGGGTCGCAATTTACGATGGGGGGCGAATTATTGCAGTTGATCCCGAGCGGGGGGAAATAATTGAGCAGATAGAAGTTCCTGCTAAAAAGACCTCCAGTTGTACGTTTGGAGGCGAGAATCTGGATACTTTGTTTATTACTACCATTTCGGAGAATACTGACCCCCTGCAAGATCCATCAGCGGGTTCACTGTTTGCCGTAAAACCAGGAGTGAAGGGAACGAGGACTGATTTCTACGGGGGATAAAAAAGCCTTACCTTTATGGCTGGGTGATTGACAAGATTACTCCAGTGATGAAAAAATACGGCTGCACATAAATAAGCGAAAACAACCCCTATTATTACACTAATCCGACTGCATTCTGACTGCAATATACCCTGATTACGCTTAAACGGCTATTTTGTGCGCACGAGAAGATTCGAACTTCCACGCTAGTTAAAGCACTGCCCCCTCAAGACAGCGTGTCTACCAATTCCACCACGTGCGCAGGTGCTGCAAAGCTAGATAATATTGCCGATTAAACCAAAGTCGGAGGGGGTAGAGGGAAGTCGGAAGATAGAAGTTAGGATACCGGAATCAGGAAACCGAAGACCGGAGATAGAGATTAACAAGAGATATTGTGCCGGAACTAGTAATTGTTCAAAACGTATCTTTTCCGGTCTCCCGTTTCCAGACTCCGGTATCCATTTGTAACAATTAACCTTTCAAAAACATGTACCAGCACATAATTTACGAATCTGACGAAGGCGTTGCCAAGATTACACTAAATCGCCCGGAGGTGTACAACGCTCTCAACAACCAAATTAAGGTAGAACTCAAGCAAGCGTTTGAACTAGCCTGGGATGATCAGGCAGTGCGAGCCATTGTACTCACGGGTAGTGGCACGGCTTTTTGTTCGGGGCAAGACCTGAAAGCTGCTCAAACCGAACTGAAGGATACTACCTATTCTAAGGCAGTACGGACGTATTACAATCCTTTGATTTTAACCATGCGGAACCTACCTAAACCAATTATTTGTCAACTAAACGGAGTGGCTGCCGGAGCCGGTTGCTCTTTAGCTTTGGCTTGTGATATGATTATTGCCAGTGAAAAAGCCAGTCTTGCGGAGTTGTTCGTTGGCATTGGCCTAGTGATGGACTCAGGTTCAACCTATTTTCTGCCCCGTATGGTGGGGTCACTAAAAGCGTTTGAGCTGGCGAGTACCGGGCGTTCCGTTAGTGCTTCTGAAGCGGTTCAGATTGGGTTGGTGAATCAAGTGGTACCAGCCGATCAGTTGGAAAACACGGTGAATCAGTTAGCCCAGAAGTTTTCTCAAGCGCCGACAAAGACGATTGGTCTTATCAAGCAGATGCTTAATCAATCTTACGAGATGAGTTTGGCTGACGTACTCGAACACGAAGCCCAGGTTCAGGACGAAGCAGCTGCTACCGATGATCATCAGGAAGGAAGCCGGGCATTTTTGGAAAAACGAAAGCCGCGTTTTACTGGAAAGTGAGCGATACTGGCTATTGTGGACGAAGCCCATTAATCACGTGCAAAGTTTGGCAAGCGACTAGTCCAGCTGTCTCGGTTCTTAGTCGGTAGTTACCCAAGCTAACCATCTTAAAATCGCGCTCAGTTGCCCAATTGACTTCTGCCGGACTGAACCCGCCTTCGGGGCCTACTAAAATATGGTAGGATTGTCCGATTTGGGCTGCTGCACTTAAAAATTGGTAATGATGGTCGTTAATATGGGCAATAAAATTTTGGGTATCAGCCGAAGCTTTCCAGGAAGAAAGCGGGTTCATTTCGTGCAAAACCGGAAGACGCGCCCGTTTCGATTGTTTCATAGCACTTATTGCCTTACGGTACAATCGCGGAAGCTTGAGTGTCCTACGTTCCGAATAATCACACTCCACGAACTGAATACTATCTACCCCAATTTCGGTGAGTTTTTCTACCATCCATTCCATCCGGTCAAAGTTTTTAGTAGGGGCAATTAATAAATTGACTGAGTAGGGCAGGGGAGGTTGGGAATGCTGACTGACAATCGAAAAACTACAGCGTTTGGGATTAATGTCTTGCAGATTGGCCTGATAATAATTCCCTTTTCCATCTACTACGGTGATAGGATCACCTTGGCGTAATCGGAGTACCTTTACTGCGTGCCGCGATTCCTCCTCATCTAGAAAATGAGCACCGTCAGTTACGTTAGGTTGATAAAAGGTAGCCATACGTTGAGCTAGCCTCCGGCGTAAGCCGACTGTTGCTGTAAAATTGCTCGATTAATATCGCGTACCAGAGCGGGACCCTCGTAAACATATCCGGTGTAGACTTGTACCAGGCTAGCCCCAGCTTCTAATTTTTCCAGGGCATCGGCTGCCGAGCTAATACCTCCCACACCAATAATCGGTAATTTCCCCCCTGATTTCTGAGCAATATAGCGGATTACTTCGGTGGACTGCCCTCTAATCGATTCGCCACTTAATCCTCCGGCACCAATCTCGGTAAGTCGGGTAGCATCGGTTTTAAGGGCATCGCGAGAGATGGTGGTGTTGGTAGCAATGATCCCGTCTACCGGAACTGACAGGCATATCTCAATTATATCATCTAACTGAGGCTCCGTCAAATCAGGGGCAATTTTCAGCAGAATAGGTTTTGGGTGATCTTTACGTTGATTTAACTTTTTCAAATGATTGAGTAGGTTGAACAGTGGCTCTTTTTCCTGAAGTTGGCGTAAATCGGGAGTGTTGGGTGAGCTTACGTTGACGGAGAAGTAATCGACTAACGGATACAAAGCCTCGAAGCACTGCTGGTAATCGTCAATCGCCTGTTCATTCGGGGTGACCTTGTTTTTACCAATGTTTCCCCCGACAATGATGTTTGATTTACGCTCAATAAGTCGTTGAGCCGCCTCGTGAATACCTTCGTTATTGAAGCCCATCCGATTAATTAGGCTGTGGTCATCAGGCAGCCGAAACAATCGGGGCTGAGGGTTTCCGGACTGAGGAAGAGGAGTGAGCGTACCAATTTCTACAAACCCAAAACCTAGGGCTTCCATTTCATCGATCAGCTTGGCATCCTTATCAAATCCCGCCGCTAGTCCTACCGGATTTTTAAATGTCAATCCAAATAACTCCCGGTGCAGTTTAGAGTTGGAGACCTCAAACTGGCTACGGAATAGGGATTTTACCAAAGGTAAGGTCATGACGAACTTCAGTAAACCAACCGTGACCTGATGGGCCTGCTCTGGTTTTAGTAAGAAGAGGAGGGGGCGAATAAGTGATTTATACATCTGTAACTAATGAATGATGATTAATGAGTAATGATTGATGGAATAAAATACTAGTCATTAGCGGCCGCCGCGCGGTCATCAATCGTTATTCATTATAATAGGTCGTTTTGAGCGGGGATGATATTCGGTAATTACCTGTCGCAAGTAGTCCCGATCTAAGTGGGTATAAATTTCGGTGGTGGTGATAGAAACATGACCAAGCATATCTTGTACTGCCCGCAAGTTAGCCCCGCCTTCAACTAAGTGGGTTGCGAACGAATGTCGGAAAGTATGGGGACTTACCTTCTTGGTAATGCCTGCTCTGTCGGCAGCATCCCGCACAATATTAAAAATCATAACCCGGCTTAGCTTACTGCCGCGCCGATTTAGAAATAGATAATTCTCCTGACCAGGCTCAATATCCAGGTGCCGACGGACGTGTGCCGTGTACATTTTAATGTACTTCAGTGCGTCCTGTCCCACCGGAACAATACGCTCTTTATTACCTTTTCCAATAATGCGAATGAACCCTACATCAGCGTAAAGGTTACTGATTCGCAGTTCGGTTAGTTCGGTCACCCGCATACCGGAGCTGTATAAGGTCTCGATAATCGCTCGGTTGCGTATGCCCTCATCCGTCGACATATCCACTGCCTCTAAAATCTGCTCAATTTCGGGAAAGGAGAGAGTATCGGGTAATTTTCGGTCGATTTTTGGCCCTTCTAGTAGTAGTGACGGATCTTTATCAATCAAATCTCGGTACAGTAAAAACTTATAAAATGCTTTTATACCCGCCAGAATTCGCGCCTGAGAAGCCGGAGTCATTCCCAGATTGTAGATATACTCCAAGAATGCCAATAAATGTTTTTGCTTAATCTCCAATGGTGACAAACCCCATTCTGACAAGTCAGCAAATTGCTGAAGCTTATCAATATCGCTGAGGTAAGCTTTAAGGGAGTTATCCGACAGCGACCGTTCTAGTCTGAGGTAATCACCAAATTCATCAATGTAGGTATTCCAGTCCTTAGCAGCCATGCGAGAAGTCCTTTCAGCGAAGGTACTGTTTTTAGAATAAAGATGATAACTTGCTCGAGAATTAGAGGTTAGAGGCTAGAGGGTAGATACCTCTTCCAATCTCTAATCTCTAACTTCCAGCCTCTAACTTCTGTAGAATTATGACGAAACTATGAATCTAATGATCATCAACGGCCCTAATCTGAACTTGCTGGGCAAGCGGGAGCCTGAAATTTATGGTACGTTTTCCTTTGAGGAATATCTTGAGCAGCTAAGAGAAACCTACGCAGGGCATACCTTAGAGTACTTCCAGAGTAACTCTGAGGGGGAACTTGTTAGCAAAATTCAGGGAGTAGGTTTTAGTGCGGATGGAATTGTGCTAAACGCGGCGGCCTATACGCATACCTCAGTCGCCATTGCCGATGCCGTAGTCGCCGTAGATGCCCCAGTGGTGGAAGTGCATATTTCCAACGTTCACGCCCGCGAAGCTTTTCGTCACCACAGCTTTATTAGTCCGGTAGCTAGGGGGGTGATTATCGGCCTCGGTTTACCTGGATACAAATTAGCTATCGATTTCCTTATTGAAAATAGTCAGGCATGATAACGTTTTACCCTGGCCCGTCTAAAGTCTACCCGGAAGTGCCTCAGTACGTGCAGGAAGCCTACGATGCGGGAGTTTTGAGTATCAATCACCGTAGCCCGGAGTTTATGGAAATCTTCCAGCGGGTTACCCAACTAGTCAAGGAAAAGCTAGATGTACCTGATAGTTATACTGTAGTTTTTTGCAGCTCGGCTACTGAGTGCTGGGAGATTGTCAGCCAGTCGTTAGTCAGAAATAGGGCGCTGCATATTTTTAACGGTGCATTTGGTGAGAAGTGGTATCGTTACGCAAGGCATCTGACTTCAGTAGATGATCTGGGTTTTGGTAGAGAAGAGCTGCCAGATATTACGAAAATTTCAATGGATGGCGCTGATCTAATTGCCGTAACCCATAACGAAACTTCCAATGGTACTGCTTTGCCTAGTGAGTGGATTCAGGAGCTACGTAAGAAATTTCCTGATACGATTATTGCGGCTGACGCTACTTCATCAATGGCTGGAGTAATTCTTCCCTGGGAAGCAGCGGATGTATGGTATGCTTCGGTTCAAAAGTGCTTTGGGTTACCTGCCGGGTTAGCCGTAATGATTCTTTCGCCTCAAGCTATTGAGCGAGTTCAAGCAGTAGGCGAGAAGAGTCGCTACAATAGCTTACTTAATATTTATGATCAGGCTCAGCGCCACCAAACTACTCATACACCCAATGTTCTGGGAATTTATCTGCTAATGCGGACTTTAGAAAACCGGGAAAGCATCTCAGTAATTAACGACCAACTAGAGGGGCGGTTCAATGAATGGATAAAAATGTTACAGAACTTAAGTTATGTTAAATTACTAGTTAATAATAAAGTGCGGTCTAAAACTGTTATACCGTTTCAGGCAAAACCAAAAACAATTAATCAACTGCGGCAGCAAGCCAAAGGTCAGGGAATTACCCTTGGCAATGGCTACGGTAATCTCAAGGCAACAACGTTACGTATCGCAAATTTTCCGGCTATTACCAATGCCGAAATACGTCAACTCATGGATTTTTTCGCCAACTTCGCGCCCGAAAATTTATCGCATTAATTTATTTTTGGTGTATATTGGGCTCAAATCCTCAGTCTGGTCGGAGAACAAAATTGGCAAGGCGGGTTTTAACATTTTACGCAAGGTGTTCGGAATTATCCTGCTGGTAATTGCTATCAAGCTGTTTAAATCGCAGCTCACATTCTAATTATTTCTAGCATTAGTGCTGAGCGTATTAACACATTAACCGAAGAAATAGTTGATGATAACCATATATACGGATGGTTCTTCAAGGGGTAACCCCGGGAGAGGGGGCTACGGCACAGTAATGCTGTACAAAGGACATCGTAAAGAACTTACGGAAGGTTATCGACTTACCACAAATAACCGGATGGAGCTGCTAGCGGTAATTGTTGGTCTCGAGGCGCTGAAAAAACCCGGTATGGTCGTAGAAATCTACTCTGATTCTCAATACGTGGTGGACGCAGTAAATAAAGGCTGGCTATGGAACTGGCAGAAGAAAGGCTTTAAAGGAAAGAAAAACGCGGATTTATGGCAGCGGTTTATTCCCGCCTATCGTAAACACGATGTTACCTTCCGGTGGATAAAAGGGCACTCGGGCATCCCCGAAAATGAACGCTGCGACGAACTAGCGGTGAACTCGGCTGATGGTGGGAAGTTGTTAATTGATAAGGGTTTTGAGTCTAGCGTCGCTTGAAAATGATAACTTCTAGAATACCCTGCGGTAGGTTATAACCCCTTTTAAATTACTAATAGCCTTTCCAACGCTTTATCATAACACTTGGATAGTTAGATTGCGATGCACTCCTCTTTCGGTGAATAAGAGTATGTTACTGGTGTGTTTCTATAGTTCAGAAAGGAAATGATCTAGATGCCGTAACTAGTTTCAAGTGGGTAAAGCAATACAATAGAAGAAGAAGCGCTAAACATCAATCTTTAGAAACAAAAAACTATGCAAGATAACAACCGAAGAAACTTTCTTAAAAAAACTGCGTTGGCTGCAGGCAGTGTGCTAGCAATACCAACAATCATTCCCGCCTCGGCTTTAGGGAAAAATGGGTTCGTGGCTCCATCCGACCGGATCAATCTAGCGTTTATTGGAGCAGGTAACCAAGCTGGGAACGATGCTCGCGGATTTCTACAAGATGAACGGGTTCAGATCACTGCCATTTGCGATGTTAATAAAAGAAGTGAGGGTTACTGGGATGGAAAAGTAGCGGGGCGAGAGTTCATCATGGAAATGGTCGATAATGCCTACAGTGAAAAGTACGGAAAAAAGTACAAGTCCACTACCGGGTACGAAGACTTTCGGGAAGTGCTAGAACTGAAGAAGGTAGATGCGGTAGAGATCGTGACTCCCGATCATTGGCATGCCATCCCAGTAATGATGGCGGCAGCGGCCAAGAAGGATATTTATTGTCAAAAGCCGCTGGCACTGACTGTTATTGAAGGTCGGGATATGAGCAATGCAGTAAAGCATCATAATGTGGTGTTTCAAACCGGTAGCCAGCAACGCAGTAATCAGCATTTTCGGAGAATCTGCGAACTTGTGAGAAACGGTAAAATTGGCAAGCTCCATACCGTAGTCTGCGGATTGCCCGGAGGTACCCCCGACTTTGGTAAAACGGCTCATCTTAGCGAGACAGTGCCTGTACCCGATGGGCTTAACTACGATCTCTGGCTAGGGCCAGCTCCGGAAGCACCCTATTCACCCTGCCGCACCCACGTGAACTTTCGCTGGATCCTTGACTACTCCGGCGGTATGGTCACCGATTGGGGAGGGCACCATCCTGACATTGCCCAATGGGGAATGGATACTGAATACACGGGTCCCGTTAAAATTCAGAATGCTAAATCGCTATGGTCAGATCATCCGGTGTATAACACCGCCACTGAATTTTATTTTGAAGCAGTCTATCAGAATGATGTAAAGCTCATCGTACAAAGTGGTGCCGACTTCGGGGTGACATTTAAAGGTACAGAAGGAGAGGTGTGGGCCAGCCGCGGGGAGCATAAAGTTTTCCCTCAATCTTTAGAGAGTGTAGAAATAGGCTCGGATGATACCCAGTTATATAAAAGCGACAATCATTACCGTAACTTCATCGACTGTGTGATTTCCCGAGAAGAACCGATCGCCCCGGTTGAGATAGCCCATCGATCAATCACCATTGCCCATTTGGGAAATATCGCCATGATGCTTCAGCAAGACTTAGATTGGGACCCTGAACAAGAAAAGTTCAAAGAAAACTTTGCTGCTAATCAGTTACTATCCCGACCCATGCGCGAGCCCTGGGCATCCATTTACCGAAAATATACGGTATAAAACGATCCTCAATTCGTTGGTGTATTAATGGTACAAAAGCGTAATCATTATGAGCTCACACTTAGCAACCATAGAAGAAGAGTCTGAATATTTTATTGATAAGAAAGCTACAGTTCGTAATACTTTCCCAGTGACAGGTATGAGTTGTGCGGGTTGTGCCGCTAGCGTAGAGTCTATTCTGAATACTACTCCCGGAGTGGAATCCGCTAGCGTTAATTTTGCCAGTAGCTCGGTGCTGGTGACTTACGATGAACGCCTTAGCGCAATTGACTTGCAAAAAGTTCTTCAGGAGACAGGCTTCGACTTAATTGTTGACGTGGAAGACCCCGATGAAACCCAACAGACACTCCAGCAAGCGCACTATCAAAATACTAAACAGCGTACTTTAGGATCAGCTATTCTTACCATACCAATATTTGTGCTGGGCATGTTCTACATGGATTGGGTTCCGGGACAATGGATTTCACTAGCACTCACTATTCCCGTGCTCTTCTGGTTTGGGCGGGGATTTTTCATCAATGCTGGGAAGCAAGCTCGGCGCAGAAAGGCGAATATGGATACGCTGGTGGCGTTGAGTACGGGTATTGCTTTTCTATTCAGTCTATTTAATACCCTCTTTCCGGAATTTTGGCTTCGGCGAGGGCTGGAGCCTTACGTGTACTACGAAGCGGCTACGGTAATCGTTACCTTCATTTTATTAGGCAAGTTATTGGAGGAACGAGCAAAATCTCAAACTTCTTCAGCCATAAAAAAACTAATAGGTTTGCGACCGAAAACCTCCCTGATTGTTCGGGATGGACAGGAGAGGGAAGTGCCTATTGCTTCGGTCGTTATTAGCGATACAATAGTAGTTAGGCCGGGAGAAAAGATTCCGGTAGACGGGGTAATTACCCGGGGTACTTCTTTCATTGATGAAAGTATGCTGACGGGTGAACCAGTTGCAGTAGAAAAGGGCATGGGTGATGAAGTCTTTGCAGGTACGATCAACCAGCAAGGTAGTTTCCAGTTTGAAGCGCTTAAAGTAGGTAGCGAAACTTTGTTAGCCCAAATTATTCAGCAAGTGCGGGCAGCCCAAGGTAGCAAGGCTCCGGTTCAGAAGTTGGTCGATAAGATCGCTGGTGTATTTGTGCGAATAGTGATTGCTCTTGCTGTACTTACCTTTTTGGTTTGGATGTTAGTCGGTGGGGAAGGTGCGTTCACCCATGCATTATTGACAGCTCTTTCGGTATTAGTCATTGCCTGCCCCTGTGCACTAGGGTTGGCGACTCCAACAGCCATTATGGTCGGAATAGGTCGGGGTGCTGAAAACAATATCTTGATTAAAGATGCCGAAAGTCTGGAGCTAGCTCATAAGGTTGATACAGTGGTACTAGACAAAACCGGAACCATCACTGAAGGTAAACCTACGGTAACCGATGTACACTGGGTCTATCAAGAAGATGTTGAATTTCATCAAACAGTATTAAAATCACTGGAAGCTCAATCAGAACACCCACTGGCGGGGGCGGTGGTGGAATTTCTCGTAAGAGATAACGTACAGTCAGTAGTTTTAGAGGGTTTTACAAGTATAACGGGACGAGGTGTAAAAGCTCAGACTACGGACGGACTAGTTTATTGGGTGGGTAACCAGAAGCTATTAGAAGAACAATCGATAGCTATTGATACAGAAACACTTCAGCTTGCTAAATCACTGCGGGAACAAGCCAAGACGGTTATTTTTTTTGCTAATACTCAACAAGTAATAGCGGTCATTGCCATTACTGATACTATTAAAGAAAGCTCCCTAGCGGCAGTGCAGTCGTTGCAAACCCGAAATATTTCGGTGCACATGCTCACGGGTGATAATCTGGCAACTGCCCAAGCAGTAGCCGAGAAAGTAGGGTTGAAGCATTTTCAAGCAGAAGTTTTGCCTTCGGATAAAGCCGATTATGTGAAGCAACTGCAACAGCAAGGACATATTGTAGGCATGGTGGGTGATGGGATTAATGATTCTCAGGCGTTAGCCCAGGCGGACGTAAGTATTGCGATGGGTAAGGGTTCGGATATTGCGATGGATGTAGCCAAGATGACCATTACCACATCTGATTTGCGGGCAATCCCCAAAGCACTAAGCCTTTCTCGTAAAACCGTGCTAGGCATTCGGCAAAA
The DNA here is from genome assembly GCA_039198955.1 of Bacteroidota bacterium. Lineage (GTDB taxonomy): Bacteria > Bacteroidota > Bacteroidia > Cytophagales > Cyclobacteriaceae > Tunicatimonas. Next base: position 25,321 of record JBCCTI010000024.1, on the reverse strand, counting down.
TCTTTTCTGGGCGTTTATCTACAATGTAATTGGTATTCCGTTAGCGGCGGGAGTGCTCTATCCCCTAAACGGCTTTTTACTTGACCCGATGATCGCCGGCGGGGCAATGGCCCTCAGCTCAGTCTCCGTAGTGATGAATAGCCTGCGATTACGAACTGTTAAAATCTAGGTAAATATGAAAACGTATAAATTTAAAACGAATATCAACTGCGGTAACTGTGTGAAAGCGGTTACTCCCCAACTAAATAAACTGGATAAGCTTGAAAACTGGCAGATAAACACTAATCACCCTGATAGAATTCTGACTGCTTTAACTAATCATAATTCGCCTGAGCCAATACTGCAAGCAGTTGTTAAAGCAGGCTTCAACGCTGAGTTAGTGGAAGAGAGTCAGATAAAATAGTAAAGATATGTTTTACCAATTATCAGTAATTTCCCACGTTAGATAATCTTTTTTTAGCTACATTCGTTAACTGAGCAAAGTACAGTCCGCTAAATGCGCCAAATAATCTCCATAATACTACTGTTCACCATTGGGGTTAGCTCTTCGGGCTTTACACTGGTTAAGCATTTCTGCGGGGATTCTTTGGAGAAGGTGGAGCTAAACCATGAAGTGAAAGGTTGTTGTAGTGACAGTGACCAGGAAGAGATGCCTGACGATTGTTGCCACAATGAAGCTGATCAAGCCCTGCTCGATAGCTTTAGCCCGGATGTCGAACTTCAGTTGTCTCCGGTGTTTACGTTGTTGGTTAGCTACTTTCTCACTGATTATCTATCACTTCAACCTGTACTTGAAGATAACTCCTACTTACTTGCCGCATTTCATTCTCCACCCATCACTGTTCCCGACGTATATCTGTGGGTACAGTCTTTTCTTATTTAGCATAATAGTATTTAGTCCACAGTCGACGGTCAATAGTTGATAGTCAGCGTAATTGTTTAGGCTGACCTTATTTAGCGACTATAGCTCATTGACTATCGTCTGTGGACTATAGACCGTCGATTATACTCTAATGATACTATTATGCTTAATTATATTATCAGGTTTTTTCTGGAAAATAGGCTAGTCACTGCTCTAATCACCTTGGCTTTCATTGCCTGGGGAGTAGCGGTAGTGCCTTTTAGTTGGCCTCTTGAGGGGCTACCCCGAAACCCAGTTCCGGTGGATGCTATACCGGATATTGGGGATAACCAGCAGATTGTATTCACGGAGTGGCTGGGACGCTCTCCGCAAGATGTTGAGAATCAGATCACCTATCCACTCACTTCAGCCCTGTTAGGAATTCCCGGGGTGAAAACCATCCGTAGCAGCTCGATCTTCGGGTTATCTAATATTTACATCATTTTTGATGAGGAAGTAGAGTTCTACTGGAGTCGTTCCCGTATCCTGGAAAAGCTCAACTCGCTTCCCGCAGGTACGCTACCGGAAGGGGTGCAACCTGCCTTAGGCCCCGATGCTACCGCACTAGGACAGGTATTTTGGTATACTTTAGAGGGGCGCAACCCGGAAACAGGAGAGCCTACGGGAGGCTGGGACCCTCAGGAGTTACGTTCGGTGCAGGACTTCTACGTTAAATACAGCTTGACTACGGCTGAAGGAGTGGCTGAAGTGGCTTCTATCGGGGGGTACGTCAAGGAATATCAGGTAGATATTGATCCGGTAGCGATGAAGAGCTACGGAGTGGATATTGGCAATATTATGCAGGCGGTACAGCAGAGCAATCTGGATGTAGGGGCGAATACGCTGGAGTTTAATCGGGCTGAATACTTGGTGCGGGGACTAGGCTACATTGATAATTTGGAAGACCTAGAGGAATCAGTAGTTGCGATGAATGAGAATACCCCGGTGCGGATCAAAGATGTAGCGCGAGTGCAACTTGGTCCAGCTACCCGCCGGGGTGGGCTAGACAAGGGTGGGGCGGAAGCGACCGGGGCGGTAGTGGTGGCTCGCTACGGGGCGAATCCAATGCAGGTTATTGAAAATATAAAAGATAAAATCAAGGAAATTAGCCCAGGTTTGCCTAGTAAAACGCTGGCAGATGGTACAGTCTCTAAGGTAACTATCGTTCCGTTTTATGACCGTAGTGGACTCATTCAGGAAACAATCGGTACACTAGAGGAAGCCCTTAGCTTACAAGTCCTGATTAGTGTTATCGTTATCATCGTTTTGGTACTTAACCTTCGGGCTTCGGTGCTGATATCTAGTCTACTACCTATTGGAGTACTTATGACCTTCGTTGTGATGAAGTACACCGAAGTGGATGCCAATATTGTGGCTCTGTCTGGTATCGCTATTGCCATCGGGGTTATGGTAGATGTGGGAGTGATCTTCACCGAAAATATCATTCGTCATTTAGAAATGCCGGAGAATGCAAACCGACCAAAGATAAAGATCATCTACGAAGGCACTACTGAAGTAGCCTCCGCCGTAGTGACCGCCCTAGCTACTACCATCATCAGCTTCATGCCAGTATTCGCTCTTCAAGCGCAGGAAGGAAAACTGTTTCGTCCGCTAGCCTTCACCAAAACCTTTGCCCTGTTGGCTGCTTTGTTGGTGGGTTTGGTAGTTATACCCACATTAGCCCATACGCTATTTTCCCTGAATTTTGGCAAGGATCGCAGCCGGCAAGTATGGAACAGTCTACTGGTTGGGTTGGGGATTACGCTACTGTTCTACATCTCCTGGGCGGGTATAATGCTGACGCTCTTGGGCATTTACAACCTCTTAGAGCACCGGATGCCCGAGCACTTTCAACCGTATTCTACTTACGTGATTATTGGTATTGTGCTCCTGAGTGTGCTTTACGTTCTTACTCAGGCCTGGCTACCACTAGGAGCTGGACAAAGCTCCCTAGCGAATTTTATCTTCGTTGCCGGGATTATTGCAATCGTTCTCGCCTCATTGCTTTCAGTGGTCAGGTACTACTCCCAATTGTTGCGCTGGTGCTTGGTGAATAAAAAAACATTTCTATTGATTCCTCTAATCACCCTTTTTCTGGGGTTGCTCGCTTGGCAAGGGTTTAATACCACGTTTAGTTTTATCGGTCACAGCCTGGAAAGCCTTGGGCTTAATGTTCGGCAATCGGTAGTTTGGGGTTCGCTAAGTGGTGCTTTCCCCGGTTTGGGAAAAGAGTTTATGCCACCTCTAGACGAAGGTTCTTTTTTGCTAATGCCAACCACTATGCCCCATTCGGGAGTGGAGGAGAACTTGGCAACCATTCGCCTGCTAGATCAGCGAGTAAGTGCTATTCCTGAGGTCGAAATGACGGTAGGTAAGTGGGGGCGAGCTACTTCAGCCCTTGATCCGGCGCCTATTTCCATGTTTGAAAATGTAGTTAACTACAAGTCCGAATATGTGCTGGATGAAGATGGTTATCGGATGCGATTTAAGGTAGATACCGAGGGGAGGTATATGTTATTGGTAAAAGGGGATACACTGTGGTATGATGCGGAGCAGTCGGAAGCTAGAGGTTGGAAGTTAGAGTGGCATAACTCTGCAACAGGAATAGGAATGGTGGAATCTGATGTGGTTGATTCTCCTACATCTTTTTCAATGGCAACCTCTAATCTCCAACCTCCGACTCCTAACCTCACAAACTACCTTATTCCCGATGCAAATGGAGAATACTTCCGTCAGTGGCGTGATCACATTCAGTCTCCCGATGACATCTGGGAAGAAATTTTAGCTGCAACAAATATTCCGGGTATGACCTCAGCTCCTAAACTACAGCCTATCGCTACCCGCCTAGTGATGCTTTCTACTGGAATACGGGCCCCGATGGGGGTGAAGGTTTACGGACCGGATTTACTAACCCTGGAACAGGTAGGGTTGCAGTTAGAGGATCTGCTGGCAGAAGTACCCGGTATTAAAGCTGCCTCAGTCTTTGCCGACCGGGTAGTGGGCAAGCCCTATTTGGAAATTGATTTAAATCGCAGGGCACTAGCCCGTTATGGACTTTCAGTACAGGACATGCAGGCGTTTATCAGCGTAGCGATAGGAGGTACTAAACTAACTACTACTGTGGAAGGACGGGAACGTTACCCAGTGCGGGTGCGCTACGCCCGGGAGTTTCGCAATAATCCTGATGACATAAAAAATATTCTGATTCCCACTGCTACTGGCACTCAGGTTCCACTGGGTGAACTGGCTGAGTTGAGGTATGTCCGCGGTCCGCAAGGTATTAAAAGTGAAGATACTTTCTTAGTAGGTTACGTCATTTTTGACAAAGAAGACGGCTACGCTGAGGTAGATGTGGTAGAACAGGCGAAACGGTACTTAGAAGAAAAGATTGCTTCGGGTGAGTTGGTGGTGCCATCGGGTGTCAGCTACCGCTTTGCCGGAAACTACGAAAGCCAATTGCGGGCAACCAAGACGTTATCCATTGTCATTCCGCTTAGTCTACTAGCTATCTTACTAATCCTCTATTTTCAGTTTAAAGACTTTGCCACTACGTTGATGGTTTTTTCGGGAGTGTTTGTAGCCTTTGCGGGCGGCTTCATTTTGTTGTGGTTCTACGGACAAGAGTGGTTTCTCAACTTTAACCTGTTCGGGGAGTCAGTACGTGAACTGTTTCAGGTTCATACCATCAATTTGAGTGTAGCGGTCTGGGTAGGCTTTATTGCTCTGTTTGGAGTAGCTACCGACGATGGAGTGCTGATGGGCACCTATTTGAAACAGGTCTTTGCCGCTGAAAACCCGGAAGATAGAGTCGCTATTCGCCAGGCCGTAGTGAAGGCAGGAAAGAAGCGGGTTCGTCCAGCAATGATGACCACTGCCACAACCATTATCGCCTTACTCCCAGTCCTGACCTCTACCGGAAAAGGGGCTGACATTATGATACCCATGGCGATCCCCATCGTAGGGGGCATGCTAATTCAGATCATGACCATGTTTATAGTGCCGGTGCTGTATTGCTGGTGGAGAGAAAAGGGGGCACGAACTTTCCGGGTGGCTAGGAAGCTAGAGGTTAGAGGCGGTTCGCCGCACGACTAGAGATCTGTAGAGCGGCCTAGTAATTAAACTTCATAGAAAATGATAAAGAGTTTTAAAGATTTAAAAGTATACCAAAAAGCTTACGCTTTCGCAATGGAAGTATTTTTAATTACCAGAAAGTTTCCAAAAGAAGAAATCTACTCGTTGAGCTCTCAGATCATTCGCTCGTCTCGTTCAGTAGCAGCTAATATCTCGGAAGGGTGGGCGAGGAGGTCATATGAAAATGTCTTTAAGCAATTTCTCATCACCGCTCTAGGGTCAGCCAGTGAAACTCAGACCTGGTTAGACTTTGCTAAAGACTGCCAATACATTTCATCTGAAGAACACCGAAGGCTTAGCAAAGAAATAGATGAGATAGGAAAAATGATTACTCAATTACACAAAAAATGGAAAAATCATTCTTGAAAAAGAGAGAAAAGAAAATCCTCGCTCAAGGAAAGCTACTGAATTGTTTGGTAGGAGTACTTCTAACTTCTAACCTCCAACTTCTAGTTTCTTATCCCTTACGAGCACAAGATCAACTTGCTTCATATATCAAGATAGCAACCCAAAATAATCCCCGTCTCCAAGCCCTATTAAAGGAGTATCAAGCTAGTTTAGAAGAAATACCTCAAGCCGGAGCCTTGCCCGATCCTCAACTTACCCTGGCCACCTTCTTACTCCCCGTTGAAACCCGGGTGGGAGCCCAGCGAGCTTCCGTTGCGGTTAGTCAGATGTTGCCTTGGTTTGGTACGCTCAATGCCCAAGAACAAGTGGCTGCCGAGCGAGCCAAAATAAAATTATACCAACTGGAGGATGCTAAGCAAGAGTTATTTCAGCGGATAAAAACTACCTATAACGAGTTATACTACCTACAAGCAGCCACGAAAATCACCCGAGAAAATCTGACGATCTTAGGGTCATTTAAAGAATTGGCGAGGGTCAATTTTGAAGGGGCTCAGACTGGCTTTACAGATGTACTTCGCGCAGAAATAGAAGAAGAGGCATTACGGAATAAACTTCAGTACCTAGAAGAAAGTTACGAGCCTCTCGTGAAGCAGTTTGAACAACTTCTCAACCAAAATTTAATCAAACCCCTTTCACTACCTGATTCAATCGGGACGGAAGAATTACTTATCACGAAGGATAGTGTATTCCAGGTAATTCTGGCAAATAACCCTCAGCTAGAAGCTTTGCGTCACGAAGTTCAGGCTTACCAGGGTCAGGCCAATGTGGTTGAAAAAATGGGGTTGCCTTCCTTCACCCTAGGCGGTAGCTATGTCAATATTGCCCCTCGTACCGATACGGAAGTGCCCGATAATGGTCGGGATGCCGTTCTCTTTCCTCAGGTAGGAATACGGTTACCAGTCTACCGAAAGAAATACGATGCACTAGAGACCCAAGCACAACTTCAACGAGAAGCGACGCTACTGCGAGAAGAAAGTAGGCAGGATCAGCTACGCACTCAAGTAGAAAATTTGTATCGCGATTACCGGGACGCCCAACGGCGGGTAGTGATGAATCGTCGCTTAGTCGACCTGGCTCGACGTACCCTCAGCCTGCTACAAACTGAATTCACTACGGGCGAGGCTGACTTTGAGGAAGTTATTCAGATAGAACGGCAGCTTTTAGACTATCAACTTCAGCTCGAGCGGGCGAAGGTTGAACGAAATAATTATGTATACCAAGTCCATTATTTGATGGGTAAATGAATAATCATGAAAAACAAAACTATATATATCGCGCTAGGTACTTTAGCATTGGGTATCCTTTTAGGCTGGGTTTTCTTCGGTGGAAGTACTACTGAGGTAGAACGGTACTCTTCAGAAAAAGCCCCGGAACATCAGCATCCACCGGGTGAACTCTGGACTTGCTCTATGCATCCGCAAATTCGTCAGTCAGAATCAGGGCAATGCCCGATCTGTGCTATGGATTTGGTTACCGTAAATAATATCTCCTCTGAACTGGATACAGAAGATGCAGTACAAATGACTCCGGCAGCTATGCAGCTTGCTAACGTGCAGACCGTTCGGGTTGAGAGGACGGAACCTACCAAAGAAATCCACTTATCTGGCAGAGTGGAAGCCGACGAGCGCCGTATTGCCGATATTACCGCGCATTTTAATGGACGCATCGAGCAGCTTTATGTGAACTACACCGGACAGGAAGTAAAACAAGGGCAAGTACTAGCCAATGTGTACTCGCCCGATCTAGTGACTGCCCAAAAAGAACTCTTTGAAGCTGCCAAGTTTCGTCAAAGCAACCCATCCTTTTTTGAGGCCGCTGTTAATAAACTCAAACTCTGGGATCTTTCGGATAAACAAATTGAGAATATTTTGAAAAGCGGTGTAGTGCAGTACAACTTTGATGTGCTCGCTCACCGATCGGGGACAATCGTTTCACTCCGCGTGAAAGCAGGTGAACATATTTACGAAGGGCACTCTATGTTCGAGCTAGCCAATCTCGAGCGACTCTGGGTGGTATTTGAGGCGTACGAAAGTGACCTACCCTGGATTCAGTTGGGTGATGAAGTTCGCTTTAGTGTGCCGTCGCTTCCGGGGCAAACATTTAGAAGTAAAGTGACTTTTATTAACCCAATTATCGACGCCGAACGGCGAGTAGCCGAGGTGCGAACGGAAGTGCAGAATTTGCAGTATCAACTCAAACCTCAGATGTTTGCAAAAGGAGTTTTGGAGTCATCGTTACCCGGCACCAACGAAGCATTACTTATTCCCAAGACGGCGGTGCTCTGGACCGGGAAGCGGGCGGTAATCTACGTAAAGAGACCTGACCTTGAGCCGCCTACCTTTGCCTACCGGGAAATAGTCTTGGGACCAGAAACAGGTAACCATTACGTAGTAAACGAAGGCTTAGAAGCTGGAGAGGAAGTGGTAGTCAATGGAGTGTTTAAGGTTGATGCTGCGGCTCAGTTACAGGGAAAAATAAGTATGATGAACCCCCGGGAAAACGAGGCCTCTGCGAGTTACGATCACGGGGAGGTAGAAGGTGAAAGTAGTACAAAAGGTTCTTTGAGTCTTGGTGACTTTAAGGAAGTGCCAGCGCAGTTTCAGCAACAGTTAGCAGAAGTTTTGAAACCTTACCTAAATCTAAAAAATAGCTTAGTAGATTCGGATGAACAACTGGCTTCAGAAGCTGCTAGTCAGGTTGCAAGCCTGCTAAAACAGGTAGATGGGTCGCTACTTTCTGAGATTGCCTATGACTGGTGGACGGGACGATCAAACACTATACAGCAAGAACTTAGTACAATTCAATCTTCACCTTTAGAAGCACAACGCCAAGCTTTTGCCCAGCTTAGTCAAGCGTTATATCACAGCCTTCAGCAGTTCGGTGTCACCGGATCAGGTGTCTATTATCAGTATTGCCCTATGGCTGAGAATAATACTGGGGCATTTTGGCTCAGCGAGCAAAAAGAAATTCGCAATCCTTACTTCGGGAAATCCATGCTTAGCTGTGGGGAGACTCGCGAGATATTAGAATAGTTCTAACAACCTAATCAGGCATTTTCTTATTTTCATTTCCTTAACGGCGGGTTCATTATCCTAGGTATTGGGACTGCCTTTACGGATAATTTGTACAAATAAGTACTGTACATAAACTCAACACAGCCCAAAAAAACATATGTATTACATTCATAAACATATATTGCAGATTAGTAAACAAGAAAAATTTTCATTTCATGGCTAATTATTTAAAATTGTCTAAATTATTGGTCTAAAACATCTTGTATTTATAAAATAATTGTATCGTAACATATATTCAAGGCTATCACCAGCATACGACAATCTACCAACTTATGCCCTCTCTAAAACCAAGTAACTTAACTGCCCAACGGCGAGGCGTATCGCGGCGACGCGCCATCCAATCGGTACTGGGTGCTGCTGGGGTGGGGGCTATGGTTCTACCCAAGTCCTCTTATGCTTCTAGTGTACTGCCTTTAACTAACCGGGAGCAGGTGAGGGTCACCCGGCTAGAAACTTTTCTAGTACAGCCTCGCTGGATCTTCCTCAAGATTCACACCGATGCGGGGATTGTAGGATTAGGCGAACCTTTGTTGGAAGGAAGGGCATTGACTATGCAAACGGCAATTAAGGAGTTAGAACCTTATCTGATTGGCAAAGATCCTCGGCAGGTGGTGCATCATTGGCAGGCTATCTACCGCCATGCTTTCTACCGGGGTGGTCCCATTCTGACCAGTGCCCTAAGCGGTATTGACCACGCTCTGTGGGATATCAAAGGAAAGCTATTAGGCGTACCCGTATATGAACTGCTCGGCGGACCTACCCGCGACCGGGTTACGGTATACGGACGGGCCCGCACCGCGGAGCAGATGAAAGAGCGGATGAGTGAAGGGTATAGTACGATAAAAACCGCCGTGGCTATGGAGAACCCTGCCCGGGCGGTAGAAACCCCTAAATTTATAGACTATGCCGTAGATAACTTTGCCTCCCTGCGCGAAGCATCTGGACCGGAAGTGAATATTGGGATTGACTTCCACGGAAAAATATCACCTCAAACCGCTAAGGTACTTATCAAAGCCCTCGAGCCATATCAACCCATGTTTATCGAAGAGCCAGTTCAGTGCCAAAACGTAGACGTGATGGCGGAGATCGCCCGGGGCACCCACTTGCCAATCGCTACTGGGGAGAGAGTTTTTACCAAATGGGGCTTCCGTGAGATACTGGAAAAAGGGGCGGCTAGCATCTTACAACCGGATTTATGCCACGCTGGGGGCATTACCGAAGGACGACTGATTGCCGGAATGGCCGAAGCTTACTATGCGGTTATCGCCCCCCACAATCCAATGGGGCCAATCTCTCTGGCGGCGGGCTTACACTTAGCGGCTAGCATTCCCAATTTTCTAGTACAGGAGCAGGTCAGTTTGGGCGATGGCTATTTGAAAGAGCCTTTTAAGCTACAAAGCGACGGTACGGTAATGATACCCACTGGCCCTGGACTAGGTATTGAGCTGGACGAAGATCAGCTAGCTGAGAAAATGGGTCATGACTGGCAGAACCCCGAGGCCTATGATCCACGCGATGGGTCGGTAGTAGATTGGTAACCTAAGATATTTGATACGATGTAAATTAACAGACAGTACAACTCAACCTTGGCAGCCCAATGTGAATAAGAACTAGATACACCCTTACCTAAACTTGTACAGAATATGTATTTAAAAACAACTACGAACACTATCTTTTTCCACGTAGACCCAATCCAGACCGATGTGATAAACTTAAATTCATTCACCCTGAAGGCGTGGTTCGAGCCACTTCCGATAGGATTAGAATCTGCCACCCGTGAGGAGTGGGAAGAAGCACTAGACCAGCTTTGCAACGCCAAAGTTAATATGGGCGTGGTAGCGGATTCCTGACGTACAATCGCGAATAGTGCCTTTGGGGACTATCCAGTAATGTACTTAATCATGACTAATGAAATACCAAATAAACCTAATAATTATGCAAAAACAGATTTACGCTTTTAGAAGAAAAAGCTGCATTTCAGGATTGGTACTAGCCCTACTGAGTGTGCAACTTTCTTACGCTCAACAGATGGTGAGCGGGCAAATCATCGACGATACGGGTGAAGCAATTCCCGGGGCTAACATCCTGATTCAGGGTACATCTACCGGAACCGTTGCCGATGTAGAGGGGAACTATCGTATTTCGGCCTCCCCCGACGATGTGCTGGTATTTTCTTTTGTAGGTTTCCTCACAGAAACAGTGCAAGTGGGGACTCAGACCGAGATTAACATGACCTTACTGCCAGATATCCAGAGCCTGGAAGAAGTCGTGGTTATCGGTTACGGAACCCAAAAGAAGTCAGATCTGACTGGTTCGGTGGCCCGGGTCTCGCCGGAAACCTACGAGAACCAGCCGATCGCCCGGGTTGAAGATGCGCTCCAAGGTCGGGCCTCAGGGGTGACTGTAGCCCGGGCCAATGGTTCTCCTGGCGGACAGGTGAAAGTACGGATTCGGGGGGTCAATTCTATTACCGGTAATAACGACCCTCTAGTAGTTATCGATGGAATTCTAGGGGGGGATTTGAGTACCATCAACCCCAATGATATTCAGTCAATGGACATCTTGAAGGATGCTTCGGCTACGGCTATCTACGGGGTACGGGGTTCCAACGGAGTAATTATCATTACCACTAAGAAAGGTTCTGGTGAAGGGAAAATTAATGTAGATTACTTTGCTGTAGTATCACAAGTACCTAGCTTAGTACCTACGTTAGCTGAATCGGTGGGCGACTTTGCCCGCATAGAAAACATACGGCGGGTTAGTACTGGAGGTAATCCAATTTTCAGCGATGCCGATATTGCTGCACTAGAAGCAGGTGGGGGAACAAACTATCAGGATGAGATCTTACAAACTGGGCTGAGTCACAATCTGGCAGTGTCAGCCAGTGGCTCCGAAGGTAAAATTAACTATTTTATCTCGGGCAACTACCGCGATGAAGAAGGGATTGTGATTAATACCGGTTATGAGCAACTCTCCTTACGCTCCAATATCGGTACTCAGATTGGCGAGCGATTGAATATTAACCTTAACCTATACGGCAGCCGAAGTAAGACGCAAAACAATTTCCAAACTTTTGGTAATGGACAAGGTAGTCTAATTTATAAGGCCAATACCTGGGATCCGACTACCCCGGTGTTTGACGAAAATGGTGAGTTCAACCTCCGGTCTACTCGAGGGATTGCCTCCCTGAATGACAACCCAGTGCGTACCCTCACCGAGAGTGATTTTCAGGATGTGAACGAACGGCTTAACACCGCGCTCAATCTGAGTTATAAGATTACTGATAACTTAACGTACAGTCTGATTGCGGGAACCCAGTTTAACAACTTTACCCAGGAGCGCTACGCGGTAGAAGTTGGCGACGACTTCTTGCCCCACACTTCGTTCTTCAATAACAAATTCAATAGTATTCAGATCAGTAATATCCTGACGTGGCAGCAGGAAATAGATATTCACAATATTAAAGTGACCGGAGTACAGGAATATCAGAATACGATCTTCCAGCGCAATGCTTATAATGCCAACGACCTAAGTTTGCCCCGGGGGTTCTACTTTGCCGAGCTCGCCCCTAATGCTGGCCAGACGATCAATAATAACTTTACGGAACGAAGGTTATCTTCTTACATGCTGCGGGCTGAGTACATACTCGACAATAACCTGTTTATTACCGCCACGGGTCGGTTCGATGGGTCGTCGGTATTTCGTCCGGGGAATGAGTGGGGCTTTTTCCCCTCAGTAGCGGTAGCGTATAGCCTAGACAATCTGCTGTCTAGCCTGCCGGGCTTTACCAGCTTAAAACTTCGTGCTGGATGGGGACAGGTGGGTAACCAAGCAGTAGATCCTTACTCTACATTTGCTACCCTCCGATTTAATAATTATGCCTTCGACGGTTCTTCCGCGGCAGCCGGCACAGTGCTTGATAGCTTTGAGAACCAGGACCTAACCTGGGAAACGACCAGTCAGTTCAACGTTGGGGTAGACATTGGCTTTTTGGAGGGAAGAGGTAACCTGAGTTTGGACGGTTATCAGAAGACTACGACCGACCTATTACTCAATGTTCCAGTGCTGGAAGTAAACGGAGGGGGGACTATCACCCAGAACGTGGGCGAGGTTGAGAACTTTGGGATAGACGTTGGTCTCGACTACATTGTTATTGACAAGGAAGACTTAACTTGGACATCGAATGTTACACTTTCATATCTGCAAAACGAGGTGACTAACTTATTTGGCGGGGAAGAGCTGATTAATGGCTTATTTACTGCGCCAGGTGGCCAGGCTCGGGTAATTAACATTATTGAGAAAGGCGAGCCCCTCGGACAATTTAACGGAGCTACCTTCCTCGGTACTTGGAAATCATCGGAAGCTGCCGAAGCGGCTACTTTTGGCCGACAGCCGGGTGATGCTAAGTACCTTCGCGATGAGGATGGTGAAATCATATTCGGAGGCATCGGTAATGGAACTCCCAACCTACTATGGGGTTTTAATAATACTGTAAACTACGGTAACTGGGATTTGAATGTATTCTTGCAGGGAGTACACGGATTTGATGTATACAATATTATGCAAGCGGGTATCACCGGAGGAGCGGGAGATTCCCGTAGCTTCATGGCGTCTGATCAAGTCAATCAGTGGACTCCCGAAAATGAGACGGACATTCCGGCTACGGTACAATTGTTCAATTCATCCCGTTATATAGAACCAGGTGACTTTATGCGATTAAGCAATCTTACGTTGGGGTATACTTTCCAGAACCTGGGTAGAGAAGGAAACTCGCTAAAAGTATACGTTGGCGGTCAAAACCTCTTCTTGATTACTGAATACAGCGGATACGATCCCGAGCTAACCTCTCGTCGGGGCAACCAAGGGAATGAGGATGTAGCCTCGGGTATTAATGTAGGGGCTTACCCTAACCCACGAACCTACACTATCGGGGCAAAATTCAGATTCTAGCCCCACATATTAAACAACAAAACAAAAAATATGAAATCCATGAATTTCTACCGATTACTTACCGGAGGGCTACTGATGCTAATAGTAGCACTTCAAGGTTGTGAATTAGAAGAAGATCCGGGGGCATCCCAGTTAGCGGTGATCCCCTACGAATCTATCGCTGAGCTAGAACTAGGGGTCAACGGAATATACGGTCAGCTTCGGCAGGCGTCCTGGATGACAACCTTCTACGTAAACGGCTGGTCGGGTGATGATATGACTACCCACCGGGCGAGTAATAAGGCCGACTTCCGGGAATACGATCAGCGGTTTATCACCCCCGAAAACTCCCGCTCGTTTAACAACTGGGGTGCCGTGTACGAAATGGTACGGGCCGCCAATACCGTTTTAGCCAATATTGAGGGAGTACAGCTATCCGACCAGGCTGCTCAGGATCGATTGATTGGGGAAACCCACTTCTTGAGAGGGTTAATGTTTTTTCACTTAACCCGTATCCACGGTCAGATTGCCCTACCACTGAGTGTAGCCCCCGATCCTGAGATCGGTCTCGCCACTCAAATTGAGGTATACGAGCAAATAGAGAACGATATGCTGATGGCTGAGTCGCTATTACCAGTCTCTTCTAATCCAGGGGTCAGTCGTCCGAATCAGGGCTCGGCACGGGCTATCCTGGCGCGGTTGTACCTAGATTGGGCAGGGTTTCCGGTGAAAGATAATTCTATGTACACTATGGCCGCATCCAGTGCCAAGCAGGTGATTGATAACTCTGCCGCCCATGGCTTTGCCTTAGTAGATGATATGGGAAGTCTATACACCTTAGCGGGTCGGTTCAACACCGAGGCGGTATTTACCATTGCGTATTGCAATGATTGTGGGCTGCCTAACCGTAAGCACGGTAAACTGGGGCTTCCGGCTGATTACGGTGGGTGGCAAGAAACCTTTGCCGAAATCCGCTTTTTTGAGGATTTTCCAGAAGGTCCCCGTAAGGAGGCGACCTACCATACTGCGGTACCCGTGGATGAGAACGGAAATGCTACCAGCGATGTAGCTAACGCGGCTAACTTTGTGCCCTGGACTGAATTTAAGGATCAGCAAAACCCAATTTTCCGGAAGATTGTAGGTCCTTTTGAGGATAATACCTGGCCAGACTTCCAAAGTGATCGTAACGATTACTATATGCGCTACGCCGAATTACTGTTGATCTACGCCGAAGCTTCGGGACGATCGGGCAATGTGACGGCCGATGCATGGGAAGCTCTCAATCAGGTGCGCCGAAGAGCTGCCGGACTGCCACCCACTGTTCCCGATGCTAGTGTAGATGTTACTAGCGGTGATATTGCCGAGTTAGCTTTCACCGAGAAAAAGTGGGAGCTGGCCGGCGAGTATTTGCGTTGGTATGACCTAGTTCGTATGGAGCGGGTCGAAGAAGCACTGGGTAACGGTGGTCGTGATCCTCGGGTATCAATCGGGACTGTATTTGATGCCGATGGTACTGGTACCCCGACTCCTCTAACTGCCCCTTCTAATCCTATCCTTGGGTCGCTGGGACCAGATAACTACTTCGCCCCAATCCCGGCTCAAGAGATAGAAAGAAATCCAAATCTGGGCCAATCAGCTAATTAATTTCTTATAAGCTAGACTAATAAGTGAGTTTAACGGTAGGATAACTAAAATCCTACCGTTATCCATTTTAGGACTATTTGGTATTTACGAAAACGAACTTTTGTTCATATCAACTGGTGTTATATTAAATACTGCCTGATTTGTGGACGTATTACGCTCATTACCTATGACCCAACGATATTCACCTACCTCATCTTTCGTATTTTCCTGGGCAGCTATTGCTGGACTTCTTTCTTACCTAATTGTTTCTTGTTCTTCCCCTAACGAAAAGACTGCTCCGAAAGAAAGCAAACTATTCACCCAAGTTGCCTCCGCTGAGTCAGGAATTGACTTCGTAAATACCCTGGAAGAAACTCTAGCATCGAACTACTATCAGTACATGTATACTTACATTGGTGGTGGGGTAGCAGTCGGGGATGTTAACAATGATGGCTGGGTAGATTTGTTTTTTACCGCTAATTCCTCTGACAATAAGCTGTATTTGAATAGTGGGGAGGAAGCTGAGTTTAGCTTTGAAGATGTGACTATTGAGGCCGCTATCGAGCAAAAAGATGGCTTTACTACTGGAGTTACTATGGTAGATGTAAATAGTGATGGCTGGCTGGATATCTACGTATCGCGGGGCGGATGGAAGGATGAGGATGGAAAATTTGCCAATCTACTTTACATTAACAACGGAGCCGAGTCCGGAGAAGTACCAACATTCACTGAACGAGCTGAAGAGTTTGGGTTAGCCGATGCTAATCGAACCATTCAGGCAACTTTTTTTGATTACGACCAGGATAATGACCTGGATGTGTACATATCCAACACCCCGGATATTACCAGCCGCACCCAAGTGTTGGATTTAGCTAAAATTCAACAAGACCCTGAAACTTTAAAGCTGAAGGGCAGCGATCGACTGTATCAAAACGATGGAACTGGACACTTTACCGATGTTTCGGATCAGGCGGGATTGCAGTACGATATTGGCTTTGGGCTAAATCCACAAGTGGGCGACTTGAATAACGACGGCTGGCTAGATATTTACGTTTGTAACGATTTCAACACTCCTGATTTGGCCTACGTCAATAATCGTGACGGGACTTTCAGTGAGAGTCGCGATGCGCTATTTAAGCACATGTCTTTCAACAGTATGGGCAGCGATATAGCGGATATTAATAACGACGGTTACCCTGATTTAATGACCCTGGATATGAACCCTGAAGACTACGTGCGGTCTAAAACCACTATGGCGATGACCTCAGTAGATCAGTTTGAACTGATGGTAGAGAAGGGGTATCACTATCAGTATATGCATAACATGCTGCAACTTAATAATGGTAATGGCTCCTTTAGTGAGATTGCCCAGATGGCAGGTATCGGAAATACGGACTGGAGCTGGGCTTTACTTTCGGCTGACTTTGATCTGGATGGCTACAGCGATGTATACGTCACCAACGGAGTTTATCGGGATGTAATTGATCGGGACAAGAACAACGAGATTCTGCAAGTTCTACGAACTAACCAACGAAAACCTACTGACGAGGATTTTCTGAAATTCTCTAAAATGCTGCCTCAGCAAAAGCTGAACAATTATTTTTTCAAAAATAATGGCGACTTCACCTTTGACGATGCTTCGCATCACTGGGCTGATTCAATGTTCACCTTCTCCAACGGTGCAGTCTATGCCGATCTGGACAACGATGGCGATCTAGACGTAGTGGTCAATAACATCAATGATGAGGCTACGGTTTTGCGAAATAATGCTACCGAGCAGCAGTCAGGAAGTTACCTAAAGCTAGAATTTTCCGGACCAGAAACAAACCCCTTCGGAGTAGGTACGCTGGCAAAATTACACCTTACCGATGGCGCAGTACTTTCTCGCCAATTAATAAATACCCGGGGCTTTCTTTCATCAGTGTCGAATACTTTGCACTTTGGGTTAGCCAAGGAGCACAGCATTGAAAAGCTAGAAATTATCTGGCCGGACGGAAAACAGCAGGAAATCAGTCAGATTGAACTAAGCAATACTTTGAAGATTGACTATCAGGATGCCCAAACAGCAGAAGATACATTGAGAGGTGAGAGTACTTTGTTTACTCAATTAGATTCTGATTATCAGCATATCGAACCCTACTTTAACGATTATCAACTACAGGTTTTATTGCCCCATAAACTGTCCCAGACTGGACCAGCCGTAGCCAAAGCCGACGTAAACGGAGATGGTTTAGAAGATGTGTACCTAGGTGGCGGACACACCCAAGCTGGACAACTTTTATTGAGTAAAAAATCAGGAGGGTTCCAGGCCATATCTACAACTGCTTTTGAACAGGACCAGCAGTACGAAGACCAAGGGGCTTGCTTCTTTGATGTTGATAGCGATGGCGACCAGGATTTGTACGTGGTCAGCGGTAGCTACGAGTTTTTCCGAAATCAAAAGCTACACCAAGACCGATTGTACTTGAATAATGGAAACGGTCAGTTCACTAAATCTACCGATCGTCTGCCCGAAATTTTCTCTTCGGGTTCGGTGGTGGCCGCTAATGATTTTGACCGAGACGGGGATCTTGATCTGTTTGTGGGTGGGCGGGTAGCTCCCGGACATTATCCTAATCCACCGATTAGTTATTTACTGGTAAACGACGGGGGCACATTTACTATTGCTACCCCCCAATCTGCTCCTGAACTAGAGAACGTAGGCATGGTCACTGATGCTACCTGGAATGACATCAACGGAGATAACAAAGCCGATTTGCTGGTCACCGGTGAGTGGATGGGTATTGAGGTTTTTATCAACGATGGTGAGCAACTGACCAAAAGCGATGCCTACCCGACACTATCCAATGCGGTTGGCTGGTGGAACCGTCTGCTAGTGGAAGATATCGATAATGATGGTGACCCCGATATTGTGGCGGGTAATTTGGGATTGAACTATAAATTCCACGCCTCAGAAGAAAAGCCATTTCAGATTTACGCCAGTGATTTTGATTTTAACGGAGTAGAAGATGTGGTGCTGGCTAAGGAGTACGAGGGCAAAAAAGTACCCATCCGAGGAAAGACCTGTATGACTCAACAAATGCCGCATCTTGCCCAGAAAATTCCAACCTACACCGATTTTGCCAGTCGCGATCTAGAAGGAATTATTGGAAAACGACTGGAAGCAGCCCTACACTACGAGGCAACTGAATTTCGTTCGGGAAGCTTTATTAATCAGGGCAATGGGATATTTGAGTTTTCACCCTTCGCTATCCCCGTACAGCAATCACCCATCAATAGCATTGTCTTTGATGATTTTGATGGCGATGGCTCTAAAGATTTGATACTGGCGGGAAATAATCATCAGTCGGAAGTAGAAACTACCCGAGCTGATGCCGGAATCGGTTCTTTTTTGAAGGGTGATGGTAAAGGTAACTTCCAGCGCATTTCTAATCGGGAAACCGGGTTTTTTGCCGATCAGGATGTTCGCAACATGCTAGCCGTTTCTACCGCCAATGGTAAGTTGCTTTTTGTCATAAATAATAATAGTAAACATGATATATTTAGCTTAAACTAAGAACGACATAGATATAAGGATCTATTATTTATCAAAGGGAAATCTTGCTGTTTGAGCGAAGCGAGTTTCAAGGTTTCCTAGATTTTTGTCTACTTTTCATCGATGGAAAAGTAGAGGCCTGCCCGGCCCTAGGGCGAGGCTAAGAAAGTTGAGCTTCTATAAGCTGCTTCTCTTGGAAATTAACCTATGCTTAAGTTGGGCTAACAACAAATAACGTTATCAGAATAACCATAATGTCAAAATAAATAATATGCAACCTAATCGAAGTACCCGCCGGATCAAGCGAACCATCCTTCTGATTTCATTCCTCATTCTAACCCCTGTTGTTTTTGCCCAGGTAAAAGTGTACGAAGGGCAGGAAGTAATCCCCACTTACCAAATCGGAACCGATGAGTTGAGCCCAGTTTTTTATACCGGGCGAGGCGTACAAGGAGCCGAGGGAAGGGTTTATCCTTATCCGCTACAAACTAAGTTGAGCGACTCGCTAGTGGACGTTACCTACGATATGGTGTATCTGGAAAATGAGTACCTTAAGGTAACCATTGCCCCCTCTTTAGGCGGCAAATTATTCTCGGCCATTGATAAAACCAACGGACACGAGCTCTTCCATACCAACAGTGTTATTAAGCCAGATTTGATTGGGACGCTGGGGGCCTGGGTTTCGGGTGGCATTGAGTGGTGCTTCCCCCACCATCATCGCACTACCACTATGCTACCCAGTGATTATATCATGGTGGAAAATGAAGACGGTAGTGCCACCGTCTGGATTGGAGAGACAGAAAAAACTATGCAGATGCGCGGGGTAGTGGGAGTGACTCTGCGCCCCGGTCGTTCGTACATTGAAGTAGATTATCGCTTGAGCAACAGTAACGCGCTCACCCAGACTTTTCTTTTCTGGGCCAATGTTGCCATCACCGCTAATAAAGACTTTCGTACTTTTTGGCCGCCTCGTCAAGAAATCGGGGTTTATCACAATAATACCAGCTTGATTCAGTGGCCTATCTCCAATGAAACCGATGACTACGGTCGAACGAGTTATGCTGAAGGCGTAGACTTAACCTGGTGGAGGAACCATCCTGATCCGGTATCTTTCTTTATGTGGGATAATAAAGATGGTTTTGTCGGTGGCTACGATTACAGTCAGAACGCCGGAACGGTACACGTAGGCGATCCGGTAGAGAATAAGACGTCTAAGCTATGGCAGTTTGGCCCCGGGTTGCAGGGACAAAACGCCCGGCGTAAGCTTACGGATGACGGCAAAGCCTACGTGGAGATTATGACCGGATCATTCTCCAATAATCAACCGGACTATAGCTGGATACTTCCCCACTCGGTGAAAGATGCCAAGAATTACTGGTATCCGCTGCGGGATATTGAGATCGCAAAAAACTCGACCGTAGAAGCCTCAGTTACGCTACAGCTGCGGGATGCTAAAACCGTTTTCTACGGATTCAATACCACCCAGGCTTTTAATGACGCCAGAGTGCTGCTGAAATACGGAGATCGGGTTTTAGAAGAAAAGACGATCGATATTGACCCAGCAACCCCTTTCATCGCTACTTTCAAAAGCAGGGAAACGATCGATGAATACCAGCTTTACACGGAGATACGTAATAGCGACGGAAAAGTGCTGGTTTCCTACGAACCATACCAGCTTCAGTACCCTGAACTGCCCGAGCCTCAGGAAAAAGTGAAGAAGCCTCAAGAAATCGAGTCAGTAGAAGACTTGTACCTGACCGGACGGTTTGTGGAGCAGTTTAAACGCCCGGGTATGAACCCCGATGATTACTATCTGGCTGGTTTGGAAAAGTCGCCCAATGATTACCGGCTTAATCTGGCGATGGGTATGCGCCGACTTGATCAAACTAGATATCAGGAAGCACTGGATTACCTACAAAAAGCTGCGGATAAACTAAAGGTGAAATACTATCAACCCAAAGAGGGAGAACTATTTTACTACCTGGGTATGGCGCAGAAACAACTTGGTCAGACTGAGGAGGCGTATCATAACTTTGCCCAGTCAACCTGGTACTACGCCTGGCACTCAGCCGGATACTATCAGTTGGCTCAAATGGAAACCCAGGCCGGAAATTACGAAAAGGCACTGGAGTACATTCAAAGTGCTTATGCCAACAATACCAAAGACGGTAGAATTACAGTACTGTACGCGGCGTTGCTCCGTAAACTAGATCAACCCGAACAAGCGCAGAAGTTGTTAGACGACCTACTAGAATACGATCCACTTTATTTTGCGGCTTACTATGAAAAGCAACTACTTCAGAGTGAGGCTTCTTTAGCTCAGTGGCATAAAAATATGCAGGATGTGGATAATAACTACCTAGAAGTTGCGACTAACTACATGAATGCTGGTCTTCTCGACGATGGTATTACTTTGCTATCATCTCTGGAAAGCCCTACTAATCCGCTGGTTTACTATTATCAAGCTTGGTTTTATTCCGAAATGGGTGATGACACCAAGGCAACCGAAGTGCTGAATTTAGCGAAGAATACATCACTGGATTATGCTTTTCCCTACCGATCCGAGACGGAAACTGTGCTGAATCATGCTGTTGCGATGGACGCGCAGAATGCAGATGCTTACTATTTGCTGGGCAATCTGCTGTACGATAATCGACCGGAGGATGCCATGGCGGCCTGGGAAAAAGCAGCCGATATTGACCAGAGTATTCCGATGGTGTGGCGCAACCTGGCGTTTGGTGCATTCCATCACGAAAACGATAATGAAAAAGCTATTGCGTATTTGCGAAACGCAATGGAGGAAGAAGCTGATATGTCGCTTTGGTACGCTGAGCTAGCAAAATATTATGAGCTTTCCAACGCCAATTTTACCGAAAGCCTGGCAATTCTTCGTAACAATGTAGATGTAGTAAAGCAAGATGTCTCCGCACCCAAAGCACTGGTTGCACTCTACAACCTCAACGGTGAGTACGATGAAGCTATTAAATTCCTCGATTCCCACCACTTCCGAACCTGGGAAGGGGGACGGGAAATCTACTGGCACTACGTGGACGCTCATACCCTGAAGGCGATGGAGTTGATGAAGACCAATGAATACGAGCGTGCAATTACCCATTTAGATTCAGCTCTGCTGTATCCCGAGAACCTGGAAGTAGGTAAAGCTTCGGACGGAGAAAAAAACGCCCTGATCTACTACTTTATGGGAGAGGTTTACGATAAAATGGGCAAATCCAAAAAAGCTAAAGCGAGTTATCAGCAAAGCGTAGCTTCTGAAAACCGCCGAGGGATGTACGACCTGCTCTATTATCAGGCCAAATCCTACGAAAAACTGGGTGACACTGATAAGTCAAACGAAATGTTCCAGAGCCTAATCAGCCTGGGACAGGAACTCCGGGAAACAGGTGCTGATAATACCCTGATTGCCGTAGAAGAAGGCTCATCCCGAAATAATAAAACTATCTCTCAATCCTATTTTCTGGAAGCTCTGGGTAACCAAGGCTTGGGAAATAAGGAAGAGGCCCAACGCTTATTTCAATTAGCCCTTGATGAGTACAACCATAACCTATGGGCTAAGGTAATGATGAGCGGCAAGGAGTTATCCTCTTCGGAGTAGAGAGTAGGAGATGTTTGCTACATTTGAAATAACTAATGAAAGCAATAGGATTTAAGCAATCACTACCGATCACCGAAGAGGATAGCTTTATTGAGTTTGAAGCCGAAAAGCCCACACCCTCCGGCCACGATCTGCTGGTAAAAATAGCGGCTAACTCAGTCAACCCCGTAGATTATAAAATAAGGCAAAACGCGGCCAAAGATACGGTGTTAGATACTCCCAAAATTGTTGGGTGGGATGCGGTGGGAACCGTAGAAGCCGTAGGCGATAAGGCAACCCGCTTTAAGGTGGGCGATGAAGTGTACTACGCTGGAGATATTACCCGCAGCGGCAGCAACGCCGAATACCAACTGATTGACGAGCGTATTGTGGGTTTTAAACCCAAGAGCCTGACCGTGGCTGAAGCCGCTGCCATTCCGCTCACCGGATTAACCGCTTACGAAGCCCTATTTGACCGGATCAAGGTAAACCCGGAAACCGATCAGGGAAAAACCCTGCTGATTTTAGCCGGAGCCGGGGGCGTAGGTTCTATTGCCATCCAACTAGCCAAGCAAATCGCGAAGCTGACGGTGATCGCTACCGCATCGCGACCAGAAACCCAACGCTGGTGTTCAGCAATGGGGGCCGATTATGTGGTCAACCATTACCACCTGAAGGAAGAGCTAAAAGAGATTGGACATTCCGAAGTGAACTATATTCTGGACTGTGTAGATATGCAAGCCTATTGGGAAACTGCTGTCGAGATTATTAAACCGCAGGGACACATCGTTTCCATTACAGGTAGCGGCGAACCGCTGAATATAAATCTTCTCAAGAACAAGAGCGTGACTTTCTCCATGGAATTTATGTACACCCGCTCTATGTTCCAAACCGACGATATGGACAAACAGTACGACATTCTGAATCATATTGCTGAACTACTAGATGCCGGGACTCTCAAAACTACTCTAACGACTACCTTAACAGGTTTGACGGCCGACAACCTAAAAAA
Organism: Bacteroidota bacterium; assembly: GCA_039198955.1. Lineage (GTDB taxonomy): Bacteria > Bacteroidota > Bacteroidia > Cytophagales > Cyclobacteriaceae > Tunicatimonas. The sequence goes on along the minus strand of JBCCTI010000024.1, from coordinate 2,116 downwards.
AGCCCATCAAATGCAGGAATCCGGTAAAACCATTGGTAAAACAGTAATTGAATTTTAGGATTAGTACGAAGTAAAAAGACTTACTATGCTTTTAAAAGGAGGTTTTATTTTCTAAGCACAGCTAAAGGCAACGGGTGTACGACAATTTTGCAAAAATGAGGTTATCCCGTGCCACGGTGGCCCGGATGAGGCTCTGCGAATTCCGGGGTCTCCGGTACTACAATGGGGAGATGCCGGAACAGGTCCGGCAAGTTGATATGTAGTTTTGTCGTACACCCAAGGCAAATGCTAGTAGATCAATGCAAGAGATATTATAGGGTCTGACCAACTCATTCGGGCAATGGGTACTGACTAATCGCAGGCCCATCAAGTTGAACAGATGGGTACGCCTGGCTAAATTGCATATTGCCGTTTGCCAAGAGTGCAACAACAGTTTCTAATTCTGTCTGTTTGAGAACGACTACAAACCGTTCAGAAATTTGGTGAATGAGTAACTACTGGGGAACCACAGCACTTGTTTTTTCTACTAACTAAGCTGGTTGAAACGTATATAATACAGTCACTTTTAGGCGACTATCAAGATGGAAATTCCGACGAATCTAACATTTCCAACAATTTTGTCGAAAAAATCGTACATTTTAGTAATATGAAGATAAAAGAAGAGAAACGAATCGCTGAAAAGCTTACCCCTGAATTAGCGAAAAAGCGATATATAGAGATGATGGAACAGAAGCGGGCTTTGCGTGAGCACTTCCGTAATGGGGGGAGTTTGTCTGATGTAGACACAGACCGGTTCCAACTTGTCAAGCCTTTTTAGCTACTCCCTCACTGAGGAGGGCAGCGGTTATTCCTTTGTCACCGACTCAGACGTCCCTTACGCTATTACCTTTATAGACTGTTCTACTTACCTTCAGGAATCAAACTTATACGGGATAATACCGCTTAGCGAGCCCGGTTTTGATGTCCAGCACGGGCACCAACTACCAAACAGAGACGACCCACGTATAAAATTGACCCTCGCAGAGGCCGTAAATCAGTACTTTAACACTAATCCTTTAGGCGCGCTTTTGATTACCTACGATAGCAGTGATGGGAGGCAAAACGCTAGGGGGAGATTATTTAGTCGATGGATTAGCCAAATTACACCCATACATCCCATTAATAAAGCCTACTTCTCGGTAGATATACCTGGCGTTCCAAAGTCTGACCACACCTTAATGACACGCAAGGATAATCCCTACTCACAACAAGTTACTCAGGTTTTACTAGACTACGTTTTGCTTCTAAGTACCTACAAATAAATCAAATCCTACTTTACGTTCTATGAAAGCCTGTTTGTAGATTATATAAGTTCACCTGCTCTTAATGGCTGACTTTTTTACACTATTCAGAGCCCAGAAAAATACAGTGTGCTTGGTAGCGGTGTCACCCTACTTTATAGTTGCGATAAATGAGGCTTTTCTAAGAATTATGCCCCCGTGTTTAGATAAGTACTCTTATGTTAATAAGATTTTTTATAGTTTTATATTCCTAATGCTAACAGTCTGATAGGGGTAAAGCAAAAGGATGGATACGTATCACTGACTGTATTAGTAAATGTTTTACTACTAAGTTTTTATGTTGAAGTATAGTCCATTTGACTGTGACTTGGCTGATGTAAATGAAGACAAGCTTAATCTACTTTTATCTAGAGAAGTTACAGAAGGCTGGTATGTTGAATTTAAAAGTCAATTAGTACTAGATGGGAAGAAGATAGCAAAATCAATATCTTCCTTTGCGAATGCAAAAGGAGGTTGGTATATAATGGGTGTTGAGTCTGACAATAAGACCAATAGAGCTGTTAAAATAGATGGTATTGATATAACTAGCTGGGATAAGATTGTAGATCAGATTAATGATTTAATCATAGGAAACATATCTCCCGCGCCTTCTTTCGAGATTAAGCTTGTAAAACTTGAATCTGAGAAAGTTGTAATAATTAATTCAAGTTGCTACCTATGAAAAGAAGTGTTATCGTATGGGATAAGATTGTATTTTTGAGGTTCTCACACTTCAAAACACTTATTCTTATGCTCAACGATAACACCATTGCAATATATGTGATTTTAGATGATAT
>JBCCTI010000023.1:0-86681 GCA_039198955.1 Bacteroidota bacterium | reverse complement strand
TGGCTACGTTGATTCATTCTTCATCGATGTGGCTTGGTTGTGCCTTGGTATTATTTCGCTAGTAATAGCCTTGAATACCAAGCCTCTCGAAAAAAAGAAGGTAGTCAGAAAGAAGTCGGTTTCAAGCTCAGTAACGGCGACTGTGCCCAAAATGGCCAAAGCCAAAGTCATGCGTCCGAGAGTGAAAGAAGAGATACCTGTACTAAAGATAAGGCCCACTCAAAGCTAATAGCTTTTTAAAAGTAAAACGAGTAATAACCTTTCATTCCGCGCTGGTTCACCCCTTCTACGCGTACTCGCCCCCGTACCCTTGTCAGTATTTCTTCCAACTCTTCGGGTGACTGGATGCTACGACCGTTGATGGAAGTAATAATAAACCCTTCATCAATGCCTAATCGTTGCATTAAACCACCTTTTATCTCTGAAACCTTCACCCCTCCCCGGATTTTTAGCAAATCAGCTTCTACTTGGGATACTACTTCCAGATCAGCTCCTAATGGACTAGATTTGTACAGTTGGCGTTTAATCAGGCTGGTAGTGCCCTCTCGGTTGGTGAGTACTAATGAAACTCGCGATAATTTTCCATCTCGACGGTAAGTGACATCTATTTCATCACTGGGACTGTAATAGCTGATAAGCTCCTCAAAATCACTACGGGAATTAATTAGCACGCCATCTAGCTCCTTGATTATATCACCCTTTTGAAGTCCCGCTACTTCGGCTGAGCCATTTCGCTGAAGATACGTCAGCACCACCCCTGATAAGTCTGCTGTATTTAATTCTTCAGCTTTCTTAAGAGTAATATCGGTAACATCAGCGCCAAAAAAAGCTTTTTGTACTTCCCCGTAGGAAATAATATCATCGACCACTTTGCGGACAATATCTACCGGAACCGCAAAACCATAGCCAGCGTAAGAACCTGTCCGGGATAATATAGCCGTATTGATACCAACCAAAGCCCCTCGCTTATCTACTAACGCTCCACCGCTATTTCCCGGATTGATAGCCGCATCGGTCTGTATAAAAGACTCAATAGGAAAGTTACTACGTAAAATATTGATTTGTCTTCCCTTAGCGCTGACAATGCCCGCCGTTACCGTAGAGGTTAAGTTGAAAGGATTACCCACCGCCAGCACCCACTCCCCTACCTGAAGATCGCGCGAACTACCTAACTCGACCTCAGGAAGTCCTTCGGCCGCTACTTTTAGTACGGCTAAATCGGTAGAAGGGTCAACCCCTACCACCTGGGCAGTATACGTTCGTTTTCCGTGAATAACCTCTATTTGATCGGCTTGGTCAATCACATGATTATTCGTAACGATATACCCATTGTTGGTATAAATCACCCCAGAGCCGCTGCTCACTTGCTGGCTCGACCTACCGTCAAAAAATAATTCCAACCAACTACTACGACTATATCGTTCCGACAAGGTTTTGATATATACTACACTCGGAGTGCTATTGGCGGATGCCAAAGCAAAATCTTCATCGGGAAGAGTTGTAGGCGAATAAACCTCTCTAAATGGAACTTGGGGTTCAGTAGTAACCCACGAGTGATTTTCTGAAGTTACCCCTTCAAAATCATTTGCAGGTTTTATCCAACGTTCGTAGGTAAAAGCCCCTACGATTCCAAAAAAGAAACTTAGCAAAATGATTCCAATGAGTTTCATAATAGAACACGGATAGGTTATAGAAAATACAGAACAAAAAATATGCAGAATTTGACAACAGACAACTTGTCATCATCGTCTGTACTGATGAAACGCAAAAAACTTACCATGGCTGAGAACCTGTTTATTGCTGATAATTTAACCAAAGACGAACTGTACCAAACATTATTGCCTCAACTTAAATCGCTTACCCAGGGGGAACCAAACTTGGTCGCCAACCTTGCCAATATTGCAGCAGCGCTAAAACAAAGCTTAGGCTTCTTCTGGGTTGGGTTTTATCGGGTGAAAGAAGATGAACTCGTACTAGGACCGTTTCAGGGACCGATTGCCTGTACCCGAATTACCTTCGGAAAAGGAGTTTGCGGTACGGCCTGGAAGGAAAAGAAAACATTAATTGTACCAGACGTTAACCAATTTCCTGGCCATATTGCCTGTAGTAGCGAAAGCCAGTCCGAGATTGTGGTTCCTATCATCAAGGGTCAGCGAGTGCAACTCATTCTCGATGTAGATAGTGACACGGTGAATGATTTTGATGAAGTAGATGAAAAGTATTTGAATCAACTAGCTGAGTTTATCGCATCCGAGTTGATGTGAACTATTATGGAATAATCCTCAAACCGAATTTATACTTACAAGAATTAACAAAAATCAATTTACGTGAATAGACTACTTATTATCCTTTTACTAGTTATGTCCTCGCAAGTATTAGGGCAACCTACAATCAGCTTTACTTTTGATGACGGGGTTACTAATGATTACCCAGGGTATCCGTTTGAGGTATGGAATCGTATGTTATTGAACAAGCTAGATAATGCTGAAATCAATGCGATCTTTTTTGTCACTGGGCACAATAAAATCGACCAGAAAGGAAAGTTTCTATTAGAAAGCTGGAATGGTCAAGGTCATAAAATAGCTAATCATACGTATTCCCATCCCAACTACAATCATGATGAAGTTAGTACCACAGCTTTTGCTGGTGAGATTCTGAGAACAGACTCAGTTATTAGTAACTATGAAAATTGTATCAAGCTCTTCCGATTTCCTTATCTTAAGGAAGGTAATACAGAAGAAAAGGTAGATAGCATTCGGCAGTTTTTACAAGCACAAGGCTATAGAAATGGGTATGTGACCATTGATGCTTCCGATTGGTACATTAATAGCCGATTAAGAAAACGATTAGCGAATGATCCACAATCACCAGTAGAAGGATACAAGCAGTTCTATTTAGATCATTTATTTGATAGGGCTCAATTCTATGAAAACTTGTCCTACGAATTAACGGGTCGGCATATCCATCATACACTTCTGCTGCATCATAATCTAGCGGCAGCTCTATTTCTAGATGATTTAATCGAGATGTTTAAAGCAAAGGGATGGAAGGTGGTATCTGCTGATAAAGCCTACGAAGATCCTGTCTTTGACAAAACACCTAAATTCGCGGGTGAAAGCCTTATTTATGCATTAGCAAAAGATGCAGGTAGATTTAGTAACAAACTGCGCTACCCGGCTGAAGATGGTAAATATGAGAAGGAGAAGATGGATCGCCTAGGGCTGTGAATGAGGAATAATTTATGCTACTTTGTAGTATCAAACATTCCTCTGCCTATGAACTATCGCTTCTTTACCACTGCTTTTCGGATACTGAAGAAGAACCTAGGCGTTTCGCTAATTAACATTCTAGGATTGGCGCTTAGTCTCGCTGTCTTTCTACTTATCCTTCAGTTTATCTCTTTTGAGTTAAGCTATGACACATTTCACGAAGGTAAAGAGCACATCTACCGAGTAGAAAGTCAGTTTTTTAAGAATAAGGAATTGACCGATGATTGGGCGACCAGTTCTACGGGCTACGGTCAAGCCCTACTGGAGGCGTTTCCCGAGATTACGGCTATGACTCGTCTGTATAGCTGGAGTAGTGAACGAGTAGTTCAGTACGAAGACATCAAGTTCCGGGAAAAACAGGTAGTTGCGGCTGATGCTGCTTTTTTTACCTTCTTTTCATTTCCATTTGTCGCTGGAAATCCTGAGACAGCTTTGCAAGAACCCAATACAGTGGTGATCTCGGAATCGTATCGGCAGAAGTACTTCGGCGACGAAGATCCTATCGGTAAGACGTTAAAAATCAGTGATATTCAACGGACGTATATCTGTGAAGTGACGGGGGTGTTTGCTGACTTTCCTGATAATTCACATCTGCGCTACGATATTATGTATTCTTAGGCTACGGTGGCAAGCCACTGGAAGAAAATGGATACCTTCTGGTATAAGCATTCTGCCTATACCTATGTATCACTTCCTAGTATGGAAGCTGCCCAGCGTATTGAGCAACAGTTTCCGGCGCTAGCCGAAAAGTATAAAACCGCCGAAGCACTTAAAGATTTAGTGGGGGGGGTGCAACTTACCCCTTTACTGGATATTCATTTAAATGCCTGGAAAGCCAAAGAAGCTGAAGTAAAAGGAAGCCGAAAAGCCGTGTGGTTTATGAGTGCAATGGCGGTACTGATTATGGTAATTACCTGGATCAACTACACCAATCTAAGTACCATTAAAAGCCTGGAGCGAACCCAAGAGGTAGGGCTTAAAAAGGCTCTCGGAATCAATAAATCTAACCTCGTAGCTCAATTTTTATCCGAAGCATTGTTGGTAAGTCTACTCGCAACAATTCTAGCGATTGGTTTTACATTGCTTATCTATCAATTACTACAAGGGTTAGGGATTTCATTTCCACTAAGCATAACTCCTGAAATTGCGGGTATCTTTCTAGTGCTATTACTGATAGGAGTGGTTGCTTCGGGAAGCTACCCAGCACTAGTGCTTTCTTCGCTCAGTCCTATCCAAGCCCTGAAAGGAGATGCTAAACAGTCCATCGGTGGCAACGGGCTGCGTAAAGCGCTGATTACCTTCCAGTTTGCCGCTTCCATCGTACTGATTAGTGTAGCGTATCTGATCTATCAGCAGTTGCATTACATGAAAACGCAGGATACCGGCTTGGCAACTGAGCAAACTGTGGTTATCAACGCTCCAGTTTCTACCGATCGCTATTATGAAGACCTAGAAAATTTTAAACAGGAACTACTTCGCCAGTCCGGTGTGAAAACCATGACCTACTCCAGCTCGGTAGCTGGCCATGAGGTAGGCATGTTTTTATCTAACAAACGAAAAGGCAGTGGAGAGAACAAACTCTACGAAATGCTCCGCACCGACTACGAATATTTGGATACTTACGAGCTTACGCTATTGGAAGGAAGAAACTTCTCACGGGATTTTAAAACCGACCAAGATGCAGTCATCCTCAACGAGGAAAGTGTAACGGCTTTGGGTTTTGCAAGTGCCGAAGCAGCCCTGCATCAAGACGTGAGATTGGAAACCAGTGACAAGAATTTTAAAGTTATTGGGGTGGTAGAGAACTTTCACCAAACATCCTTAGAAAATCCCTTTACCCCGGTGATGCTGTTTATCTCACCCGACTTTCGCTGGATACCCTATCACTACCTTTCGGTGAAGCTAAACGGTGAGGATGTATCAAATACGCTGGCTGCCATTGAAGAGCGGTGGAAACAGTACTTTTCTGCTTCACCGATGGACTATTACTTTTTGGACGAAGCCTTTGCTCAGCAGTACGCCAGTGAAGAGTTTTACGAGAAAGTCTTTATTGCCGCTTCCTTTTTTGCTGTATTTATCTCCTGCCTAGGATTGTTCGGGCTTACCTACTATACAGTGGTACTGAAGCGAAAGGAGATTGGAGTACGAAAAGTACTGGGTGCTTCCTCGTTGAATCTAGTAACATTATTGTCTCGCAATTATATGTATCTACTGGCGATAGCTTCCGTGGTGGCTACCCCTGTATCTTATTTTATCTTACGCCAGTGGCTGCAAAACTATACTTTTCGTACTGAGCTTAGTTACGGAGTGTTCATACTACCAATCCTTTTACTGTTTCCGATCATACTACTAACGGTGGGGTCACTTACGTTGAAAGCTTCACAGGTAAATCCTACCCAAGCATTACGTCATGAGTAGGTAGAGCAGCCCCTACCTGCATTAGAAGTTACTGGCAACTAATAAAAGATAAAATGAATAAACTACCTCTTATCCTTTCAATTAGCATAGTAATAGTATCATTTAGCTGGAAAAAAGATAGAGAAGCTGATCTTCAAAAGTACTTTGATGAATTTGAGGTAAAAGGTTCTTTTGTGCTTTATGACCTACAAGAGGAACAATACACAAGATATAACCCTGAAAGATGTAGAAAACAATTTAGCCCTTCTTCTACATTCATCATCCCAAATACACTCATTGTATTGGAAGAAGGTGTGATGAAAGATGAAACTTCTATTATCAAGTGGGATAGTATTGAAAGACCTGTTAAACCTTGGAATCAAGATTTGACGCTAGCTGAGGCATTTCGAACTTCTTGTGAACCTTGCAATACAAAGCTTGCTGATAAAGTTGGACTAAAGACTTATCAAAGGTATCTGAAAAAATTGGATTATGGGAATCATCAAGTCTCGATACATACTGGTGACCCGTTTTATAACGAAGAACGAAAAAATGCTTTTTGGTTAATTGGCGATTTGAAAACATCTCAAGAAGGTCAAATTGATTTCCTCAAAAGGCTGTATCAACTGAAATTGCCAGCTTCCAAAAAGGTAATGGAAATAACGAAGGATATTATAATTGATGAAAAAACAGATGCCTACATTTTAAGTGGGAAGACAGGATGGACAAACGCAGCATTAGATGGGATAGATATCGGGTGGTATGTAGGCTATATTGAAAAAGCAGACCATATTTATTTTTTTGCTACTAACATCGAAAGTAACGATCCGAAAGATAGCTTTGCAAGAGCAAGGAAAGAGATTACCATGAATATACTAAAGGACTTAGAAATAATTTAAGAGAATGCCCATTAGGTTCTATTAGCTATCCCCCGCCCAAATTGCCCCAGTTTTTTTTACGCTTCCAATCACGTACGTTCTCCACGAGTCTGTATAAATCGATAAATTTCATCGTAGACGTGATCGGGGTTTTGCCAAAACTGGCGACTGTATATATTCTTGAATTTCCAGTGCTTGTCCCGGAATAGCTCAGTTCGGTATACGTGAGCTTCCTTGGCTGAGGGGCTTTGATAATACAAGTCATCATCCGTCATCAGCAGTCCCAGGTAATTAACCTTATGTTCTAGCTGTTCTAAAATAGTAAGATCAGCGAAAGGCAGTAGCCTCGGGAACTCTACGCCCTGCTGAGTTTTTTCCACCCACTGCTGCAAATGTTTATTCAGAAACCACTCAGCCCGATGGTCGGATACTTCAGGTAGCGAGGCTTGGTAGTTACCCTCCGATACCCGATGCGCATATGCCAAGTAATCTTTCAACAACTTAGGCCCACGGTTCTTGGTGTTCTCTACCTTGAGCTGATCAGGAAGTATACTGGTAACCAGATAGATTTTCTCCCGGGCCCGGGTTACGGCTACGTTCAAACGATTCTCACCACCGTCAGCGTTCAAACTACCAAATTGCAGTACCAATTTCCCTTTTTCATTAGGAGCGTAGGCCATAGTGAAAATGATAATATCGCACTCGTCGCCCTGTACATTCTCAATATTCTTTACAAAGCTGAGGTTATCAAAATCAGTAGTCTGAGTGTTCTCGATGAGATCCAAAATCAGATCCTGCTGCTTCACATTAAAAGTGATCACCCCTACCCTATTCTTAGACTTTTCCTGTTTCAACTGTAGAATTAACTCCAACACCCGCTGGGCTTCAACCTCGTTCGCTTGGTTTTTCCAGACCCCGTCAACTTTGATATACTCAATAGCTGGCTGCTTCAGCGTAAAATCCCGATGATCAGGCAGCATTTTCAGCCTTCGCTTATAAAAATGCTGATTAGAAAAGTCGATCAATTCTAACGATTTAGAACGATAGTGCTCTTCTAGCCGATAAGTGGCCAAATAGCCTTTGGCTAAATCAAGTAAAGAATTTGCCTCAAAGGCGATGGCATCTTCTACTTCATTTTCAGTATCTTCTTCCCAGCGAACCTGGTACAGATCATTAGGTTGTAGTTGTTCTTCATCACCCACAACTACCACTTGTTGCCCCCGGTACATAGCTGGAATTCCTTTTTCAGCAAAACATTGGGAGGCTTCGTCAAAAATTACCAGATCAAAGCGCAGTGTACCGTCTAAAGGAAAAATTGCTGAAACTGTCTCAGGGGAAGCCAACCAGCAGGGAATAAGATTAAACAATTCGTTCTGGAAATTCCCAATGAGCTTCCGGAGTGGCCAAATCTTCCGTTTTTTGCTGGCCTGGTGACTAATATCTCGGTAAGTAACTAGGTTGTTTTGCCGATTATACTCCACATCAGCATAAGTGCGCTCCCGTAGCTTCATTAATAAAATTGACTGACTCACTTCCTTTTTTTCGGCAATGGCTTGCTGTAAATCCTGCTCTAGTTCTTCTAAACGGGCGGACGATACCATTCTTAGTATTGGGAACTTGGTCTCGATATGGTGTATCCAGGCCATTCGTAGACTGTTCTCTACCTTTTTTACTGCTTCTTCTGCCGAAACAATACCCCCGTCGTCAGTTAGCCGGATAATGATACTCTGCTCGTGGGCTAATAGGCTTTCTTTTAGCGTGTCAAAATCAGTTAGGGCTTCAAAATCCCGGTCTAGCGTATTAGTGAATTGGCTGGCATGATCGATCTGGTTAATTTGACTGACCTGCGCCGGAGTTAAGTATGTTTGCCATTTTTTATGGTGCTGCGGTATGTCTTTTATCAATTCTAGCAACCGGGTTACCCGCCCCTTCAGCTCGAGAAACCCCAGAAAGTTAATCCCAAAATATTCATTGAAGTTTCGGAAAGATTTGAATAATAACGAGGCTTGTAACGCCTGTTTCTGATAGATAAACCATTTTTCAACTTCCTCTTTATCGTACTGCTGACTTGACTCCCGCTCGGGTACACTCTCTACCCAAATGCGCTCCCGCAGTTTGGTTAGATTATGTTCCAGATTCAGTCGGCTGTCCAAGCGTTCGTTCATCACCTCAAATCCATCTTTAGTAGGCTCAAGTTGATTGTCTTCAAAGACTTTAGTTAACCAGTTTTTCTCCTTAGAGGATGCTTGCCAGCTTAGCCACTTGATAATCCCCGTACGGGATTCCTCAGCCCTCCGCATGACCTGTTGTAACTTACCGAGTTCAGCTACATCTAAGGTATTTTCCACGCCGTTGCCCTCGTAACACTCCAGCACAATCCGTTCTACATTAGCTAGCCAAAGTGGGTCAGCGTCTTTATCTATTTTACCAACAATCTTCTGGAAGAATTCATAACTCTTGGGGTTTTCTAGCAACTTAAGAAACAGACTAATATCCTCGGCCCGATGTTGAATATTTTCGCAGGTAACAAAATCGATATCAGCCTTCAGCACCTCCTGCACATTGTGTATGAGCGTTTGTTTATATACCGGAATTTCCTCGATATAACTTTTCAGGGTTTGTAGATCTTCAGCAGTGCAGTGAGCAAACGATTTGCGGGGCGCAAATGGGTATTGTTCGAGATCGTACTTAAGATAATTGGTAACATACTTTCGCAATCGTTTCAGGAAATTGGGTAAATCTGGTACCCGAAAGTGGCGATACTCCTGCTTCACATTAATGGTATCGCTCTGCGCTTGGGACGTCAAATACAGTTCCTTCGCAGAGACCCCCGCTTCAGACTCATCATACAGGGCCCGCTTAAATTCGTCGAGCTCTTCACAAGCTTTCTCTATTTGCCGACTAGCCTGCAGGAACTGACGCTCGAGAAAGATAGAATCTAGATTATTATTCTTCAGTTCGTATTCATACAGCGCATCAATCTGTTCCTGGATCTGAGTGTAAATAGAAGCCCGGTCTTTTTTAAAGTCATGAACCAAGCCCGCAAAGGAGTGAATATCTTTTTCTTTCAGTCGTTGGTACACTACATCTAACGCTGCCCGCTTTTGGCATACAACCAATACTCGCTTACCCTGAGCAATGAAATCAGAGGCTAGGTTAGTAATTAGCTGGGATTTACCCGTACCGGGAGGCCCCTGCACAACTAGGGATTTGCCCAATTTTACCTCCCGAAGTACTTGCTCCTGATAGGCATCCAAATCGTAGGGAGTATAAATCTGCTCTTCCTTTATGCGCTGCTTAAAATGATATTTTTCACTCATTGAATTAGAATCCTGATCTAGTGCCGGATACATCTTCTTCTTAGCAGCAAAGAATTCTTCAATATCAGGCATATGCTCCAAAGAAAGTAGTCGCTGGTAATCAGGTACCAAGTACGAACCCGATTGAGGAAAAATACCGAGTACCGCTTCGGGAAACAGTTTAAGTACCCCTGCCTCCGTTTCTTTCAAAAAAATGTCTTTGGTAAAATCAGGAAAAGGACTTAGTTCATCAATAAAGAGTTCCTGGTTAAAGTTAATCTCTACTTCGCTGTCTTTGAACAGTTGATATAAGCTAGTTCGGAAGACCCGACTGTCGCGATCAAAGTCATCGAGACTGGTTTCACTTAATACCTCGTTGAAAGGAAGGCTATAGCGATGGGCGTAAGAAAGCAAGAAGCTCTTGTTCAGAATCATGCTTTCTTCTTTCTTCAACAGCAGAACCCACTGTTTGCCTGACTCAGTAACCTCCTGCATCTGCAGTTCAACTGGAAAAAATATCAGTGGACAGCGTACCGCGGTACCATCCTGAAACTGCCCCCGAACAAATGGCCAGCCGACGTACAAATCGTGGGTGCCCTGTTCTTCTTGCAAAAATTTAGTGGTGCGAACAATCCGGCGTAAGACCTGACTTACTTTAGCTGCACCCGACTGACGACTATCAGCTACTGGAGCCAAGGGGATAGTGGTGTTGCTTATTCCTTTTAAACTATGTTTTCCCGCAATTAACCACTCGATTAATTGAAATGATGAAAATTTATTTAGAAAGTTGATATCATGCAGATCGAGGTGTTGGCGAGCGGATAGTCGGGGCAAATACAACGAACGGTTCGTACTGCTAAGATTGGTGAGCCGACGAAGATAAGACTGTAAAATACGTTGCATTGCCTAAATCAATTATAAGCCCAAATAGGGCGTTATTTTCTGAAAAATGGAATCCTGCATAAGATACACCTCCCGACAATCGTCTACAGTGGAGAAGTTGCCGTAATTTTTCCGATGATCAATAATAGCCCGGGCTAATGAGTAAGAAATATACGGATGGCTGGCCAGTGTTTTAACATCATCGGAATTAATATTCAACCGAACTACCTCATTATCGGGGGGAATATAGGTGTATTTTTGTAAATTCTGGACTGCCCAATCGCTTATCTGATAAACTTCTTGTAATTGGGCCCTGGAATGCAAACCGCCGAGTTTATCCCGAAAGCGGATAATACGGGCCGAAAGTACCGAACCAATCCCCGGAATTTTCTTTAGCTGACTGGAATCAGCCTGATTGATGTTGATTACTTCTAATACTTTTTCTTCCGAATACTGACGACGTTTGTCTGACTTAGCATTATAATTGACCGGAGATGCTACGGTCGCTACTTCAGGACGTGTGGTAACTTGTTTGGGCAGCTCAATATACTTTTGTAGCTGGGAATAAAGCCCAGCGGGAAACCCGTAGATTTTTAATATGTCTTCTTTTTTCCGAAAAGACCCACCTTTGCTTCGGTATTTAATAAGACGGTCAGCCAACCAGGGTGGTATACCATTCTGGAGCAGTAAATCCCGGGAGGCATGATTTGGGTCAAATTTGGCGTAGTTAGTCTTCGTTTTATATTGAGGCTGAATAATTTCTTGGTTGGGCACCGGTGGATTTAGCAGTGCGATTAGACTATCTAAAGTAACCGATTCTTCTACTACTACCTTTGGCTTCATTGATAAACGAAACACTGACTTACTCAAAATTGGAGCACTCAGTAAGATAATTGCCAGGGAAATTAATACCCAAACCCCCCGCAATTCGGTAGCTGAGAAGCCAAAATAATCTCGGATTATTTGGTTCAACTGCTTCATTGCTTACTGTTTTTTATAAAAACGATGGAATGCAATATCACTACCCCAGGCTCATTTTTGACTTTACCAATTAGTTCAAAAAGTTTGTTGAACCTGGGTCAAATCTACAATATTGGGGTGCTGGGAAAAAGCAGAAAATCCCGTAAAAAGCACCTTGTAAGTTCCGAAGAAAATGTGGAAATCAGGGAGAAAGTCGAGAGGTTAGTGACATGAGTGTTCGCCCATTGTGGTAGTTGCCTTTCCAGGCTTGTCCTTTGGCAGCATCCCGGTATTCGGGACTAATGTCCATGCCCAAGTTATACCACCCTCGATGTTCGTGGTCAATCATGTAGGTCCAGGTATATTTCCACAAATTGGCGAACTGCTCAGCGTACTGAGCTTCCTCGGGATATAGTTCGGAAAAAATCAGCAGGGTATTTAGCCCTTCGGCTTGCGACCACCAGTCCTTTTCTGAATCGATAATAGTTACCGTAGAATCCCCCGGCAAGTAATAGCCACGCTGATAAATTCCACTACGCTGGGGGTCAAAACCAGTTTTGAGGGTGTGATCTACTAGTCCCTTCGCTATCTCCAGTGTTTTTTCGTATTCAAAATTACCGAGAACTTCGGAAGCATCCAGCATCAGAAAAGCCGTTTCAATATCATGGCCGAAAGTGACGTGATCAATATGATAATTGGCCTCCCGCACCGCTTGGGAAGAGTCAGCGTACACAATTGGACGCCAATCAGGGGTGAAGTAAAGATTCAAATGCCCCTGATCATTCACCATCGTATCCCGAACCAGATGAAGCATTTCAATCAATCGTTCGCGAACCAATGAATCCGGCCAGACCCGGTAGAGTTCCGTAAAAGCTTCCATCAGGTGAATGCCTGCATTTTGCTCTTTATATACCCAAGTAATTGGCAGACTATCAGCACTTTGATCTTCATTACTTAAAGAAGTACCATCTTGCTGAAGAACCGAAAAATAGCCACCACTCTCCAGATCGTGAGCGTACTCATCTAGCCAGAGAAATGCCTCCTTAGCAAAATTGAGTACTTCTTCAGTATTGTTAACTTGGGCGTAGGCCGCTAGAGCGTAAATGCCGAAAGCGTGACCATACACTTTTTTGTACTTCCCCTCTCCTTCTAAAATTGGTTCTCCTTCCCGGTTTACCAGCCAGTAGAACCCGCCGTGGGTGTTGTCCCACATATGATTTTTCAAAAAGTCATAGCCTAGTGCAGTGGCTTGTTGATAAAGAGCGTCGTCTGGTCGGTCTCTCAATACTTTAGAAGTTGTCCAGAGATGACGGGCTTGAGTCACAATCATTTTGTTTTGCTGCTCTGCCATTTGCCAATCGTAACTCCAATTAGCCAAGTAGCCACCGTAAACCGTATCTAATACCCGGGGATACCAAGCTGCTAAAACATCACTCCAGTTCTGATTAACTTGCGCGTAGATTGAGTCCTGATCAGGAATTTCAGTTGCCGCTGTTTCTGATTGATTTTCTTCCGAAGAGGCACAGGATAGACTTAGCAGCGAGATGACTATTAGGTAGCGCATTAAGTTGTTGCGTTATCGTGCTCCACTAGCGCTGCTTCTTTTTCTGTTTTGCCCTTATCTTCAGGTAAAGGTTTTCCTCGCCAGTAGGTGGCCAGAGTTGATCCGGTGATATTCATTACCGGGCCAAAAATAGCCGGTGCCAGACCGACCGTAGCAACTTTACCCATCTCATTCGCTAAAGCAGAAGCCAATCCTCCGTTTTGCATTCCTACTTCGAGGGCCACAGTACGACAATCCTGCTCAGGCATACGGAACAAACGTCCTCCCCAGTAACCCAGAAAATAGCCCGCCAGGTTGTGGAAAATTCCAGCTAGAATTAGCACTGCCCCTACCTCCAGCAAGTTGTCCCGTCCGGCAGCAGTAATGATGGTTATGATATAAGCGATACCAAACATAGAAACGTAGGGCATAGCTTCATCGAGCCACTTAAACTTTCCACTAAAGAAATGATTGAAGGCTACTCCGGCAAATACCGGAATAATTACAATACGTACCATACTCCACATCATCCCCAGCACGTCTACTTCTACAAACTCGCCGGCTAGCCAGCCCATTAGGTTAGGTGTAATGAGTGGAGCTAGTAGCGTAGCAAAAGCAGTGAGTGTGATAGATAGTGCTAGGTTAGCTTTGGCCAAATACGCCATTACGTTGGATGCTAATCCGCTAGGCGATGAACCTATCAGAATAATACCCGCTGCAATTTCCGGCTCTACGCCTAAAGTATGAGCAATAGAGAAGCCAACAAAGGGCATAATCGTAAACTGACAAGCCACTCCAATCAGTACCCCCCGGGGCATTTTAACTACGCCTAAGAAATCATTGATACCAATGGCAGTACCCATTCCGAACATGATAAGCTGAAGCAGTGGGGTAAAAAGATTTTTTAAATCGTAGCCACCCACTTCCTGAAAATTAGCCGGATAGTACATGGCAACGGTTACTGAGGCGAAGATGACGGCAGTAAACGAAAATCCTCGTAAAGGCTCGTAACCACGAAAGCCAAGAGCCAATAAAATGAAAAAAGCAATTAGAAAAGGGCCCGCCAGTTCGGGATTGCCCATAATAAAAAGTACCAGCGCAGCTAATGCACTGGCACCGGCTAAGCCAAGTAGTAGTTTATAAATTGAACGTTGGTTCATAAGTAATTTCTAGTGATTGTTGGATTTAGGATAACGGAATACGGAGAATGGAAAACGGATTAGGAAGGTATATTTTTTCGTTTTCCTTTTTCCCTTTTCCGTTCTCCCTTCAAAGACTAGCTCCAGAGACGGTCAGCCGAGTCTACTGTATTCCATTCATCGGTAGGAGCAAAATACTTCGTGCCTTTTTTCATATGTTCTTTTACTACGTCCTCGTTCAGCTCCACTCCTAAGCCGGGCTTGTCCGGTACCGTTACGTGACCATCCTGCACAATGGGTTTATCAATGCCCGTCACCAGATCTTCCCACCAGTCAATATCAACCGAATGATGCTCTAAGGCGATAAAATTCTGAGTAGCAGCAGCACAATGAACGTTCGCCATTAGCGAGACGGGGGTTCCGGCAAAGTGCATCATCATTGGAATACCGTTTTCTTCGGCATAATCACCAATTTTCTTGGTTTCTAGAATTCCGCCCGAAGATGCCAAGTCAGGATGGATCATATCGATAGCCCGAGCATCAATCAAATTGATGAACTCCTCTTTCAGAAAAATATCCTCGCCGGTGAGAGTGGGGGTATTAATGGCGTGGGTGATTTGCTTCCACTTATCGGTATACTGCCAAGGCACCAAATCTTCCAAATAAGCTAAACGATAGGGCTCTAGCGCGTTACCTAGGCGGATAGCCTCATTGGTATCGAAGTGACCAAAATGATCGGCTGCCAGTGGAATTTCGTAGCCGACAATATCGCGTACCTGCCTCACATAATCGACAATTTTTTCCAGTCCCTCGTCCGTAATTTGAATACGAGTAAACGGGTGAGCAGTAGAACCGTAGCTACCGTACTCCCGACTCCACTGCTGTCCAATGTCATACATTCCTTTATTGATAACCATGTTTTCCTCGTCCTTCAGCATCTGAATACCAAAGTCCATCTTTAAAAAGGTAAAACCCTGGTCAACGCGGGCTTTCATCCGTTTAGCGTACTCAACCGGATCGTCAGAGCCAGTGGTATCACAGTAAAGGCGTACCCGGTCACGGAACTTACCACCTACTAATTGGTAAGCTGGGACATTATATGCTTTTCCGGCTAAGTCCCATAAGGCCATCTCCACTCCGCAAACTCCTCCCGCTTGCCGGGAATGTCCGCCAAACTGTTTGATTTTCTTGAAAAGGCGGTCTACGTTGCAAGGATTTTCCCCCAGCAAACGGCTCTTTAAAAATAGCGCGTACTTGGGGCTGGCGTGGTCTCGCACTTCGCCCAAACCATAAATACCCTGATTAGTATCAATCCGGATCACTGGGCAAGGCATGGGGGCATCCACGATCTCAACCACCCGTAAATCAGTGATTTTCAGATCAGATGGACTAGAACTCTTATTGACATTCCGAGTGGAATGTTCTAACGTTTCCTCAATAGGCTTATTCATAAACCCACTCAAGGAAGTGCCGCCTAAAGCCAATCCACCTAAACTGGCTTTTTGGATGAAATCTCTACGGTTACCGCTGGAAGCGGCTTTCTGAGGTACTTTCAATAAATTCTGCAAATACTTGTTCATGTATACTTGATTGCTCGATTGTTAAATTGCTGATTGTTATTGGAGGATGGAAGTATTTTATCCGTCTTCCGTTTTCCATTCTCCTTTCCTCCCTTTGGTTAGCTCCAAAGCCGATCCCAGGCTCGAATTTCGTTCCATTCTTCGGTAGGGGCAAATAGTTTTTCTCCGTCGACCAAAAACTCCTCGACAACTTCCTCATTCAACTCTACTCCAATACCCGGTTTCTCGGGAACCTTGACGTAACCATCCTGAACAATGGGTTTTTCAATCCCGGTGACCAGGTCTTCCCACTTAGGCTTATCTACTGCATGGTGTTCTAGCCACATAAAGTTCTCGGTAGCCGCAGCACTATGCACCGAACCGAGAAAAGATACTGGCCCCGCCGCGTGGTGATGCATAAATCCAATACCGTTCATAGAGGCGTAGTCGCCAATGCGTTTGGTTTCTAGAATACCACCCGCTGTGTTGGGATCGGGATGAACGATGTCTACCGCTCGTTGATCAATCAAATCTTTAAATCCGCCTTCCAGGGTGTAAATATCTTCACCAGTTTGGGTTGGGGTAGTTGAAGACTCCGTGATTTCGCGCCACTGGTCCATGTAGTGCCAGGGGATAATGTCTTCAATGTACGCCAAATTGTAGGGTTCGGCGGCCCGAGCAATCTTGACTGCCTCATTTACATCGAAATGTCCCCAGTGATCGGTTCCCATCGGAATTTCGTAGCCGATTTGAGAGCGCATCACATCTAGAAACTCCATCAGTTTATCAATGCCCTTATCGGTAATTTGCACCCGGGTAAACGGATGCTCAGTCATTCTATAGTCTCGCAATTCATATTTGTAGGGAGCATACTGGCCTTCCGGGGCGTTTACTAAGGCTCCGGGAATATCTTTAATCAGATTGATGCCAATATCCATCTTCAGGGCAGTGTACCCGTTATCAATTCGCTCCTGCATCCGTCTGGCGTACTCCTGAGGGTCAGAGGAGGTGGTGGTATCACAGTACACCCGCACCCGGTCGCGGTACTTTCCACCCAGCATTTGATAGACAGGAACATTATAGGCTTTACCCGCTAAATCCCAGAGTGCCATCTCAACTCCCGACACTCCCCCACCCTGCCGACCGTGGTGACCGAACTGACGGATTTTTTTAAAAAGCCGCTCTACATTACAGGGATTTTCTCCTAGCAGTCGACTTTTGAGAAATAGCGCGTATTCTTTCGCGGCCCCATCCCGCACGTCACCGTGGCCGACAATACCCTGATTGGTATAGATCCGAACGATAGGCGTACGAAATACCACTTCCGAGATTTCAGCAATCCGCAAGTCCGTGATTTTTAAGTCAGTGGGAGCTGAATGTCGATTTACTTTTTGAGTAGAGTACTCTAAAGTTTCCTCAATCGAGCTATTGGCGAAAGCCCCGAGTGACAGACCTCCCAAGCTCGCTTTTTGAAGAAAATCACGACGGTTACTTTGATCGTTTTTATGTTCTAGACTCATAATTGACAGGTTGTGATTGGATTAGTAATTACTTAGTGATCGATGATTGACGACTAATGAATAATGATTAATAAGCTTACTATTAATCATTATTCATCACTCATTCGTCATTATTTACCAGGTTCGATTTTCTAGGTATGCATCTAGTTCATCCCGCGACATGGGCATTTCGTCGGGGTTCTCGTCCAGCCAGCTTAAAAAATCTTGCTTGATAGGATCCGTCCAACGAGTGTCAATCTCACCGGGGGTATACGTTCCTTCCCGTAGGCGCATATGACCAAACTTGTCACGTAGAGCAATGAACTCGGCATTAATCAGTACATCTTCTACCATATGGGCTGGAATGAAAATCACCCCTTCTCGTTTAGCAAGTACTACATCACCAGGTAAGACAGTGGCCCGGCCAATGCGAATGGGGGTGTTTAGTCCACCCAGTGTCATATCTTTAATAAACGATGGGTCCCAACCGCGCACAAAGGCATTGAAGCCATCAATTTTTTCTAGCCCGCCTAAATCCCGTAGCGAGCCATCAAAGATAACGCCGTTGCCCGACTTAGCGTAAATAGAATTCCCCAGATTATCGCCAATCAGGGTTCCGTCCACGATTTTGCCGTAACCATCGGCAATATACACATCGCCGGGTTGTAGCTCGTCAATAGGCCAGGAGTTCATCCCTCCGATCCGGCCATCAGCTTCGCCTTCGGCTTTAAGGACTTCTTCCAAATCGGGGCGGGTAGGCGTATACTGAGCGGTTAACGCCCGGCCAACAATCGGCTGATCTTCGTGGATCATCATCCAGTCGCCTTCAAACTGATTGTGATAATCTTCCCCTCGCATACTTCCCCAGGCTTCTTCAATAGAAATATTCTTGATTCGCTCCAAAATATCTTCCGGTACCTTCGGACGACCGTCGGGATAACGCTCACCCTCCCACTGACTGGTAAGTTTGACCATTTCGTCCCGACTGAGCGTTAAAATTTGAGCAAATAAAGACTGGGTAGTAATGCAAAAAAGTAAAATAAATGTAAGAGAGTAGTGCATAATGCTAGTTGAGAATTGATAATGGAAAATTGATAGTTAACCCGAATACAAGAAAGTTGATAAGTTAATTGAAGGATATTGAAACTGCAACTTATTATATTAGTCACCGTGGCTTAGTTAGGTGAAGAACGGCATATCTTTATCAGCATATTTTTTTAACCCTTCTTCGTTTATCTCCACTCCAACGCCGGGCTTATCCGATAGCGGAATATAGCCATCTATTATCATCTCGCCGTCGTAATGGACTATTTCTTTGAACATAGGATTAGTATGAAAGTAGATTTGCCATTCGAGAATGAGGAAATTGGGAATTGAAGCGCAGACATGGGCCGATGCCATCGCCCCCAGATAGGAGGCTACCATATGCGGGGCAAATGGCACATAATAAACATTGGCTAAATTAGCGATACGCTGAGCTTCACCCAATCCGCCCGCTTTTTGTAAATCGGGCATGATGATATCTACGGCACCAATCTCTAAGAGCGGACGAAACCCGTACGCTAAATACAGATTTTCCCCGGCACAAATAGGGGTGCTAGTAGATTGAGAGATGTACTTATACGCTTCAGCATTCTCCGCAGGAATTGGTTCTTCTAACCACATAAGATTAAGCGGCTCCATAGCTTTGGCTACTCGTTTGCCGGAAGTCATATCGAAGCGACCGTGCATATCTACGCAAATATCTACATTAGGCCCCACTGATTCGCGTACCGCGGTGATTTGATCAACCATCCGCTGTAATTCGGCCGGTCCTACTGTCCAGTTATAAGGATCATACTTATTTGGATCGTTGCTGTCGTCAATATCGAACTTTACTGCGGTAAAATTATACTCGTCAACTACCTCCTTAGCCCGTTGTCCCATAATCTCGGGCTTTTCCCGGCTACTAGCCGTATCGCAGTATACCCGGATATTATCCCGGAATTTCCCACCCAAAAGCTGATACACCGGAACATTCAAGGCTTTTCCGGCTAAGTCCCACAGGGCTGATTCAATAGCGGTGAGCACCGAGACGTACATGCCAGCCTGGGCCCCTTCAAAGAAGCCCCGGCGACGAACGTCTTCAAAAATCCGGTGAACATTCAGTGGGTTCTTTCCTCTGATCCGGTCACCCATCATCTTTACCAGATAGTAGGTTCCGGGGGTGGCATCAACCGCTTCACCGTGCCCGACAATATCCTGGTTGCTGTAAACTTTAACGAACAAACTGTGTCCGTTGCGGATGTAAGCACATTTCACATCAGTAATCTGTAAGTCAGATGGAGCAGAATAAAGCGATTGTTTCTGAACGGCAGCAAATAGATCGTTACCGAAGTTTGTCAAAAGACCAAAGCCGGCAGCACCAACAAGGCCTTTTTGAATAAACGAACGACGATTGAATGGTTGTTTTTTCAATGGTTTAATTATTCGGTTGTTAAATAGTTTAGAGGTTCCAAGTTAGGAAGGCGGCCACCGCGCGGTTACAAATACTGTTCTATTATCCATTTTCCCTTATCAATTATCAACTGTTCTTCCTACCAAGTCCTTTCTTTCAGTAATTCTTGAATTTGCTCTTGGGGTACGGGTAACTGGTTGAGATTGGCTTCCAACCAGCGGGAGAAATCGGTTTCGATCTCATCTGACCAGCGAGAGTCGATTTGACCAGCCGTATACTTTTTCTCTCGTAACCGTAGGTGGCCAAACATATCGCGCAAACGGACTACTTCTGAGGTCTTCACTACTTTCTCCGCCAAATGAGCGGGAATGACTGATACTCCGCCATCTTTTCCCAAAATCACATCGCCGGGAACCACCATCACCGAACCAATATTGATCGGTACATTGATACCCATTAGAGAGGTGTTCTGATCGTGCGATGGATTGTGGTGAGAGGGGTGATAGCTTCTAACGAAGGATGTGAATTTGCCCAACTCTTCTAAACCTTCAATATCTCGGATAGCACCGTTATACACTATACCATTACCGGAATTAGCGTAAATAGCGTTGGCTAGATTATCCCCGATAGTCGGCCCATCTTCGTGCGCCCCAAACTGATCGGCTACGTAGACATCACCAGGCTGAAGTTCATCAATAGGCCAGGCATTTTGCCCCCGGATACGCCCTTCGGCATGCCCTTTATCTAAGACGGCTTGGTACACATCGGGACGTCCGGGCATAAACATAGCGGTAAACGCCCTTCCGATAAGTGTGCTGTCGGGATGAATACAGAGCCAGCCTTCTTCGTACTGATGCCGAAACCCGGCATTTTTCATCACCGCCCAGGCTTCTTCGTGGGTTACCAGCTTCATGCGCTCCAGCACATCGTCCGGCACCCTCGGACGCCCGTCATCAAAGCGTTCACCTTCCCATTCGGGAGTATAGAGTTTCATCTGATCTACTGAGATAGTCTGCCCTAATGAGAGCTGAAAAAAACTAAAGCAGACTAATAAAGCGATTAAAATCCGTGGTGTCAACAAAAACATACTTTACATATTTTTAGAAAAGAAACTTCCAGGATTTAAAAAAACGCTGGAAGTTTGATTCACTAGGTTGTTGAAAATTAGTGCGAAAGTCTCATGTTAGCAAGTTTTATTGAGGGATATCCCACCATACGCGAGTGTCCAAAATATCAGGCCCCATCCGACTAATGGCCGCATTTACATTCTCAGGATTTACGATAATCTCATCGGAAGGATAGGTAAATCTCCGAATAAATTCTTCGTTAGTTAGGTCTTGACCAGGAAAAGGATTGGGATCTAGATCCGGAAAGCCACTACGGCGGAAGTTGGCAAACGCTTCCGGTCCATTAAAGAAGGAAGCGACCCAGTATTGAGTGTTGATTTGCTCCAGTGCTGTGGCATCGGTCAACGGATTATTGGCTAAGTATCCCGCAATCTGATCTTCTGGAATGGCCGATCTTTCGTCGTAAAAAGCCATCTTTTCCATGTGGGCCCGGATACCCGCCTGGTAAAATTCCTCAGCCGAACCTGAAATCCAACCCCGGGATGCAGCTTCGGCCAAGAGCAACTGGGTCTGAGCGGCAGTAACTAGATACATGGGCGAGGTCTGCTTCGCTACCCGCTCCCGATCAGCCTGGGCAAATTCGTAGAAACTGGTCAGACCCAGTTCCTCAGCAGCTTGACGAGCCGTTTCATCGTTATTACCCATCGGCATCCCGATGTGGACATCCGCATCGAACACCCCGTTACCATCCGCGCCTAGCACCTGATCGGGTCCCGAAGCAGCACCGACGTAGGTTACCGCAATAGCTTCCAACCGAGGGTCATCGGTATCCTGTAGGTACTGAACGAACGGCCCCGCCAGATAGTAGTTATTAGCCTCGGTAGCATTCAGCGTCCGTCCGGGTCCATTCACGAAGTTAGCATCGTGGCGGATAAAGGCATTTTCGGCATTAGAAGTAATTACCCCACCCTGAAAAGCTTGCTGGGCAATTTGCGCAGCCGTACCCTGATCCACTTTAGTTAATCGCATGCCCGCCCGAAGTAGTAGCGAGTTAGCGTACTTCTGCCACAAATCAATATCACCGCCGTACAACACATCGGCCGTTTCAATTCTACCGGAAGCACTAAGTGCCCCACTGGCCTGACTCAATTCCTGAAGGATATCCTGGTAAACTACCTCCTGGGCATCATAGACCGGAAAGGTAATCTGATTGGTAAAACCTCTCCCCCCCTCGAAGTACGGAATATCACCGTAGGCATCGGTCACCAACATGAAGGCGTGGGCTTGCAATATTCGCGTCATTTGCAGCAGGTTGCTACGATCGGGGTCATCCTGCGTCCGGCTGATAATATCACGGGTATTGCGAATTACTCCCCGGTAGTAATTGATCCACATATCTTCGGTGGAGTTCCGGTTATCCTGGTTGAAATTTGCCCCAGTAAGTACCCCCGAGTTAGGAGTAATAATCTGCTGCACAATTCCCATATCGTAGACCAGCAATGATCCAGGGAATGACATATTAATGATCGCTTCATTGAGCTGAAAAACCGGATCGACTTCAACGGGGTCGACTTCGTTGGTATTTAGTTCGTCAAAGCCTTCGTCGCAGGCAGAAACCAGCAATAGCAACACGGGTAAAGCAAGAAATATAAATAGCTTATTCATGGTCGTATCTTCTAGAATTTAACATTTAGGTTGAAGCCTAATCCTCGGGTAGTGGGTAACCCGGTAGACTCGAGTCCTACTAAGTTATCAGAGGTGAAGCCAAATGATTCGGGATCGATGTTAGGCACCCACTTTTGGATGATAAACACATTATTGGCTACGAAACTAAGGTTAACCGATTGAGCTGGGAAGTTCTCCGGTAAGAAGCGAGAGAAATCGTAGCCCAGCGTGATTTGGCGCAGCTTCCAGTATCCACCATCGTATACAATGGGTTCAACCAGTTGCTGGGAACGGACTACTTCCCAGTAGGTTTGCGGATCAGCCGCTACCGTATTGATCTCTCCGGCTTGATTTACTCCGTCTCCGACTACACCGCCTTCCCGTCCTTCCAGGGTCATTCTATGTAAGCCGTGACGAGTAGCATTAAAGTTTGTGCCCGACATCATCATATTACCTAACTTGAAATCAATTAGGAAAGAGAATCTGATACCCTTGTAGTTGAAGGAGTTGGTAATTCCTCCCACCCAATTGGGGAGAGCGGAACCAAAGTTCACCAGCTCCTCAGTTCGAAGGGCTACCCCATTGTCACCAAAGATCTGTCGGCCCTGGGCATCCCGGCGAAAGCCAAAACCAGCCAATTGACCAATTTCTTGGCCAACCACCTGCTGCAAGAAGCCATTGAATACGTGTCGACCCACCGTAATGGTTTCACCAGGCTCATCAGTTTGCAAGCTGAGTACTTCGGTGATGTTATACATTCCATTAAAGGAAATATTCCAACGGAAATCACTAGTCTCAATGGGGGTAACATTCAATAGGAATTCAAATCCCCGAGTTTGACTTTCCCCGGTATTAATTCGGGTATTCACGAACCCGGAACCGTCAGAGATTTGAGCACTCACAATCTGGTCGGTAGTATTTTTCTGGTAGGTGGCAATATCAAGTCCAACCCGGTTATCGAACATCTGGAGTTCCAAACCAACCTCTACTTCCGCCGCCCGCATCGGACGCAGATTAGGATTGGGAAGAGTATTCCCGTCAATACTTATGACGGGTTGAGCAGACCCCGCTGGGTTAGGAAATAAATTGGCGTCTACATCGTAGAACAGTACATCAGAGTAAGGCGGTACATCCGTATCACTACCTACCTCGGCGTAGGCCGCCCGGAACTTACCAAAATTAAGCCAGCCCGGTGAGGTGTTGAATGATTCCGTGAACACGTAACTCAATGAAGCCGATGGGTAGCTGATACTCCGATTGTCCGGTGATAGCGTAGAGAACCAATCGTTGCGGAACGTACCGGTTAGGAATAGCATGTCCTGGTACGAAAGTTCAGCAGAAGTATATAGCGAGTTTACTCCCCGTTCGGATAAGCTATACCGAGGGTCTTTTACCCGTCCGTTCTGTACGGTGTACAAATCGCGAATCACGAAATCGTTCACCTCTACGAAGTTTCGGTCGCTCCTTATATACAACCTATTTCCCCCTAAGCTTAAATTTACCCCGAAATCACCAAACTCACGGTAAGCATTAATCAGTAGGTCGGCATTAATCTCTCGGAAGCGCCGTGACTCTTGCGTGAATCTACCGTTCACAAAACCATCGGGTGCCGGAGGACGGGAGGCTTGTCCCGTAGGGTAATTGTTAGCGTCCTGATCGCGCGACCAGTAGTCCTGACCAATACGCCCCTGTACATAAAGCCAGTCCGCAATGTCGTACTTCACGGCAATATTTCCGAAGATCCGGTCGCGACGCACATTGTTGAACTGCTGGGCTAATGTGAAGTACGGGTTAGTCCGATTGCGGAAGCGGGAGTAGACAAACTCGTTGCCCTGATCATTAAATTTATTCTCATCGAGTAAATCCAGCGGCATGGTGTTCGCCATGTTGTAGAGGGCTACCGGAATAGTGTTATCTTGCTGGGCGACGTTGGGCGGGTTTTCGTTAAATTCATTAGAGTAATTAATGGCACCCGTTACGGTTACCTTGCTCGAGAGGTCATAATCAAAACCGAGGTTAATGGTTCGCCGCTCGTAGGTATTGTTCGGAACGATTCCCAAACTACGCAGATTAGAAAGTGAGAGGTTCAAATTACCGTTCTCTCCACCGGCAGCAAAGGAGATAGTGTTGGTGATATTCTGTCCGTTACGGAAAAACTTATCAACCCGGTCACGCTGGGCGACGTAAGGCACTTCAATTCCATCGAACAAGATTTGGGTCATACCGGGCTGAATCCGTTCCCCGAACGACCATTGACCGGAAGTCGGATTAGGGGAAGTCGGTCGCACTCCGTTTTCGCCCTGACCGTATTCGTACTGATAGTCAGTAAAATCCAGCGGCTGCTCGTTCGTGTAGTTGAGATTATAGGTTACTCCAATACCCTTGACTCCCTTTCCTTTTTTAGTATTAATCATAATGACCCCGTCTTTAGCCCGCGAGCCGTAAAGGGCCGCAGCCGCCGCTCCTTTTAGTACGGTCATACTCTCAATGTCATCGGGATTGATACTTTGAAAGGCATCGCCACCGTCAGAGGTCAACCCACCCCCATTATTACCCAACGAATTGGGATCGTTGCCCCGGGGGTTGGTACCAAAATTGGTATTATCTACCGGAACCCCGTTAATCACGATTAAGGGATTGTTCTGGCCGGAAATAGAAGACTGCCCCCGGATGCGTATTTTAGAGCTACCCCCTGGTCCGGTTCCGAGTGAGGAAATATTTACTCCGGCAATTTTGCCCTGCAAGGCGTTCATTGCGTTGGGAGTACGGTTAACCGTAAGTTCTTCAGGGGCCACTGTTGACGTGGCGTAGCCCAAGGTTCGGGAATCTTTTTCAATACCCAATGCCGTTACGACTACTTCGCCCAGTTCAGTTACGTCAGGCTGCATAGATAGATCAATGGTAGTTCGACCGTTTATTTCTACCTCTTGGTTGGTGTAGCCAACGGAAGAAAATACTAAAATTGTAGCATCGTCCGGGACACTTAGTCGATAGTTACCATCGAGATCAGTGATAGTTCCTACCGTAGTATTTTTTACTACCACGTTTACTCCAGGCAATGGGCTGTTATTTTCATCCCTTACCTGACCAGAAATTTCCTGGTCTATCGCTTCGGTAGTGGTTCGCCTCCAATTCACCCGGTTTAGCGACATAATCGGGGAAGTAGATGAATACATAATATCCGAATCATCAGACGTTTTAAGCAAAGGCTGCTTTTTTACCTGCCTCACCTCCTGGCTAGAATCAGATAAAACGATCACGTAGGTACGGTCGTTGATCTTTTTGAAACGAAGCTCGGTAGATTTTAGAATGTAGTTGAGATTGGTTTCTACATCGGCCTCCGCATCTATTTTGGCGGATACCAACTGATCTTCTAATAAGTGTTTTTCGTACATGAAGGAGATACCGTACAGTTCCCGCAAATTTTGAAGTAAGCGGGTGAGTTGTGCCTGTTTATCCGATTGGATTGGCTCGCTTTGGTCAGACGTAGATACCGATTGGTTAGAAGCGATCAATTCGGTACCCCGGACTAGATCTGGGGTGGACTTCTGTTGGGCATTTACGATTGATAAGCTAATCCAACCCATCAGGCTGAGACTGAAAATCAGCTTTTGAAGGTTGTTAGTAAACATAGCCACTGGGTTTAGAGTAAAAATTAGTTTTCATATAGGTAAATTGTATTATCCGTTTGTTCTACTCGCAGTTGGAGCAACGCTTCTAAGGCCATCAGCACACTTTCCAGATCTTCGGCCGAAATGCTACCCGTGCTACTGATCTGGCGATTGCGAACCGACTCGTCTGCCAAGATAAATTCTACCCCGTAGGTATCTTCCAGTTGGCGGATTATATGGCTCACCGGGGTTTCGTCCAGGATGAGTTGGTGCTTTCGCCAGGATGAATAAATTTCGGGGTTTACTTGCCGACGGATGATTTCTTTGCTGTTAGTTGAGTATACTACCAAATCACCTGGTTGTAGGGTGGCTTCTTCTTTTTCAGGAATATCGATAGCAACTTTACCTTCATTAAGCACCACTTGAGTTTGCCCGTGCCTACTATTCACATTGAACTGGGTACCTAGCACTTTTATTTGTAAGTCTGGGGTTTGTACCCGAAATGGTAGCTTTTGATTCTGGTGGGTCACACTAGCTACCTGAAAGTAAGCCTCCCCCTCCAGGGATACTTCCCGAACGGGTCGCTCTAGCCAGTTAGGGGCTACAGTGAGACGCGAATTACCATTTAAAACTACCTGGGTACCATCTTCTAGGATGATATTTTGGGTCTGACCGTAGTCAGTAAGATACTCGATATCCCGTTGGGCATTCATCAGCCACCACCCACCCACTGAAGCTGTAATAACTAATGCCAGCATAGCAGCGTAACGCCAAGGCTGCTTCCAGAAACTTATGGTGGCAGTAGTAGGGTTGATGGTTCTTCGGGCTACCTGCTTCCAGGTCTGATCAATTTGATCTTGGGGCGCTTCCATTTTCTGAAAAGAGACTCCTATGAGCAATTGTCGGGCGTGTTCTACTGTTTCAGCGTGATTAGGATTGTCAACCAGCCAAGATTCCCAGTACAACGTATCTTCTTGGGTAGGCTGGTTTACCCAACGAATGAAGGATGGGTCGTGTAAGAGTTGATGAAGCAGGTAGTTGTCAGAATCCAAAGTTGTGCCTTTGCATTGATAGAGGGATTTGCTCCAGTTTTATACTCTTCACCTACTACAAAAGCACAGAAATCAATAATACTATTTACTAAAATTTAACATTTTTATTATCAAATTATCAATAATAAGCACAGAATGAGTACTTCTACTCAAAAAAAGATTATCCAAGATAAAATATATGTAAAAATGAATTTATGGTAAAAAGTTGGTAAAAACTGTTATAAAAAGTAGGGCGCACTCCACACTGGTTGGATAGATATTCGCTACATTCTGTAGGTCCGCATCTTCTCTTAAAGCCAGTAAGCCCCGATACACAAAATTGATGACCGACTGATACTGAACCCCCATAACGTTAGCTACCTCCTGATAAGTGAGCTCTTCATAAAACTTGAGATAAATAGCTTCACGCTGCCGAAGTGGTAACTTATTTAGGGCACTAGCAACTTGTTGCTGATAGTTTTCTAGATCTTCCTGTTGAATATATAAATCCTGAGGGGAGTACGTAAAACTTGCTAATTGTTGACCGGATATGGGTAGCATCAGCGATAACGACTTCTTTTGAGCTAAAAGCTCACGTCGGAGTGCTGTAAGAAGATATGCCCGGGGTGATTCTACTTCGGCTAGTCGCTCTCGGCTTTCCCAAATCCGTACGAACAAATCTTGTACTCCTTGGTCAGCCAGATTTCTATCCGAAATAAGTCTTTGAGCGTAGCGAAATAAAGCAGGGTAATTTTGCCGATAGACTGTTTCAAAAGCCCGATGATTACCTTGCTTGAGGAGAATCCAAAGGTGTTGGGGTGAGTCGACTAGCATAGTGTAAACTTGATAAACTCGGCAAATAAGTTTACGCTAATTTTAATACTAATCAAAATTTACCTCTAATAATTTAAAGAAATACTATAAAACCTGTCCACCTAACGTCTTGGCATACTTAAGGCTTTACTTGAACTGGTGCGTTCGGAAAATTTTAATCACTAAATCTTCATCCCCAGGGTCTATGCTATATAACTTATTTAGCCGAACCTTGTCGTTTGCGTCAAAATAGGCAAATAAAATAACAGAATCGTTCTCGTTTCTTTTGGTAATAACTGTAGGGATACCGTTAACTCTAGTTTTCTCAAAAGAGAGGGTGTTATCATCCTCTCGGATATTATGAAGTGTACCAAAGCTTGAAATTCCCTGATCGAAAAAAATTTCATCTTCAGGTCCAATAAAATGCCCAACGTAGGTATCAAAACCCTGCCCTACCTCGAGAGTCCAATCTAGGGGTGTTCTTAGCTCAAAGAATGGAGTGTCTTGAACTTTAGTTAACTCAGCCGGAACCTCATCCTCAGCCGAATTCTCCCCTTCGGAGCAGGAAAAGATCAGCATAAAAAATACTGATACACAAAGTTTAGCAGTATTCATAATTTAAATATTTTACAACCTACTCAAAATAAAAATAACTGAATGATTACTCTACTACCAAGGTACGGATATACTTCTTAATCAAGTTCATAAATTACCTCTAGAGAAAGGGTGCAAAAATCCCTACTCATTATAGCAAACAGAATATTTATCCTCTAATTTGGTATTAATAGTGGGAATGTAGCAGGGCATATCTATTAATTGGGCTCATTGGAACCAGTGAGACTTGTTAGAAAAGTCTTGATTCAAGATTGGGATTGAGATCTATTCTAACACTTTAAGACTAATGGAAATTTTCAGTATCTTTTATAGATATAAATAAGAAACTTAGAGTCTAATATCCTTTTGTTTATTCTGTAGGGTTTTTATAATTAACTGATATGTGATTGTTATGCGAAAGTTAATTCTTGCACTTTCCATTTTCTTCAGTTGGACATTAGTATATGGTCAACCTGCTTCTTCAGGCCTGAAAGATAGCCT
Source organism: Bacteroidota bacterium (assembly GCA_039198955.1). Lineage (GTDB taxonomy): Bacteria > Bacteroidota > Bacteroidia > Cytophagales > Cyclobacteriaceae > Tunicatimonas. The sequence continues at coordinate 57,537 of JBCCTI010000023.1, read as the reverse complement.
TCAAACGGTAATTGACCAAGCGGAGGGAAAGCAGAAATTTGATTATATTATTTACTTCTTTCAAGAATTTGGTACTTCTGACGCTGAGTCCTGTATTAAGCTTTTGCCCAATGCCTATAAACTGGCAAACACCTCAAGCGAGCTGGCTCAAGTAGCTAGATTCTATTCACTCGTTGGTAGGGCTTTCCGATTTCGGGGATCGTTGGATTCATCTATCATTTTTTATGACAAGGCATTGTATTACTCTCAACAATTGGCAGATACTGGATCATACATTACCCTTCACAGTCAAATAGCCAAAGTGTATACCTCAAAGGGTGATTTTAGTTTAGCACGAGCAAATGATTCTCTTGCTTTAGCTTATGCTGCTGCTGTAAATGATATATCGAGTGTTATTTTAGCCAAGAATCATATTGCGGCTACCTATCAGCAACAAGGGGATTTTGTAACGTCACTATTGGTTTACGATAGTTTTTTAGATGACTGTCCCGATTCATTACAAGCTTGCAAGATTGCTATGGGGCAGAAAGGAGTAGCCCTGAATCGAACGGGAAAGCCAGCCCAGGCACTACGGTTGTTTTTTGAACTCAGAAAATATCAACAGGAGAATAACTTAGAGGTATCCAAAGCGTATACTGATCATCATATAGGATTTCTACTTTTCCAGGCTGGTTTAGCTGGTGAGGCACTGAGCTACTACTTGTCCGTTAACGAATTCTTTACCACCCATTTCAATGCTGAGCAGCTAATTCATATCAATCGCAATATTGGTGCTATTTTTCTTGAACTCGATCAGTTGGATAGTGCTGAATATTATTACAAAACTTCTTACGAACTTGCTCAAAACGGTTTTGGTGATTTTATACCTGAGCTTACCGCTAATTTCGGGTTTATTGAAAAAGAAAGAGGCAATCTGGGTTTAGCTAAGAAAAATTATCGGCGTGCCCTTGTTCAATTTATAAGTAATGAAGATAAGCTAGGAGAGGTATCGGCAAAATTGGGGTTAGCAGAGATTGCCTATGATGAGGCTGCTTATGATTCTGCGCAATTATTAGCTGGCGCAGCAATTAACCTAGCGCAGATCCATAGCATCCACAACTTTGTTGTTGAAGGTAAAGTGCTACTAAAAAAGGTTTATGATAAAATGGGTATGAAACGTGAATCTAACCAGCTAGCAACACAAATTGCTTTGCTCGAGGAGAAGAATTATGCTAATGAAAAAGCCATCCAAAAAGAATTAATTCTGGCAACGCTTCATAAGTACAATCAACATACTGAAAAAAATCAGCAGCAGCTAACTACTAGCGAAAGTTCTTCCCTATTTCATTTTAAACACCTGTGGATTTTGATTCTTTTCAGCATCGCTGGGGGAGGGTTGTTACTTCTAGTGGTGAACAAAAGGAAAAGAAACCAAAGTGCCACGCTGAGTAGGCTTAGGAATGAAGAAATAGAAGAATTAAAAAGTAGGTTAGATAATTCATTAGCTAGGGAGCGTCATTACTTAAATAGTGATCTATCTTTAGGCAGCTTGGCTGCTTTGCTAGACACTTCAGACAAAAACCTATCCTGCTTACTGAATCTTCATTTACATACTAATTTCTATGACTTCATTAATGAATACCGGGTAAAAGCATTCCAGGAAAAATTAGAGAGTGGCCGATATCATAATTATTCCTTAACAGGAATTGCGTTGGAGTCAGGGTTTAAGTCCAAAAGCAGCTTTTATCGGGCATTTAAAAAGCACACTGGGGTGACGCCAAAAGAGTATCAGAATTCGCTTAAAGGCAAGTAGTCGTCATCTCAATATATGATCCACTTGAAGATCACGTTCATCAAACTTCAATAATTCTTTCAATTTCAACACTAAATGGTCTCACTGGTTCCAGTGAGTCTAAAATCGGCATCATAATTTCTTTTTTCTTCCTCACTATCAACGAATTTACCGCTTCAGAAGATAAATACTAGATGCTGACTTGTTTGCTGATGGAAAAGTTATCGAGAATATTATCCAATGTCGTAGCCATTTTATTTGTGTTGATTGGTATACTTCATACCGACGTACACTTCCGAGAACTGGCAAGTATAGAAGTGAAATCTAGACTTTCCATTATTCACGATATGTCTCTGTTGGGGGAACAAGCCGATATCTGGAAACTCTGGCAGGGCTTTAGTTTTATGATGGGGGTTGGCTTTATCATTATCGGTATGCTCCGTTTGCTGGGGATACAGACGCAAAACGTACGTAAAGAAATAATGGGTGCTGCCACCATGCATCTACTATTGATAGTAGTAATTTTCTCAGGTATCCTTTTTTTCGCTCCTCCGCAAATTTACGGTGGGGTTATCGGGCTAATCCTACAATTCGTATCCGTCGCACTTCTAATCCTTAGCCGCCAGACCAATAAAGCGAGCCTACGGTGGCTATTCACACTTTTAAAAAGATCAAAAACCCATTAAATTAGAGCGAATGCTAGCAATGTAAAAGATATAAACTGCGTACGCCCTTCACCCAACTATTGTACACTATCTGATAGAATGACCAATACCACTTGGTATTCAGAAAATAAAACAAACATAAAAACCCATCATCATGAATATGAAGAAGTATTTAACAATTGGAGTATTTTCAATCCTTTTCTTAAACCTGCTCTCCTGTGACTCGGAAGAAATTGACGGAAGATGGGATGACAACATAAAACTATCGGAAAAAAACGTAAGTTTTACTGCCGAACTTAATTCTACTGTTATTACAACCGAAGGAGCTTGGTGGTGGATTAGTGGAATTAGAATAAATGACGATTGGAGTTACGACTTAAGCGATACGGATACCAGCAAAGAGAATTTTGTGATTGAAGAAACAGAATTTAGAATTGAGCGGAAAAATGCAACTGAAATTCACATTTCAATGCAGAAAAATCAAAGTAATTCGGAGAGAGTTTTGACCATTGGGCTTCAAGCAGGTAATTACTTTGATGGAATAAAAGTTACCCAGTCCGCTAACTGAAAACACAAAACAGTTGAGAATTTTACTAACCGCCTACAGAGTGTATCACAAAGCGCAAGCACTACATTTTTTTGTCAGGTAAGCCAGGAATTAACAAGAATTCCATGCCCAGCTCAAGCTCACTAAGCATCGTATTTCAAGAAGACCGCACCCAGGGGAGGAAGAGACAAATTTACCGATCGTTCCCGACCGTGCATAGGAATGGGTTTGGTTTCTATTTTGCCTTCATTCAGAACCCCGCTACCCCAAAAATCAGTATGATCGGTATTAAAAATTTCTTTTAGATGCCCTTTGTGGGGCACGCCCACTCCGTAACTTTCCCGCACTACCGGGGTAAGGTTGACCACTACGTAAAGATCATTCTGTTGCTGATGCCCTTTGCGGATAAAACTGATGACACAATTCTGATAATCCCCGATATCAATCCACTCAAAGCCGGAAGGGTCAAATGGTTTTTCGTACAGGGCAGGCTCTGATTTGTAGAATTCATTTAGCTGCTTTACCATCCACTGTAGGGAACCGTGGGGGGCGTATTCGTTGAGATGCCAGTCCAAGCTATGATCGTGCTTCCACTCCTGGGTCTGGCCAAATTCCCCACCCATGAACAACAGTTTTGTGCCCGGATGAGCGTACATGTAGGCGTAGAGTGCCCGAAGGTTGGCAAATTTTTGCCACTCGTCTCCCGGCATTTTATCAATTAATGGCCCTTTACCATGCACCACTTCATCGTGCGATAGCGGCAACATAAAGTTTTCGGTAAAGGCGTACATCAGGCTAAAAGTGATAGTGCCCTGGTGATGCGAGCGATAGATAGGATCTTTAGCGAAATACTCCAACGTGTCGTGCATCCAGCCCATCATCCACTTCATCTCAAAACCTAACCCACCCACTTCAGTAGGACGGGAAACCATTGGCCAGGCAGTGGATTCCTCCGCAATAGTCTGGACTTCAGGAAACTCAGCATCCACGGCGTTATTAAACTCTCGCAAGAACTGCAACGCTTCCAGATTTTCCCGTCCGCCATATTTATTGGGTATCCACTCCCCTTCCTCACGGGAGTAATCGAGGTACAGCATCGAGGCCACCGCATCTACCCTCAGTCCGTCAATATGAAATTCCCTCAGCCAATAAAGAGCACTGCTTACCAGAAACGCCCGCACTTCATTGCGTCCGTAGTTAAAAATATAACTGTTCCAGTCGGGATGGTACCCTTGTTTGGGATCTTCGTGTTCAAACAAATGAGTACCATCAAAGTAGGCTAAGCCATGCTCGTCCGAAGGAAAGTGAGAGGGGACCCAGTCCAGAATGACCCCGATTCCGGCCTGATGGAGCTTATCAACCAGATATTTGAAATCTTCGGGAGTACCGAAACGACTCGTCGGCGCGAAAAATCCTACCAGTTGGTAGCCCCAGGAACCGTAGAACGGATGCTCCATTACCGGCATAAATTCTACGTGGGTATATCCCATCCAGCTCAGATACTGCGGCAGTTCTTCGGCCAAATCACGGTAGGTCATAAAGTCCTTTCCACCTTCACCCTTGCGCTTCCAAGAGCCCAGGTGTACTTCGTAAACGGCCTCGGGTTGAGGCTCTACAGCTTTTTCCTTACGGGTATTCATCCACTCTTGGTCTTGCCATTTGTAGGATGCTTCCCAAACTTTGGTAGCTGTACGGGGGGGCGTCTCCCAGTGAGTAGCGAATGGATCACCTTTTTCTACTTGGTAGCTCTGATTTTTAGAGTCAATGTAGTACTTATAAGCATTACCTTTCTTCACTCCCGGAATGAATAACTCCCAGATACCGGAGCCATCCCAACGGGGATTCATATTGTGTTCAGTGTTATTCCAACCATTAAAATCACCAACAACAGCCACCCGGTAGGCGTTGGGGGCCCAGACGGCGAAGTACACCCCTTTTATTCCATTTTGCTCGGCCAAGTGGGAGCCTAGCTTTTCGTAGAGTGAGTAGTGGTTACCTTCACGAAAGAGATGCACGTCGAAATCAGTAAGCATAGAAAAATGCTCTTGCTGGTCAGCACCTGATTCTACTTCTTCGGATTGGTTAGAATTTTCTATTTCTAAGACATGGTTGTCATTCATCGTCATTGTATTTTTGCATTACGTACTGAATACCCCGCATCGGGATGATCGTCCAATTAGGGCGGTTGTTTAGCTCGTAATTTAGTTCATAAACTGCTTTTTCCAGCAAGAAGGTCTGCATCAAGGTGTTGAAGTCCTCCTGATTGTCGGGTAAAAAATTATAGCCCCGGGCTTTTTCCAGGTAAGCGTGGATGTAGAACCCACTCATGTAGTGGTACCAAAGTTCGGCCCAGGCTTCCAAGTAGTCAGCATCGCCCCGCTTAAACGCTTCGTTCTCAAATAATCCACTGTAAGCAGCGTAGTGGAAGGAACGGATCATACCCGCTACATCACGCAGGGGGGAACGCTTGAGGCGGCGCTCACTGAACGAGCGGGCGGGCTCACCCTCGAAATCAATAATTACAAAGTCCCTTCCGGTAAAGAGTACTTGTCCTAAGTGGTAGTCGCCGTGCGCCCGGATTTTGGTAGAAGACATTTTGCGTGCGTAAATACGCTGCATACACTTCAGTATGTCTTTTCGCATTCCTTTAATATCTTTGGCCTCTCTCTGCATCATATCGGGCAAAGTCCCCATCTTTTTATCTAGACTTTGGAAGGCCGAGCGTACCAGCGATTGTAAAGATGAATACAGCGACCGTTGATAGTGTAGCGAGAAGTTTTCTGAGTCAAAATTAGGTTCATCGGGGTGTGAAGCTAAAGCTACGTGCATTTCAGCAGTACGAGTGCCCAACAGTGAGGCCCGCTCAGCCGGAATACCACTCAGTAAAGTTCTCAGGTCATCCGACAGCTTCTCAAAAGTGATGGGCTCAGCTAACGTCCCTTTCAACGACGGGACTTTAGCATCTTTAAAATCCAGGCTCACCCGCTCGAAGTAGCGGTTAATGACATCTTTCATATACACCCAGGCATCCCCCTGGTTCGGAATCATCTCCTGCATCATCGCCAGCACCAGCGGATCTTTTTTGCCGTCTTCGATAGCAATTGTTCCCGCGTACTGGGGTACGTTTTTGAATTGGGCCTTCTCGGTCAAAAATCGGGTGATTTCCAAGTCAGGATTAATGATATGGTCAATCTTACGATAAAACTTCAGGAAATACCGTTGCAGATAAACGATAGAGGTATTGCTCTGTTCAGCATTTAAAACTTTAGAATTAATTTCCGGTTTTTCTTTTTTAAACCACTTAGCTACCGAAGCTTCGGCTTTCAAGTTAACTTCAATGCCATTTTCCTTAAGCCTTTTGCCCTTTATCATTAGGTCAAATAGACTGTCACGGTAGCTCTCGTTGTAGACTGCATCGTATAAGTAACCCTGAGTATCCCCTACGGTGATGAGACCAATGAGCCCCTGGGATGTTTGGGCCCGAATGGTTTCGCTTAGCCCCTCTTCCACAAATGAGATCGGTAACTGGTAGAATTCATCTAACCCTTCATTGTAACTTACTTCAATAATCAGCAGAATTACGCTAGGCGATGTTGAATTAATAGGAAGCTGATGAGTGATGCTTACCCCCTGGATGGTGCGGGCTTTTCCGCCAAACCATCGGCATTGCATCAGGTAGCCCGGAAGATAGTCTTCGAGGGCAGACCGATGGCGGGATTTTAGCAAATCTTTCCAATTGCTAATTTTAGTAATATTTTGGGGGGACTCGGTATCAGCTTCTTCTAGAATTTCTTCGGGTTTCTCCAGTAGAAACCAGTTGTATCCGTAGGGTGATAGCGTAAATAAATAAGGATAATCCCGAACGGCAGGAAACCGATTTTTACTGAACACTTCCTTGGGAACGTAGTTCTGGTACTCCTGCAAGTCCAACTCTACTGCTTGGGAAAAACGAGAGAGATTAACCAATACCAAAATAGTTTGATCCTCGTAGGTGCGAGTAAAGGCTAATATCTTAGCATTTTCCGCTGGTAGGAAGTTAATATCTCCTCGCCCAAAAGCTTTGTAGTTCTTCCGCATACTGATGTGCCGCTTCATCCACCATAGAATGGAGTTGGGGTTGCGCTGCTGAAGCTCCACGTTCACCGATTCGTACTGATACTCAGGGTCAAGAATCACCGGAAGGTACAGTTGTTGAGGATTTGCTAGCGAGAACCCGGCATTGCGGTCGGCACTCCACTGCATGGGAGTCCGTACCCCGTCCCGGTCCCCCAGGTAGAAGTTATCCCCCATCCCAATTTCGTCGCCGTAGTAGATAACGGGTGAACCCGGTAGGGAAAACAGCAGGTGATTCATCAGTTCGATCTTACGACGATCGTTATCCAGTAGCGGGGCCAGACGGTGACGAATTCCCAGGTTAATTTTGGCTAGCGGGTCTTTGGTGTATACTTTATACATGTAGTCCCGCTCCTCGTCGGTTACCATCTCCAGTGTAAGCTCATCGTGATTACGCAAGAAAATACCCCACTGGCAGGTTTCGGGGATTTCCGGAGTCTGATCCAGGATATCAGTAATCGGGTAGCGATCTTCCATCCGCAGGGCCATAAACATGCGGGGCATGATCGGGAAGTGGTAGTTCATGTGGCATTCGTCCCCATCACCAAAGTACGAAGCTGAATCTTCGGGCCACATATTAGCTTCCGCCAGTAGTAAGGTTCCTGGCTTTTTCTTCTCGACGTGCTTACGTAGCTTTTTGAGAAACACGTGGGTTTCAGGTAAGTTTTCGCAGTTCGTTCCTTCTCGCTCAAACAAGTAAGGAACAGCATCTAGCCGAAAACCATCTACGCCCATATCAATCCAGTAGTCCAATACATTGAAAACCTCCTGCTGCACCTTTGGGTTATCAAAGTTCAAGTCGGGCTGATGGGAGTAGAAGCGATGCCAGTAGTATGCATTAGCCACTGGGTCCCAAGTCCAGTTAGAGGCCTCGAAATCTTGAAAGATAATGCGTACTTCAGAAAATTTGTCGGAGCTGTCACTCCATACGTAGTAATCGCGCTCGGGTGAACCGGACTTGGCTTTTCGCGCCCGCTGAAACCAGGGGTGCTGATCGGAGGTATGATTGATTACCAGTTCAGTGATTACCTTCAGGCCTCGCTTGTGGGCTTCTTTCAAAAATTTTTTGAAGTCTTTAAGCTTGCCGTAAGAAGGATTAATAGTGTAGTAGTCTTTGATATCATAGCCATCGTCACGCAAGGGCGAAGGGTAAAAAGGCAGCACCCATACCGCCGTGACCCCTAAATCTTGTAGATAATCCAGCTTTTCTAGCAGGCCACCGAAGTCGCCAATGCCATCGCCATTACTGTCCCGAAATGCTTTGATGTGTAGTTCGTAGATAATTGCATCTTTATACCAGTGCAACTCATCATCTAGTTTAGTTTGTTTTTCGGCCATAGATTAGTAAAAGAATGCTAATTATTAATTATTGATTGTTGTTAGTCCACAGTTGGTTTGTGATACACTGTAAACTGTCGACTATGAACTGTGGACTATGGACTCTTAGCTTCATATTTCCTGCACTATTTTAAAGACATGTCCCGGTATTTGGTAGGGATTTAGCTCTACGTAATTCCACTCGCCCTGCCAGGTGTACTGTGCCCCGCTAATTTGATCTTCCAGGGTGTACGGCTTGCCAATATCTATTCCCAACTCATACATCGGCATTTTTACGTAGGCACTTTGGGAATTATACGCATCCATATTCACTACCATAAACATGATGTTCCCGCTTGCCTGGTCTTTTTTGGCGTAAGCAATCATCTGATCGTTTTGGATTTCAGCAAATACCACATTGGCGGTACTTTGCAGAGCCGGATTTTCCTTTCTAACCCGATTAATAATGGTGACTATTTCTCGGATACGGGTTTCAGCCTCCCAGTCCCAGTGCTTCACTTCATACTTCTCCGAATCTAGATATTCTTCTTTTCCTGGATACGGAGTGTTGATGCCGAACTCATACACTGGCCCGTACATTCCGTAGTTGGATGATAGGGTAGCTGCCAGGATTAACCGCATGATGTGGGCAGGCTCTCCGCCGTGAACCAGATCAGGGGTGAGAATGTCAGGCGTATTCGGCCAGAGGTTGGGACGAAAATAATCCCGCATTGGCCCTTTGATTAATTCTAACATGTACTCCCGCAGTTCGTAGGGGTTCTGCCGCCAAGTAAAGTAGGTATACGACTGGTTAAAGCCAATTTTTGCCAGCCATTCCATAATCCGGGGGCGGGTGAACGCTTCCGCTAAAAAGATAATTTCCGGATTTTTTGTACGGATGTCTTTGATACACCATTCCCAAAACTTAAACGATTTGGTATGCGGATTATCTACCCGAAAGATTTTGATTCCTTTATCTATCCAGTAGGTGATTACACTTTTGAGCTCCTGCCAGAGATTTTGCCAATCTTCCGTTTCAAAGTTGAGTGGCAAAATATCTTGATATTTCTTGGGTGGATTTTCGGCGTACTGAACGGTGCCATCGGGTCGCCATTTGAACCACTGCGGATGCGCTTCCACATAGGGGTGGTCAGGAGCACACTGAAAAGCAATATCCATCGCTACTTCAATATCGTATTCTCCCGCCTTCCAGATAAAATCCTGAAAATCTTTTAATGTACCTAACTCCGGGTGAATCGATTTATGCCCACCTTCGTCGGAGCCAATGGCCCAGCAAGAACCCGGATCGCCCGGATTAGCGGTTAGCGCATTATTCAGACCTTTGCGATGTTTTTTTCCAATAGGATGAATGGGGGGCAGATACACTACATCAAACCCCATTTCAGCAATACGGGGAAGAATTTCAGCAGAGGTTTTAAACGTACCGTGCTTTCCTCTCTCCCGGGAGGTAGAACGAGGAAAAAACTCGTACCAAGTACTAAACAAAGCCTTCTTGCGCTCTACTTCAACACGGATTGTAGTGGGATAATGAGTAGCATTACTTCGGTCGTAGTACTTGGTTACCAGTGCTAGCGTGTCTTCACTAGTGGCTACGGCTACTGCTCCATCGGGGTCAAAGGTATTGCGAAACCGATTGGCAATATCATACAAACGATGCTGATCACTTCCCTCACAGTTTTTGGCGATTGTTTCCAGTATCTCAGCCCCGATCAACATTTCTACCGATAGGTCTTGCCCTGCTTGGTGTTTTTTGCTCAGGCCATATTGCCAGGAGGCGTAGTGATCGACGTAACCATAGACGCTAAATTCATAGAAACCCAGGGAATCGGGCACAAAGGTAGCTGACCAATGATCATTGACGTAAGGGTTCATGGCAACTTCTTGCCACTGTCGTTCGCCCACCTTACGATAGCGGACAAAAGCCCGTAGTGCATCATGGCTATCAGAGAAAATATCAGCGGTTACCTCGACGGGTTCGCCCACCGACCGCTTGGTGGGAAACTGGTTGTGGTCTACTTGAGGATGAACGTTCTTGAGAATAACCCGCTGCTTGCCGTGAACTTCTTTTAGTGGGTTTGGTACTTTCTTTCTTCTTTTAGTTTTTGGTGTGGTAGTCACTGGTAATTGTGTGGTGTTCATATGGTTTCAACCGCGAAATTACGGCATTGTTATCTAAAACGTTGAGTAATACACAAACATTTGCACATAAAAGGCTGGCTGTTAGCGGCTAATAAACTAAATACGAGAACGGTCGAATAAGATAATTACTAATTCGGCATTAGACATTTATTATTATTTCTGCCGGACTTCTTTCGCATGGATTGTAGTAATTCTCCTCAAACCCCATCGCTTAAGGACTTCCGTTCTAAAATTCCTTCTCACCAAATTCACTTTTGATAAACTTCGACTTTCCGGCGGGCTGATTGATTCGGTAGCTTAGGTTAAGCATAATAACATCTACCTCGTATACGTAATTGGTGGTGGTAAAAAACTCTCCTGCCTGCCAAGTGCTAATCCGCTGTTCATTGGTAGGGAGTAAGCCCATGTCCATATTGAGCCACTGAGCAGTAGCCGTCACTTTTCCCTCGAGCCAACTTTTCTTTACGGTAAGATTAGGAGATAAAAAGCGAGAGTCCTCGCCCTGGGCAGTATTCCGGGCCGAAAGGTAGTTAAACGTCCACTGAAGGTTCCAGGTTGGAGCTAGTTTTACCGTGGTATTAGCATTAATGGAATAAATCCAACTCTGGGTATTCACTGGACGATCATCAAAAGTACCATCAATGCTGTAACGATACAGGTTACCCCCGGCGTAAAGCTGCCAGTTAGAAGTAGGGTTAAGCTCTAGTCCCGCCTCCAAGCCAAATGACTGCCCCTGCCCTACGTTAGAATAAATTCGGTTCAGAATGGTATCGTTGAAGACCGTATTCACCCGGTTGATCAGATTCTCCACGTGGCGAAAGTAGGTGGTGGCAAATACGGAATGATCGCCAAAGTCTTTCACAACCCCCGCTTCTATCAGGTCGATGAACTCCGGACGTAAAGTTGGGTCACCCTGCTCCAGGGTTTCCGAATGTTCCCGCTCCGGAAAAGGATTCATCTTGAAGGTAGTGGTTCGCTCCACCCGCCGACTGTAAGCGGCTTTAAAACTAAACTGATCGGTAAGCTGATAAATCAGATTGGCCGATGGGTACAATTGAATAAAATCGTAGCGATAAGTAGTATCCACAAAAGCGTTGGTTAGCAGCAAATTACGATCCATCACTTCAACCCTTGCTCCCAACGAATAAGTCAGCTGATTCCACTGGCTACTGTATAACCCGTAGACTGAATGAATCTGTCGAGTCAGGTCGACCTGACTGGAAAACTCCGGAATAAGCTCAAAGCGGTTCGTACCAATCTCCCGCTCTTGGTACACAAAGTTGCCAGTATGATCGAGGTAACGGTACTGATAGCCCGCTTCCAGAGTTCCATTGCTCAGCGGATGCATATAATCAGCCTGGAAACGAACACCGTGCAAAGGATTGTCATTCGTATTAAACTGATCTTGTAACGTATCTTGCAATCCAGGCCAAGATAGATTTAGATTGGTAGTCGGGCCGCCCAACATAGTGTACTCATAGAGCAACGACGTGCTAAGTTTAGCTTGGTTAGCAAAGGTATGGTAGTAATCCAGACTACCCAGCAGAAAGTCGCCCCGACGGATTCGTAGGTTTTCGTTAAAGTAGGTCACCCGATTGAAGGTATCCTGTTCGGGTAGGTATACTTTAAAATTGTTGTACAGAATATCCGCCGTTCGGTCTTTACTGCGCTTTCCAGCGTAAACTCCTAAGCTGAATGAGTTAGATTTATTCAGGGTATAGGCGATAGTTGCTCGTCCGGTGTACGCTCGTTCATCAAAACTTCGCTCCCCATCAGAAGGAAAGCGGGTCAACGTATCATCGATGATAGTGAATACATCCCCTTCCCTTCGTCCACCGATATCGTAGCGTAGGTAACTTCCCCCTACTGAAATATCCCACTTATTCTTACGATAGTTCAGGGTAAAATCCCCACCGTAGCGGGGCGAAGGCTCGGCAGAGTCATAGTCTTCAATGCTGGGTAAACCCCCACGACCATTCACTAATAGATATAATCCATCGGCTGCTCCCTGCCGGGTAATAATGTTGATGATGCCCGCTTTTCCTTCCGGATCGTACTTAGCCGAAGGAGCGGTTACCACTTCCACATCCTCTACTGCGTTGGCGGGTAACTGACTAAGAATTAGGGAAGGGTCGCTCTGAATAGGCTTACCGTTAAGCAAGATGGTGAAGCCCGATGACCCTCTTACTGTCAAATTACCATTTGCATCAATAGCGAGTGACGGAATATTCCGTAAAACATCGGTAGCTGTACCCCCGGTAGCCGCTTGAAACTGATCCGCCCGATAAACCTGTCGATCTACTTTGTGAAACACCGATGCTCGCTGTCCAGTTACTGAAATTTCTTCTAACAGTTCTTGAGTGGCTTTCAGCGAAATGTCACCGAGTGATTTCTGTTCATTGGCTCGTAAACTAAATGCAGCGACATAAGCTGGCTCAAAGCCAATGAACTGTACTTGAAGCAAATATGTACCTGGTTCAATATCAGACATTTCAAAGGAACCATCAACTTGGGTGACTGTTCCTTCTAAGATGGAAGAATCCTGAGCTTGACATAATCCTACGGTGGCGTACTCCAGAGGCTCATGGCTACTTTCATCTAACACCAATCCTGACAATACCGCATGCTGGGCAAAAGCTACTGGGGTAGAAAACACACTGATTAGCGTCAATATTATTGCTAAACAGCGAGGAGGAAGGTTTGGGGTATTCAAGAGGTGGTTTGTAAAAGTGGTGGCAGTGTGAAGGAATGGCTGTAAAAAAATATTGATTATGAGTGGTTCAATATACACTCCTACTTAGAAAGTTCCCAAGTAAACTTTACCATTATTACGAGCAGCGAACCACCCAAAAATAGCTATCGCCCACTTTTATCTTAAAGAATAACTTTACGGTAACAAACGCAACAGTTGCTTAATGCAAACATAACATCTCATTAACACCACTTGGGGGTATTTGGACTACTTTCGTCAACTTATTACAGTATACAACTGATAGCCAATTTTAGCCAAATAACCCCCAAATTAATGTATTTACTACTACGATCATCAACGCTCATATGGGCTTCTGCCTGTCTGATTGTCTGGGCAGGATTTATTGTCCACCCATCCCAAGCTTCGTCTAAAAGTTTTTACAAAGACGTATTTTTTAGTACCTCGGTGTCTTCAGATGATGCCGTAGCTGCCTTACCCATCTCAGGTACGGTGACCGACGAAACGGGCGCTCCCCTACCCGGTGCCACCATTTTGGTGAAAGGTACAAACAACGGTACAATTACTGATATGGACGGGAAATTTACCATTGAGGCCGAGGCTGATGATATTCTGACTATTTCCTTCGTAGGGTTCCTCTCTGTGGAGATTTCGGTGAACGGGCAGTCATCAATCACCGTCCAGTTAGAGTCAGACGCTGCACAATTGAATGAGATTGTAGTGGTTGGGTACGGCACTCAAAAAAAGTCGGATGTGACGGGGGCGGTAGCTTCGATCAACCGGGAGAACTTTAACAATGGGGTACTTACCAACCCCGGAGAACTTATTCAGGGTAAATTGGCGGGAGTCTCTATTGCGACGAATAGTGGTGAACCCGGTGCCGCCCAAGATGTGATCATTCGGGGAATTGGCAGCTTGCGCTCTGGAACCCAACCCCTGTATGTGATTGATGGTTTTTTGCTAGATAATTCTTCTACTGGCCTGGAGTCCAATCCCCTAAATTTTCTCAACCCGAACGATATAGAGAGTATTGACGTGCTCAAAGATGCCAGTGCCGCCGCCGTATACGGTTCCCGGGCGGCCAACGGGGTAGTTGTCATCACTACCAAAAAAGGGCAAGGAAAACCTCAATTGAGTTTAAACGCCTCCACGGCTGTATCTTCTATGGCCAATAGAATAGATGTGTTTGATGCCGATGAGTTTCGCCGACAGGTAGTAGCCGTAGGAGGAACGCTGGAAGACTTTGGGGGAAATACCGATTGGCAAGATGAGTTGAGCCAAACCGGAGTCTCGAGTACAATTGATTTATCATTGAGCGGGGCTACCAGCGAGGCATTTTCCTATTTCGCCTCGGTGGGCTACCAAAATCAGGAAGGTATTTTGAGGAATAGTAATCTAGAACGTTACTCCGGAAAACTGAACATCAATCAGCAGGCATTCAATGGTAGATTAAAGGTAGATTATAACCTTACGGCCGCTCGTACCGAGAATCTACGCCCCGAGATCAACGGCACGATCAGCGATATGCTGAACTTGAACCCTACGATCCCGCCGTTCACCAATGGTGAACCTACTTTATTGAATACCAATGCCCTAAATCCAATTCAGCGGTATAATCTTTACAGCGATTTAGCGATCAATAACCGGATTCTGGCCGCCATTTCGCCGTCCATAGAAATTATCGAGGGCCTGACCTATAAATTGAACCTAGGGGTTGATTATTCGGCTACCACTCGGGATCGGCAGTACCAACCCTTTCCCGAGGTGGTTAATGAGTCCAATGTTTCGGATGGTTCTTTGATAAGTACTCTTAGTGGCAATACGAATCAACTGGTAGAGAACACGCTTACTTATGTGTGGAACAATGACGTTCACAGCTTTACGCTCCTGGGAGGACATTCGTACCAAAACTTTTTGGATGAGGAACGGGAATTTACGTATCGGGGCTTTGCCGATAACAACATTGAACCCCGCTACCAGGATCAGACCAGTACTGATGAGTATCCCACCACGGTACGTTCGGCGGCCTTCAGAAACGAGCTACAGTCTTTCTTTGGCCGGGTAAACTACGGCTACGCCGATAAGTACCTGCTTACCGCCACCCTTCGCGCCGATGGGTCTTCTAAGTTTGGCGATAATAACAAGTACGGGTACTTCCCTTCCTTTGCCGTAGGGTGGAACATTAGCAACGAAAACTTTATGGGCAACTCGATTTTCGATAATCTAAAACTACGGGCTAGCTGGGGGCAAACGGGTAACCAGGAAATTCCTCCTAAAATTACCGAAGCCAGTTTTTCTGAAGAGCGATTAATAACCGGAGGTGGTAGTCTCAATACCTATCCCATAGAGACCGATGCCACTACCATTGATGGTTATCCCTACGGAATTGTCTTCACCCGCTTGGCCAACCCCAATCTACAATGGGAGGTGTCTTCCCAAGTAGATATAGGAGTTGATTTTGCTTTTCTTGATTACCGTTTGACCGGAACCTTGGATTACTTTAGTAAGACATCGTCTAACATACTGTTGGAAGTGGTTCCCCCCGACCCAGTGGAGCCTACCTCTACGTACTGGAACAATATTCCCGATATGGTTATCCAGAATAACGGTATTGAGTTTGCCCTAGACTACCAAAGCGATATACAGCGGGACTTCTCCTACAATATTGGTGGCAATATCACCTACATCCAAAACCGGGTAGAAGATTCACCCTATTCGGTACTGACTACCGGGGCAGCCCGGGGTTCCGGCCAGACGGGAGCCACAATCAATGGCTACATCAATGGTCAACCTTTGGGAGCCTTCTACATGCTTCAGTTTGATGGTATTAACCCTGAAACTGGCCTGAACGACTTCCGGGACACCAACAACGATGGAGAAGTACTAGACGATGACCGTAGCGTGGTAGGCAGTGCCATTCCGGAAGTTATGTACGCTTTTTACCTCAATACCCAATACAAATCCTTCTCACTGAATTTGAACTTCAACGGGGTAGCCGGAAACGAGGTGTACAACCATACGACCATGACCCTGTTTAACAAGGCCCTACTGGCCCGGTCGAATAACACTACTGATTTTGCCGTGCAGTACCCCAATGAGCTGTTAAGTAATGCGAATACCGTGTCTACCCGCTATTTAGAAAACGGCTCCTTCTTACGATTAAATAACGCTACCCTTGCCTACAACCTACGGCCCGAAAAGATAGGTTTAGGCAACGCAGTTCAATCGATCCGCCTAGCAGTGACGGGACAAAACCTATTCGTCATCACTGATTACTCGGGATTTGACCCGGAAGTGAATACCGGAGACGCTTCGGACGAAATTCAAACCTTTGGGATTGACCGCTTCACCTACCCTCGGGCAAGAACCTTTCTATTCAGTCTGAATGTCTCATTTTAATACCAGGATAAGCCGCGCGACTACTGTAAGATTTTATCGGATAATCAGGATACAAAACGTTACTTACTACTAGAATACTGAATACCATGAAAAATATAAGATTTTATAAGACCTTACCCATCTTCCTATTCTTGTTCACCTTTCTGGCCTGTACCGACTTAGAAGAAGAAATTTTGGATGAGTCCCTGACCGGAACCGGACAAGCCGAACTGGTGAGTGGGTCAATTGCCCCCGTGTATGGCATGTTACGACAAGTGTGGTTGCACACGACCAATTTTGGTCTTCAGGAAGTGGCCTCCGACGAAGGCATCCTTCCCTACCGGGGAGGTACCGACTGGTTTGATGGAGGCAAGTTCATCGCAGTCCACCAGCACCTGATGACCCCCGGCAATAGCCTGGTGGGGGATTCGTGGAACTTTATCACATTAACGCTTTCCCGGGCGGTAATTGCCGAGGAACGATTACATCAGGAAGCCGATGCCAACGATGCTCGGGCTCAAGACGCACTCAACGAAATGATCGCCATGAAGGCCTATCTTAATATGCTAGCCCTGGATAATTGGGGCTTAGTGTTCCGAAAAGAAAGCTCCGACGAACTATCTGAGATCTTACGGGGACCCGAAGCAGTGACCTATATTGAAGGTGAACTTTTGTCGGTGGTAGACGAGCTGAATAATGATAACGGGCCAGGCAGGTTATCGCAAGACGCCGTAAAGGCCTTGCTGGCCCGCCTGTACTTAAATGCTGCTGTGTACCGTGATCCTTACGGTACACCCGAATTTTCGGAGGCGGATCTGGATCGAGTGATACAATACACCAACGAACTGATCGCGGGCCCCTACTCCCTGTCTCCCGAATACTTTGACTTGTTCAACGATGACAACCAGAGCAACCCGGAAATTATATTTTCTCTTGACCAGCGCGGGGTACTCCAAACCGAGCACAGCCGATGGGCCTACTGGTCTATCTCGGGTGACCAAGTTCCCCGACCCGAATTCCCCAACACCCGGGGAACCGATGCGGTAGCCGCTACCCCTGATTTTATTCAAACCTGGGCCGATGCCTACGGTAGTGTGGACGCAGCGGAGGCCGATGCCCGCTTCTTTCAAGAAAACACCATCGTACCCGAAGAACTGCAAGACCTGAGCGGCGTAACCCCGGGAGATGACTCAGACCATTTTTATTGCGTAGCCACCGATGAGTTTGAAATTGACCGGGGCATCATTCGCGGGGTGATCTGGGGCCCTAGAAAAGATGAAGGGGGCAATATTTTAATGTGCGACGACGGAAGAGTACGGATTTATCCAGTGGTGAACCGAAGAACCAGCGGAGCCAACCTCCAGTACGTTGACCATACCCTCCGGGTCGATTTTAGCGCCGAAGGTAGTCTGCATAACACCGGCCACCGCTTTTCTAAGTATCAGTTCAGCCGTACCGCCCCCAACTGCTGTAGCTATAGCGGCGTGGATATTGTCTTAATTCGGTTAGGGGAGATCTACTTGATGCGAGCCGAAGCCAAGCTGCGGAAAGGTGATATGGCTGGAGCATTAGCTGATATCAATACCTTGCGGACTTCCCGCACCGCCCGCCCCGAACAAACCCCGGAGCCGTTGACTTCTATTGATCTGGATATATTATTCCGCGAAACGGGCTTTGAACTCTACTGGGAAGGCTTTAGAAGAAACTACCAAATCCGGTTTGGTAAATACGAGGATTCTTGGACAGGCAAAACCGATAGTGATGTTAACAAAAGGCTATTTCCAGTTCCCCAAAGAACTATTGATGGGGCTTCTAGCGAAGAAGGTTTCTTAGTACAAAACCCCGGATATTAGATAACCGAGGGGAAAGTCTTATTGGTATAACTTGTCGGAAGCCTGTTTAAGGGCAAAAGTGGCCAATAATAACTAATCTGTGTAACCATGCCTGATTATCTGAACCCTGATCTACCGACTAATCTGAAGCGAGTCCAGATACCTTTGATAGAAGCTACTCCCTCTGTACTGGAGGGTTACGGCTACCTGGTAGATGATCCGGAAAAGGTGGACATTGAAATTGTCCGATGGCCGGCCCAAGGTTGGCGTCCGGTAGATACCGATAGTGGTGATGAGGGTGGCACTACCGAAGGAACGTTTATCGCTGAATGGAAAGGAGATATTCTGTACGGACGCAATTCAGCGGTAGGCGGACACTATATCCTCGACTATGGAACTGAGCATACGGAAGCAAGTGAAAACCATGATAATAAGCCAGAGCAATTGTTACTCTGGCACTCCAATTATCATCCCGATGGTGGGCAACTATTTTTTCCTTTAGACCAGGCTCCGTTCGTAGTGCCATTGGCATTGCCGGGCGATAATGTGAAGCCCGAAGATTTTGTTTGCTTTTGGTTCAAGGGTAATCAGGGACTATACATTCACCCCAATATCTGGCACGAAGGCGTATTTGCGTTGCAGGGTCAGCAGCGTTTTCTCGACCGCCAGGGTGCGGTTCATGCCCGGGTCTCCGTAGACTTTGCCCGGGAGTTTGAATGCTTACTAGAGATAAACATCACTGATCTACCCTCACACTAAGGTTTTTGTTGAGTCATTCTTAATAGCTCGTCTGGCTGACTTTTTTCTCTGCCTAGTATTGTAGAAGACGTACCTATTAACTACTGTTGTAGCGATTGTAACTCTCTTGCTAGTAACTGCAACGTACTCTTTTCCCACTCAGAACTTAGCCTAAATAGCGGTGTTATGAACTATATACAAGAAGCCACTCAACGCTTTAATCATATTCCCGATGAACGTAAACAAGCCCTAAAGGAGTTAGCAGTGTTCATTCGTGAAAAGCAGGATAAGAACCAAGAGGTAAAACTCATTTTTATTTGTACGCATAATTCGCGCCGTAGCCACATGGGGCAAATTTGGGCAAGTGTAGGTGCTTACTACTACCAAATACCGAAGGTTCAGACCTTTTCTGGAGGAACCGAAGCTACTGCATTCAATCCAAGAGCGGTAGCGGCCTTACAGCGGGCAGGATTAACAATTGATAAAATGACCGAAGGAGATAACCCCCGCTATCAGGTTAGCTTAGACGATAGCAATCTTGTCCAGGAAGCTTTTTCTAAAAAGTACAATGATCCTCCTAATCCTAAGCAAGACTTTGCCACCATTATGACTTGTTCGCAAGCAGATGAAGCTTGCCCGTTTGTTCCTGGGGCCACACTGCAGCTTTCTTTACCCTACGATGATCCCAAAGAAGCCGATGGCACCCCTCAAGAAGCTAACCTTTATGATGAGCGGAGCAAACAGATTGCTACTGAAATGCTATATTGTTTTTCTCTAGTAAATTAATCTTCTAGCAAACAGCTATCGTTCGTTAGTAAGGGATAACCTGCTGTACGTGTTTCACTTTTGCAAGGGCGTGTTGACATTTGAGATAACAAAGGATTTTGAGAGTTATTTTTGCCCAATTAAGGCACTTGAGAAGGACGATGCCGCGCCACGGTGGCCTAAGTATCGGCTGCCGAAAGTAACGTAAAGTGGGTGAAAATAGCGCCAAAATCGTCGTTTAGATTAAATGTCAACACGCCCTAGAACACCTGACTTTACGATTTAATCACACATACTATTCAACTATATGAAACAGTCTACTAAAGATGTCATCGTTATCGGCGGAGGACAGAGTGCTTTGGCAGTAGGCTACTACTTACGCAAGACGAACTTAGATTATGTTGTACTAGATCAGCAAAAACGAACCGGAGGCAATTGGTTGCACTACTGGGAATCCTTACGACTCTTCTCCCCAGCACAGTGGAGTTCACTGCCGGGCGTACTGATGCCCGGTGGGTCAGATTACTACCCTAGCCGGGATGACACTATTCGTTATCTGGAAGCGTATGAAACGTGGTACCAATTACCAATAGAACGTTCAGTCACGGTAGAAACAGTCCGGCAAAGAGAGGGCAAATTTGTGCTGGCCACATCCCGAGGGGAGTATCGTAGTCGAGCAATAATTAGCGCTACTGGCTCCTTTCAAAAGCCATATATTCCGCCCTTCCCCGGACAAGCTAACTTTCAGGGTTCTACAATACATTCTGCGGACTATCGTACCTCCGAGCCTTTTCAAGATAAAAGGGTGCTAGTGGTGGGAGAAGGCAACTCAGGAGCACAAATTTTGGCAGAAGTAAGTCAAGTAGCCCAAGCCACTACTTGGGTAACCCTCAACGAACCCCAGTTTTTACCCGATGAGGTTACAGGTCGCGATTTATTTGATTACGCCAGTGCCGCTTATCAGGCACGTAAGCAAGGGAAAACTTATACTCCCCCATCGTTAGGTAATATAGTAATGGTACCCTCGGTACGGCAGGCACGTCAACGGGGGGTGTACCAAGCAGTACGCCCCTTCGTAGAATTTACTTCCTTAGGGGTTCGTTGTTCAGATGGTAGAGAAGAAACTGTAGATGCCGTAATATTTTGTACTGGTTTCCACCCGGCTCTTGACCATTTAAATTCTTTAGGCATAGTAGAAAGCAATGGTAAAGTAGCTACTCAGGGAACCAAAGCCGAAAAGGTAGACGGTCTATGGCTAGTAGGCTACGGAAGTTGGACTGGATTCGCTTCGGCCACTCTCATTGGAGTGGGACGCAGTGCCAAACAAACCGCTAGCGAAGTATCCGCATATCTTAACAACGGGTTAAGATATTAGGTTAATAATGAGGTCAGGAACTTGATTAATCAAGTTTCTACGTAAATCCCTAACAGAGACTTTTTCACCCCTCTCAACCGGTTATTCGCATTCCTGAGTGTTCGGTTATACCTAATGATCTACAATCACACTAAAATCTTTCCCGATTACGTAAGATGTACCACCACTACTGCCTCCGCTAATGCCAGTTTCAGAATTATCTCCTCATATTGAGTGGTTATGCCTCCAAATTAATCACTAATTGGCATGAGTGATAAGTTAACTTTTGGGTAACTATTGCAAAGCGATAGACCGTTGACTATCTTAGAATTTCTAAGCTTTTTAGAATAAACTTATGCTTACTATGAACCGAACCCGATCTACTTTATTACTTATCCTAACCTTAGTTTGCTTTTTTACTTTAGACACTATTGCCCAGCGCAAGAAAAAGCAGTCAGCCTCAATAGTCAGCTTTGACGATTCGCTCTACAATGCCATTCAGTACCGACTGGTTGGCCCATTTCGGGGCGGACGCTCGGGTACGGTAACGGGCATACCCAGTGATCGGGATACCTATTACTTTGGCTCCACTGGAGGGGGAGTGTGGAAAACAACCGACGGTGGCACTACTTGGAAAAATATATCCGACGGCTTCTTCGGGGGATCAGTAGGTTCAGTTGCAGTGGCTGAGTCAGACCCAAATGTGATTTACGCTGGTTTAGGGGAAAAAACTATCCGGGGCAATGTATCTTCTAATTTTGGAGTTTGGAAGTCTACCGATGCCGGAAATTCCTGGAAGTTCATCGGACTAAAAAATACCCGCCATATCGGGCGGGTACGGGTACATCCCACCAATCCGGATATTGTATACGTAGCCGCCATGGGTGATCTGTGGCAGTCGAGCGAAGAGCGGGGAGTGTACAAAAGTACCGATGGCGGTGAAACCTGGAATAAAATCTTATTCGCCCATGCTGATGCCGGAGCGGTAGACCTAGTACTTGATCCAAACAACCCCCGTATTCTCTACGCCAGCACCTGGAACGTACACCGAACCCCCTACAGCCTCTCCAGCGGTGGCCCCGGTTCTGACCTTTGGAAAAGCACTGACTCAGGTGAAACCTGGGAGAAGCTGACTGAAAAAGATAATATGCCGGGCTCCCCTCGCGGCATCATTGGCGTCACTGTCTCTCCGGTCAACTCTGATCGGGTTTGGGCACTGATTGAAGCCGAAGATGGCGGGGTTTTTCGCTCAGATGATGCGGGAAAAACCTGGGAGAAGATTAATAGCGACCGAGCATTGCGCTCTCGCGCTTGGTACTACACCCGCATCATTGCCGATTCTCAGGATGAAAATAAGGTGTACGTGATGAATGTCTCTTACGCTAAATCTACCGACGGCGGGAAAACCTTTACCCTGCACCGCGCCCCCCACGGCGACCACCATGACCTGTGGATTGACCCGGACGATAATACCCGGATGATTATTGCCGACGATGGTGGTGCCCAGGTTTCTACCGACGGTGGGGACAGTTGGACGACCTACCACAATCAGCCCACGGCCCAGTTTTACCGTATCGCTACGGATAATCATTTTCCTTACCGAATTTACGGGGCTCAACAAGATAATTCCTCGATTCGTATCTCGCATCGCTCGGATGGTCCGGCTATCACCGAAGATGATTGGGAGGTAACTGCGGGGGGTGAAAGTGCTTACCATGCTATCGATCCAGAGAATAATAACATTATCTACGGTGGTAACTACAAAGGTTACTTGTACCGCCACAACCACGCGAATAATCAACGTCGCTCTATCAACGTATGGCCACTCAATCCGGCGGGTTCCGGAGTGGAAGTGATGAAGTACCGCTTTAACTGGAATTTCCCCACTTTCTTCTCTCATCATAACCCAGACCAGCTCTACGCTTTCTCCCACCGGGTTCATGTAAGCACTACCGAAGGCGAAAGCTGGGAAACGATCAGTCCTGACCTCACCCGGGCTGTACCCGAAACGATGGTATCATCCGGCGGGCCAATTACTCAGGATAATACCGGGGTCGAATTCTACGCAACGATTTTAACCGCTAATGAAAGTCCCTACCAAGAAGGTGAACTCTGGACAGGTTCTGATGATGGGCTACTGCACTTGACCCAGGACGGTGGTAGAAATTGGGAAGATGTCACTCCCGCTGGTGCTCCCAGCGATATTATGTGGAACTCAATTGACATTCACCCTACCCAGCGAGGCGGAGCCTACGTAGCCGGAACCCGCTATAAGAGTGGCGACTTTCAGCCGTATCTGTACAAAACTACCGACTACGGACAAAGCTGGACGCAGATCACCGAGGGAATTGACAACCTGCACTTCACCCGGGTGGTGCGGGCTGACCCTAAGCGAGATGGTTTACTCTACGCCGGAACCGAGTACGGCATGTACGTTTCTTTTGATGATGGGATCAACTGGAAACCGTTTCAGCTTAATTTACCCAAAGTACCTATTACTGACCTGCAAGTGCGGGACAACAACCTGATTGTAGCCACTCAGGGTCGCAGTTTCTGGATGATTGACGACCTAACTCCATTGCATCAACTAAACGAAACGGTGGCGCAAGCCAATTTTTACCTATTTCAGTCTAAGCCCAGTTATCGGATGAAGCAGCAAGGGCGAGATCGATATAATGCATTGCTACACGGTAAAAACCACCCAGAAGGAGTGATGATCTACTATCATTTGCAAGAAAAGCCCGATAGCACGGATGTGTTAACCTTGGATATTTTGGAAGAGAATAATGAGGTCATTAAATCATTTAGTACCAAAGTAACGAACCCTAAAGAAAAGCTTTGGGCAAGAAAGGGTAGCAACCTGTTTGTGTGGGATATGCGCTATCCCGATGCGGTGTCATTCAAAGGGTTGATTCTCTACTCATCCAATACCGATGGTCCCACAGCCACACCAGGAACGTATAAAGCCCGACTGACTCTCAACGGTGAAAGCCAAGAGCAAGCTTTTGAAATCTTGAAAGACCCACGCGTGAATAGTAGCCAGGAGGATCTGCAAGCCCAGTTTGATTTCCTGATGGATGTACGTAACAAATTGTCTGAGGCTCATCAGGCCGTCATCGATATTCGCAACTTGCGGAAAGATTTGGACTACGTGAAAGAAAAGCTAAAGGATAATCCCAATAGCGAAACTATTTTAAAAGCTACTAAGGAGTTAAACGATGAAATGACCATCATCGAGAACAATATTCACGAAACCCGTAATGAAGCATATCAAGACCCCCTCAATTTTGGTATTAAGTTGAACAACCGTCTCGCCTATTTGGCTACGCATGAATCCGCTGGGGATTTTCGGCCTACCGAGCAAGCGATTACCTACAAAAAAGAAGTTTCGGCTCAGATTGATCAGGAAATTACCGCACTGCAAAACCTGCTGAACGAGCGTTTACCCACCATTAATCAAATGATGGAAGAACAGAATATTGAAGTACTCAGTAGTCCTACATCAGTGAAAACCGAGGTAGGCGTAGGTTACTGAAACACAAAAAATGTAAGTTACCTCCTGGCCGATTCAGAAGCTTCAGTGTTGATTTTGTACAAATCTCGCAAGGGAATAGAGGTAGTACTTATTTAGGAAATATAATCTATCACGATTTTCCCCGTGAGTAAATCGTCAAAATGAATACGTAATGGATCGTCTCAGGGAAAGAATAGAGCAACTGGTTCCAGTCAGCGATACACTTTGGGAAGAAATAGTGTCTAGAAGTAAAAAGGTTAAACTTAAAACGGGTGAAGTACTAGTACCATTTGGCTCTGTCAATAGGTTCTCTTATTTCCTTTTGTCTGGTAGTTGTGTTTGTTCACAGGCCTCAAAATCAGGCAAGACTAGGGTAATCTGGTTTTATTTTCACGACCTTTTTGAGTTTTTTGGAACCCCAGATAGTTTATTTAATGGGGAACCTACCAAGTACGAATTAAGAGCTTTCACTAACTGTGAAATCATTAAAATTCATAGAAGTTCAATTGATGAGTTAGTTGCGGCGGATAAGAACTTCAATGATTTCTTTATACGACGCATACTATTTGATTACATAACTGTTTTTGAGGCGCGAAGCTACTTGCTCACCTACACCTCTTCAGAATTTTTGGAGTATATCAGTGATAAATATCCTCTGATAATCGAGAGGATACCTGCAAAGTATATCGCAGATTTTATTGGTGTAACACCTGAATGGTACAGTAAGCTAAAGAAAGAATTGAATTCGAATAAATCTTAACGTGAACAATGGATTGCCCAGCAGCTAATATTCTTACTTTAGCACTCTTTTTCCCCTACACTGAAAAGGATACCTGCCCAATTTCACAGTCGGATTGGAAAATTGATTTACAAGTGTAACCATTAGCATCAAAGCAATGAAAATCAGATCCTTACATGGATACTCATCCCATTGTTCACATTAAAACGCCTTTTTGTAGCCCGGTTTCACTAGGCAAAGTTGTCTTTGAATTTATTAATCGCATAATCGAACTTTTCTTTTCTAGCATTGAAAGTGGCCTGAAGTTCTTCTTTGCGTTTTTCTAACTTCTTCTTCTTGCGCTCACTTGCAGAAGCTATCTGCTTTTCCAACTCAGTAGTTTTGGCTTTGGTCTCATCTACTAGTTCTGATAACTTTCGCTCAGCTATTTCCTTTAGGGTTTTCATTTTTTCTTTTGCAGTGGTTAGCTGTGCCTCGATTTTAGCTTTATGCTCAGCTTTAGCGTCCGCTAATTCTTCTTTTAATTCTAGGATTTCAGTTTGGGTTGCTTCTGCTTCCCTACTCAATTGTTCGTCTACTACTTCTGATTGATTTCTGCGGAATACGATAGCGTTCAGAGATTCTAATTTAGTGTCAATTGGGGTAGTCCATACCTCTTCTACCTCCGCTATGACTGCCGTTTTGCCGTGCTCAAGTTCAGCCGCTACCTCATCGATGAAGCCAGCATCGAGCGATGCATTATTTGTATCGTAAATCATACCCCCCAGCGCACCCACTGAAGCACCCACAGCAATGCCTATTGGCCCTCCCATTAAACCGATGAAGGCCCCCGCTACCAATCCCACTCTTGTACCCAGTGGGCCCTTCTCTGATATTGTTTTCATCTCGACCTTGCCATGATCGTTCTTGCTCAACACCGCCGATGCATAAAGACTAATGTCGCCGTTTTGATGGAGCTCTTTTAAAGCAGATTGTCCTTTGAAAGCATTTTCTTCGCTATCGAAGATTGATACGATAATTCGGTTCATTGCGATTGTATAGTTAGTGGTGATACCATGTACAAAAGAAGGAACTTATTGGCTAAAAAAGATTGAATTAATTCAACCTCTTCCATTGAAGACTTTTTTTTGCTTGTAAATAATTTATAGTCTGACAACCCAAGACTTGTGAATTCTGACTTGCTCTTTTTCCACCTCACTGCGTTAAAAAGCCTGCGCAGCCCGGCCTCACCATAGCTTCAGCTGTGACTGCGTTTTTCGCCTTGCGAGCCGAAAAAATAGCGGCATTATATTTTCACAAATCTCAACTTGTCAGACTATAACTTTTAAAGTGGTGTACGACAGCGGGGCTGCCGCAAATATGCATACTATCTTACCGGACTTGTTCCAGAGTTCCCCACATATTAGAGGGGAAACCCCACGTGGCGTCCACCGGAATTCGCCGGGCACCGGGCTCAAAGCCTCATTCGGGGACATGATACCTTTTTGGGCTTTTACAAAATTGTCGCACACTCAATTATTGAGCAATAGCTTCCTGCTTAATTTCTTTGGTAAACCAATTGTACAACACCGGAACAATAATTAGCGTCAATAGCATGGATGAGACTAACCCACCAATCAGGGTCCAGCCCAATGGTGACCACAGGTTGGTGCCCGAAAAGGTGAGCGGAATAAGTCCTAAGATCGTTGTCAGTGTAGTAAGCACAATGGGGGTGAAACGACGTTCACTGGCCTGCCGGATAGCAGTAGTTTTATCCAGTCCTTCTCGCATCAGTTGATTGGTATAGTCCACTAAAATGATGGAGTTATTGACCACAATTCCTACAAGACTGATAAAACCCACGAAGGCAAAGAAAGAGAACGACCATCCTGTGATAAACAATGCCACAAATGAACCGGTCACCGCCAGCGGAATAGCCGAGAAGATAATCAGCGGTTGCACCAGCGAGCGAAATTGTAATACCAGGATTGCAAAGATTCCTAGTAGGGCAACGGCTAATAGCGTACCTAAATCGCCGAAGCTTTCCTGCTGGGTTTCATATTCACCTCCGATATAGTAACTGTATCCTTCTGGCCATTCGTAACTTTCTAATGCTGGAATAATAGCTTCCGTAATATCTTTAGTGCGGTTCGGATCATCCACATTGGCGGTGATACCCAACGAGCGAGTGGTATTGAAATGGGAAATTTTTGCGTACTCTGCCTTAAATTCCATATCGGCTACCTGCCGGAGCGGCACCGACTGTCCGTCGCTCCGTGCCAGGTACACTCTTCCAAAGTCATCTAAGGTAGGCTCGTCGGTGAACGGAATTCGTACGACCATTGGATAGGTTTCATCATCTTCCGCCAGCACCACTTCGTCTACCTGAATACCGTTGAGGCTCGCTCGTACCGTCTGATCTAAATCTAGCAGTGAGATATTGTATATGGAAGCCTTATCGCGGTTAACCGCCACCTTTATATCAGTTTTGGCTAAAGCCATCGGGTTATCCACGTCTTGGGTACCCGGAGTACGACGGATAATATCTTCAATATCGTAGCCAATA
The DNA here is from genome assembly GCA_039198955.1 of Bacteroidota bacterium. Classification (GTDB taxonomy): domain Bacteria; phylum Bacteroidota; class Bacteroidia; order Cytophagales; family Cyclobacteriaceae; genus Tunicatimonas. The sequence goes on along the minus strand of JBCCTI010000023.1, from coordinate 29,389 downwards.
CGTTTTAGCGTATCTAGGTTATCGCCTAGCAACAAAATCTCGACCGGAGCCTCGAATGGGGCACCATTGGTTAACTCCCGGAAGGTGATCCGGGCATCGGAGTACTGTCTAAAAGCATCGCGAAGTTGCCCGAGCGTAGCGTAGAAGGTAGCTGGGTCCCATTCTTTAAAATTGATCAGTACTTCGCCGTGGTATTTTTTATACTCTTCGGGAATACGGTTGTAGTACACTTGCGGGTTGCCGTGGCCTATGTTTACCGTATAACTTTGTACGTAATCTGTCGTGTCGAGCACTTCTTCCACGTAGCGTACAGCCTGTTCGGTTCGTATCATGTTGGCTGAGTAGGGCAAATCGATACTTACCAGCAGTAGGCTTTTATCCGCCGTCGGGAAAAAGCTGACCCCAATACTGGGAAACAAGGCCCCCGCACCCGCTAGTAATAAAACTCCGGTTACTACCGGAATCCAGCCCCGCCGTAAGGCAAAATCCACCGATGGACGATAGATTCGGGCTATAAGCCGATCTATCTGCCGACTTATCCAAGTACCTTCAGAACGCAATCCGTTCGTCGTCAATTTGCTTTGCTTGGCGGAAGGCCGTAGCACCCGACTGGTGATGATAGGGGTAAATGCCAAAGCCAAGATTAAGGAAGCTAGTAGCGCGTAGATAACCGTGAGCGGCAAAGTACGCAGAAACTCACCGGGACCACTGGATAAAAGCGCCAATGGGGCAAAAGCCAGCACAGTAGTGAACGTAGAACTAACGATCGCGTAGCCTACCTCCTGGGTTCCTTTTGCCGCCGCTTCCCGCAGTGAGTAACCCTCGCGTTGAAAGCGTACAATATTTTCAATCACCACAATCGCATTGTCTACCAGTAGCCCCAGCGCAATCACTAGGGCCGCGATACTGATTTGCTGAAGGGCGTAGCCCGAAAAGTCTAAGACCGTGATCGCCAGAACAATAGATAAGGGAATAACTGTCATGACGACCAGGGCCGGACGCCACCCTAAAAACAGGGCGATAATCACTCCCACCAGTACAATTCCCTGCAATAGGTTATTCACAAAATCGCTAATTCGGGCTTCTACGGCAGGAGCTTGCTCAAAAGCAGTCACTAACTGAACTTCGGCGGGTAACGTTTCCTGAAAGGAAGCAGCTACCAATTTCAACTCATCGGATAAATTAAGAATACTGGTGTTGCGCTTTTGGTACACATTTACGTACAGGCAACGTTGACCGTTAAATCGGGCTTTCCAGCGTTCGTCTTCGTAATCGTGAGTGACCTCGGCAAAATCGCGTAGATAGACAATCTGACCACCCGAAGAGCGAATAGCGGTATTGCTAATGTCTTCCAGGGATTCGTAGCCTCCAGTAGACTGGATGTTGAAACTCAGGTTGCCCGCAGCAATATCGCCACCGGGGATGTTAGCATTATCCCCTTGTAAAATGCCCAGTACCTGTCGCAACGGAATGCCTAGTTGGGCCATCTTCTGAAAGTCGACACTTACCCGGATTTCTTCTATCGGAAAAGCTTCAATTTCGGTTTTCTTAACAAAAGCCAACTGCTCAATTTCTTCCTCTAAATCTTCGGCCACATCGTGTAATTGCTGAAAGGAGGCAGCTTCGGACACCAACGCAAATTGCTGAATGACAACCCGCTCTTCGGGTTTAAATTGACTGACTTCTAGGGAGTAAAGGTTAGAGGGCAATTCATTGCGAACCGTATTTACTTCGGCTAAAATTTCATCGTACTTATCATCATAGTCAATACCAAACTCGGCCTCCACCTGCATCACAACTAAACCATTGCTGATCTCAGTGCGGATTTCGGTGATCTCGTTTAGTTCGTCAATTACTTCCTCAATAGGGTCAGCGACCAACTCTTCCATATCTTCCGGACTGGTTCCGGGATACACCGCAATGATAGTATAATTAGGTAAGGATAAAAACGGGTCTTCCGATTTGGGCATAGACACAAAGGAGCGAATGCCAATAAACAGCGCAAGCACAATCAGTACGTATACAAACTGTTGATTCTTTATTGCAAGCTCGGGGAGTTTCATGGGTTTTGGGGATTGGGGATTGGGGATTGGTTTCTAGTCCACAGTCAATAGTCCACAGTTATTATTTCTGCATACAGCAAGTCACTGTGGACTGTCGACCGTAGACTGTGGACTATACGCACTATCCATTTTCAATTATCAATTATCAACTGCTCACTGTACACTGCTAATTATAATACTATCGAGATCGTTTAGATAAGCATTGCCATCCAGTACTACCCAGGTTGAGGGTTGCACTACGTCTTCGGTCACAATGAAGTAGTCGCTGTGGATGCTAGAAACAGGTAGCTTTTGACGCTTTACGGTTTGTCGATCAGTTGAGACAAAAACGGTGGCTTGTCTCTGATCGCCTTCCACCAAAGCAGCCATCGGAATCTTTATATGAGCGGGGGTAAGTGAGGGGTACAGCGCGACTTTACCCACAAAACCGTTTTTGAGTTCGGGGTAATACTGCGCGTCTAGCGTCAATTCAACCTCAAAGGTACCCGTAGCTGGATTGGCGGCCTCAGCCACTTCGGTGACCCGGGCGGGGTAGGCTCGCTGTGGAAAAGCATCAAAACTAAGCCGGGCCGAATCACCCAGGGCTACCTGCACAATGTCCTGGTCAGCCAATCCAATTTTGATAACCTGAGCCCCTTGCCTACCCGAGCTGCCTAACACAAACAGTGGCTGACCGGGTGAAACTAGCTCACTGGGTTCTACCATTTTTTTGAGAATCTTGCCCTTCACTGGAGCTACTACCGTCGCGTAGCGTTGGTTGAATTCTGCAATCTCTAGGTTAGCCTGGGCTACTTCGTAAGCGGTTTCTGCATTTTGCTTTTGTTCCAGTGTGGTAACTGTATCCCGATAAAGGCTTTCAGCCCGCTGCCAATCACGCTCAGCCTTCTTCAATGCAGTACGCGCTTGCGATACCTGAGCATTAATCTCAGCTAAGTCAAGTCTAGCTAGTAGTTGACCTCGTTGAACAGACTGCCCCTCTCGCACCAGAACTGATTGCACAATGCCCCCAACCTTAAAAGACAAATTCATTTCCGATTCTGAGGCCAGTACGCCGCTGGCAACTAACGTAATTGGTTCAGCATCAGGAACCAGCTCTTGTACTACCACTCGTTTGGTCGTCGTTAGGGTTGATTCACTTTGCTGGGCGTATTCCTGTTTGCAACTGGCTAAGCCTAGTGAGATAAGACCGAAGAAAATTAAACGATTAGTTTTCATTCTAAAATGTATTTAAGGGAGATTAATGGCTGCCTCCAGGGCAGCTTCTTTAATTTTAAGATCGTAGCGGGCGATAGCTTCGCTAAGCTGAGCCGTGGTAAAATTGGTCCGGGCTTCCTGGAGCTCAACCAGAATTGCTTGGTCTTGACGATATTTTTTGCTGATGATTCGGAAAGTTTCTTGAGCGTACTGCCGTTCATCTTGTCGGAACTCCAGGGTTTCCTGAGCTTCCTGCCATTCGTAGTAGGTTTGAGATACTTCTAGTGCAATACGCTGCTGAAGGTCTACTATTTCAGATTCTAGCTGCTGCTGCCCTAGCACCGCTTGCTGAACCCGGCTGCGGTTTTGTCCACCCTGAAAAATAGGCCAAGTCAGTCCGAGTTGCACCAGCCAGAAGTCCTGATTATCGTCAAAGGTGTAGTCAAAGCCCTGAAAACCCACATCAGCTACGGCAGTAATCTCAGGTAAGAGGTAACTACGGTTTAGTTTCACCGCTAGATTGCTGGCTTCCAGTCCGTAGCGCAGTTGAGCCAATTCGTGCCGATCAGCGAGTGCCTGCTGCTGTAAATTATCTAATGAAGAAGCTATGGTTTCAGAAGAATTTACAGCAGCTGAATCTACTACAATGCTTGCCCCTAAATCTCGGCTTAGCAAATAGTTGAAGAAGATACGGGAAGTATTTATCTGCTTGCGGGCGTTTGCCAGTTGACTTTCTATTTCACTTACATCGGCCCGGGCCGCATAAACAATCTCGGGAGTAGCTTTATCATTAGCCACCAGCCGCTGATTCACCCGTAGTAATTCTTCCAGTAAGTCTTTGGTGTCGGTAAGAATGGATAGTTGCTCTCGAGCGGCCAGGTGCTGGAAGTAGGCGGTTTTAATCCCTTTGCTAAGCTGATTTTCGTAAGCTTCCAGTTGCGCCTGCTGGGCCGACCGCTGGGCAGTTTGTGCTTTATAACCGTAGTAAATCCGACTGTTTAAAATGGGCTGAATAATACGGATCTTGGTCTCGTGAAAGTTGTTGGGCAAAAACTGTTCATTGAAATTGGGAATGTCAGTAGGATAACGGTTTTCCCCCAGTACTTGATTAAGTCCCTCATACGCCGGGTTAATCAGGTCACCAGCAGGAACAATAATATCACGGCCGCCCTGGGCCCAAGTGTAGGAAGCATCGAGGGTTACATTGGGCAGATACCCCCCTCGGGCTTCTTTCTCTTTTTCGGCCGCTAACTGGGTACTCAACTGCTCCCGAATGAGCTGCTGGTTGTTTTTCAACCCTAATTCGATGTAATCATCTAAGGCAGTTTGACCGAAGGTTGGTAAAGTGGTTAGTACCAATAATACTGCGATTAGTATTCGGTTCATAGCTTCTAACAGGTTTAGTTAACTTATCATATTTAATTAAATGAACACTGTTCATCAATTGTAAAAAAAATTTTTAAAGGCAAGTTAGCATTTCGTTAAACATACTGAGCGCATCATGAATCATGGCTTCGTGCTCTTCGGGCTCGTACATTTTCATCCGGTCTCTGATTTTGAATGAAACCACCCCGTGGACAAAAGACCACACCATAAAAGATACTCGATCCGGATCTTTACCCGAGAAGTAGCCTTGCTCAATACATTGCGCTACAACTTGGGTTAATATATGATGACTACTCATCCCCAATTCCCATTCTTCATCGGTACGATGCGACTCCATCGGTCCGCGCATGATAAACATCAGATCGTAGTATACTGGATTGGTCAGAGCAAAATTGATATAGATACGCCCCAGTTCTCTAAGGCGCTCTAATGCATTTTGCTGGGGCGGTAATCCCTGAAATTCAGCGAAAAACTTTCTGAATCCGGCTTCGCTCAGGGCGTAGAGCAATTCATTCTTGTCTTTAAAATAAAGATAAATAGTCGCTGGACTATACTCCATTGCTTCAGCAATATTCCGCATGCTTACCTGATCGTAATTTTTTCCCAGGAATAGAGCAGTAGCGGTAGAGAGAATCAGTTCCCGCATCTCTTGCTTTTCTCGTTCTTTTCGCTCGGCAATTCCCATAATTTATGAACGTTATTTATTCACTGAACGGTGTTCATTAAAAAAAGTTTTGTAAAGAGTCAAAAATTTTCGGTGACCGCCATTCGCAGTATCGGTAGTAGTGCATCGAAGTGAAATAGTCTACTTTAAATCCGTAGATTTGGTAATAACCTTCGTAGATTCGGAAAAGCCGTAGAGCAGATTGTTTACCATCTTTGCTTCATAATAACAGACTAATAAGTATGAACGCAAAAAAAGTATGGTTCATCACCGGAGCCTCCAAAGGATTAGGGCTGGTGCTCGCCAAGAAATTGTTAAAAAATGGCTATCGCGTGGTTGCTACGTCCCGAACCGTGGACATCCTTAAGGAGAAGGTTTCGGACGTATCCAACACCTTTTTGCCTTTGACTATGGATGTCACCGACGACGAAGATGTGAAGCGAGTAATTGACCGGGGAGTTGCTCATTTCGGACAACTGGACGTGGTTGTCAACAACGCGGGCTACGGCCAAATTGGCACTTTAGAAGAATTGTCTGACAAGGAGGTAAAACAAAATTTTGCAGTAAATGTCTTTGGTTCCCTGAATGTCATTCGGTATGCCACCCCTCTGCTTCGAGAGCAACAGTTCGGACACATTTTCAACATCAGCTCCATTGGCGGGTACGTAGGCAACTTCCCAGGATTTGGGGTATACTGTTCCACCAAGTTTGCTGTGGCCGGATTTACCGAGGGATTGGCTGAAGAGATGAAAGCCTTCGGGGTGAATGTCACGTTAGTCTATCCCGGATACTTCCGCACCAATTTCCTGTCCAAAGGATCGGTGAAAACACCTCAGCATCCGATTAAAGCTTATGAATCAGCGCGAGAATCAGAACAAGCCCATTTGGATCAAATAGATGGCAACCAACCTAATGATCCTGAAAAAGCAGCTGAGGTTCTTATTGAGGTCAGTGAACAGAAAACACCTTCAGTGCATCTATTCCTAGGTAAAGATGCTTATCACTATGCTGGATTGAAAATGGAGGACATTCAAAAAGAACTGACTAAGAATAAGCAAATAGGTACCTCCACGGAAATTACTAGTGAGGCATCATCAACTAGTTGATTAAAGAAGACATGAAAAGCGTACTGCAATTCGATAGTATCGGCAGTTTTCATCGTTACCTAAATCTCCCTAAAGCAGAGCACCCGTTGATCAGCCTGATAGATTATAGCCGGATAGATTACCCGGATGATAGTAGCGAAATCCGTTGGGTTCAGGGCTTTTACTCAATAGGATTAAAACGTAACGTTCGCGAGAAATTCAACTATGGGCACCAACCCTACGACTTCGACGAAGGAATCCTGTCGCTGGTCGCCCCCCAACAAGTGCTTCGTATAGAGATAAACTCCCAGGTGCAGACAGAACCTTCCGGCTGGCTATTGCTCATTCACCCGGATTTTTTGTGGGGCACCTCGCTGGCCACCACCATTAAGAAGTACGACTTCTTTGGCTATGCGGTAAACGAAGCGTTGTTCCTTTCTGAAAAGGAAGAGCACAACATGGTAGAAATCTTCAAAAATATTCAGCGGGAGTATCAATCCAACGTTGATAAGTTCAGCCAGAAAATCGTCGTTTCGCAAATTGAGTTGCTGCTCAACTACACCGAACGTTTCTACGAACGTCAGTTTATCACCCGGAAGATCACAAATCATCAGGTGTTAAACCGCTTGGAAGAAGTGTTAGCTGACTATCTGAATGACGACCACCTCAGTCAATATGGTCCACCTAGCGTTCAGAAAGTTGCAGATCACTTAAATCTTTCCCCCAACTACCTTAGCAGTTTGCTAAAAACGCTTACCGGGCGAAGTACGCAGCAACACATTCGCCACCAACTCGTTGAGAAAGCAAAAACCAAGCTTTCCACCACTGAACTTTCAGTCAGTGAAATTGCCTACGAACTGGGTTTTGAGCATCCGGCTTCGTTCAGCAAACTGTTCAAAAACAAAGTGAATATTTCGCCGATTGAGTTCCGACAAAAGTATGCTCCAGAGTGACCAAGAGCATACTTTTTGGATGATAATTATTGACCAGAACCAGACGGTTTGGCTTCAGTTTCAGTGTCTTCAGTAGCCGCATCATCCGATATCGTACCCTCTTCGGGGAACAGGGCTACCTGTACGTAACTATCAAAGTTAAAGTACTTGTTAGCCGTTGCTTTCAACCCTTCAATAGTTAAGCTCTCAATAGCTTCTTCGTAATCCAATACCTTTTCAGGGTCTTGGTCGCGGAAGTAAGCTTGCTGGAGGGTTCGCAGCCAGAAGCGGTTTTCTTTTAAGTTGGTTTCCATATCCCGCCGCTGAGTTTCCTTTACTTTGTTCAAATCCTTTTCAGTGGGGCCATTTTCTTGCATCTTCTTAATCTCCGCAAATACCGCTTCAGTCAAATCCTCTACATTCTCAGGCCCACAGGGGAAACTCACGGTGATGGAATAATGCTCGTAAGGATACTTGGAAGGATTAGCCCGAGCCCCAATTCCGTATACCCCACTCTTCTTCTCTCGAATTTCTTCAATCAGTTTGATATTCAGTGCCTGAACCAGAGCATTTAGCTCGTAAGCTTCCTCGCGGTCGTAGGCAAATTCTCCGGTGAAGGTAATGTTCACCATGCTTTTGGGATCAGTGCCTTTATACACTTTTTCCTCCACCACTCCAGAAGGAGGCCGGATACCCAAATCTTTCCAGGTTTCTTCACGATCGGTATCGGGTAAGCTACCTAGATACTGAGCAATCATCGGTTTTACTTCTTCTACATCAAATTTACCAACAAAGAAGAAAGTGAAGTCACTGGCATCAGCAAAACGGTCGTTATATGCTTTAAAGGCTTCTTCAAAGTCTATTTTTTCCCAATCTTCAGAAGTAGGATACCCACCTCCGCGAGGATCGTCCTGCGCCAGAATCCGGGATAGCTTATCCTGATAGTAGTACCGAGGATCGGATAGCAAATTGGCGTAGATTGCCTTGTTACGAGAAATAAACGACTGGAATGCTTCTTGATCCTGACGAGGTGCCGTAAAGTACAAATGAGTCAGTTGTAGCATTGTTTCCAAGTCTTTGGGAGTACTATTCCCGGAGAAACCTTCGGTGAGGGTTCCAATGAACGGCGAGACACTGGCGTTTTTATCGGCTAAATATTTATCCAGAGCCGTTGCCGAAAAGTCTTTCACACCACTCTGGGCTACTAACCCATCCGAGTTTACGGCAGAATAGTAGGTTTCCAAATCGTAGACTGAGTGCCCACCGGGACTAGAGGCTGTCATCAGAATTTCATCATCTTTGAAATCAGTGGGCTTTAATACTACTTTCACATCGTTGGAAAGCGTGAGTTCGGTAGTGCCAATTTTATCCAGCACTTTTTCTTCCACAATACTTCCCGCCTCGGGCATGGTTTCCATCAGGCTGCTGGCGACGGCTTCATCTTCGTAGGCCGTAACTTCTGCATCTTTCATTTCTTCCAGTATCGCCCGCACCTCGTCTTCTGAAGGCACACTCACGCCATCTTTTTCGGGTGCCATCACTACCGCTACCCGGTTTTCGTCTTTAATCCACTCCTCTGCTAGTTTGTTCACTTCTTCCAGCGTAATACCGGGAAGGTATTCTTTCATAAACTCAAACTCAAACTCGATACCTGGGATCGGTTCATCCTGCAAGAAATTACGAACGTACTCGGCGGCATACCGCTCTGACTCCGTTTTTTCCCGCTCGTTATAGGCTTGCTCGTAGCGAGTGAGAATTTGCTTTTTGTAGCGGTCTAGCTCCGATTGGGTAAACCCAAACTGACGCACCTTCTCATTTTGCTCCAGTAATGCTTTCATGCCGCGCTCAATGCCATTTTCTGGTACAATAGCAAAAAGCTGATAGGCTTCTTTGGTTCGTAGTACAGTACCGTGGTAGCCACTAGCGTTCATAAACGGTGGATCAGCTTCCCGAGTAAGCTCAGCTAATCGCTCGTTGAGCATTCCGGTAAACAGGCTATGTACGGCTGACTCCCGAAAATCGCCGATAGTTTCTTGAACTTCCGACATTCCATCATCTTTATAGAAGAGAATAATTTGATTAAATGTAGCTTCCGGGTCGGTCACCACCGATACTTTGGTATCTTCGTGAAAAGGAATGTCGTAAAGTTCACGCTCTCTAGATTGAGTTGGATTTTCCAGATCGCTAAAACGATCCTTTATCTTCTGCTCCATTTGTTGTGGATCAATATCGCCAACCACAATTACTGACATTAAATCAGGTCGGTACCAATCCTTGTAGAAGTTTTCCAATGTAGCGTAATCAAAGTTCTCGATGACTTCTTTCGTTCCGATGGGCAGTCGTTCGGCGTAACGGGAGCCATAAAGTAGTTTAGGGAAATACTCATCACGCATGCGTTGTTGAGCCCCTCGTCCAATTCGCCACTCTTCCATAACCACCCCCCTTTCTTTCTCAATCTCTTCAGCCTCTAAACTTATGCTCCCGGCCCAATCTTCCAAAATTTGTAGACCATCTTCCATCGTGGTATCAGTGGTAGGCAAGCGCAGCATGTATACGGTTTCATCAAAACTAGTGTAAGCGTTTAAGTGTGATCCAAAGCGTACCCCGGCAGATTGAAGAACACTTATTAGTTCGTTCTTTTCGAAGTTCTCAGTTCCGTTAAAAGCCATGTGCTCCAGAAAGTGAGCCAGACCTTGTTGATCTTCATTTTCTAAAATCGACCCAACATTTACGGCTAAGCGCAGTTCCACCCGTTCTTCCGGACGGGCATTCTGCCGGATGTAGTAGGTTAAGCCATTGTCAAGCTTACCAATTTTCACTTTGCTAGTGGTTGGAATTTCATTAGAAAGTTCCAAGTCGCTGACCATTTCCACTTCTTGAGCATACCCGGCGGTAAATACCCATGCGAAAACGATCGATAACACTCCTACTGTTCGTCTGTTCAACATATTTTTGAGTTTAGGTACTACATAATCTAGCGAAGATACAAAGCATTTCTATCAATGAACGCACTAGCCTCTAAATAATTCCTAAAGAAGGGATGAAGAATAGAACAGTACGGAATATAAAGTAGAAGTGTATTGGTTAAAGTCGTCTTGGTCGAATGGTGAACCACAAGATTTTCATCTCGCTCAGCATCTCATAAGGATTTGTGCCCGAAACTCGATCCCCAAAAGTCAAGAATTATCTTCGGATTTGTCCAAGACTGCACGCAAACTGTTCGTTATCGAACACCTCACCTAGGCAAAATAGGCGTTTAAAGCTGTTTTAGGCCACTTTTTGGATTTGGCACAGCACTTGACAAATAGTAAGTGTATTCAATTAATAACAACCGGATTGCCGGCCACATTCACCCAAAAATTTAAATTATCATGACAACGCAAGTAAACACCCCCGCTTCATTACTTATTGACACCGAGTTCGCTGGTATCCCTTATTCCGAAGCAACTCAAAAGTTAAACGAGCGATTAGGTATGCGACGAAATAGCACTCCCTTTTCCGGAATAGAATCTGGCAAGTTTCGTAAGCTTTTTAACCGACACACCACAGCTTTCCGACGCCGTTAATCTAAGAGGTGGAGGGTCAAAGGTAAACGGTAGAAAGGTAGATGATCAAAGGTAGAGAATCAACCTATACTAGGGACGTACATAGAGACACCCTTAACCTTTCACCCTGTACCCTCCATCTTTTTGCCCTTCCTCGTCTTTTTCTTTTTCCTGCTCAATGATTGCTACCGCTGAGGAATCAATAAAGCCCTGAGCTGCCGCATGATGAGCCGCCGCCACAGTATCGGGACAGCGTATCATTTCTACTCCATTACCAGTAAGCTCCTCCTGAATAATGGCGACTTCTGCATCACGACCAGGCTGGGCTACATCCCGAATGTAAATAGCTAAAACACGTCCTGGGAATTCTTGGACTATCTGCTGATAAATCTCCGGATCATGCTGACCACTATCGCCGATAAGAATGAATTTCAATGCGGGATAAGTATTCAGTATGCTTCGGATTTTAACAGGTTTATGCTTACTGTGCGACTCTTTGATAAACTTCTGAGGATCAATACCGATGTCACGCAGCATAATGGGGCCTTTGGGAATATCATTCACGGCGAAGAAATCTTCCAGTACATCGTAGAAGTTCCAGGGACTGCTGGAAACATAAAAAAACGGATTATGATTTTTGCCGTCTTTTCCCGCTGCCAATGCCCGGTAAAAAGCAGCGGCTCCTACAAAAGGGGAACGAGTCAGGGCATTTTCCGTTAGCGACAGTTTAATAACCCGAAAGAGTTGGTTTACTTCCGAAATAAGAACAGTATCGTCCACGTCGGAAATCACCCCAAACTGGGTTCGGGCATCGGGAATCAGCACCTCTCCCACTGCTTCTACTTTACCTTGTTCTTTTACTATTCGATCTAGTAGTTCTAACTGTACTGAATGCCACAGTGTGTCTTGAGCTAACTTAGTAGAATCTACCGTAAAGTCCACGTGAAAATAACCTTCTCCATCAGCTTGTACTTCCTGACTCTGCCCGTGAAACGTCGCTTTAATCCGGGCAAAAGGGATCTCGTCGCTATTGAACCGCTTAAACATAGATACCATGTTTCGCCATTTTGTATCAGTTTTGAGTGATTCGCCAATACCTTCGTCTTCTAGAATTCTACCGTTGAGAGAAATTAAAGAACGATTGCCAAACCCTCGGTAGGACTGGATAGCAATGGGATCAATCAGGTTAAACCGCTGCTTAAAAGCAAACTTCTTTCTATCCAGTGCATCATCGACTCGACTTAGGAAGTTTAGCAGGGGATGTATTTGTGAATTACTGTTGGGCACTTGGTTGCAGGTTTAGCTGGTTCAGGGTTAAAAGTTTGGCAAGTTATAGGTTTGGAGGTTTTAAGGATTGAAAACGGTCGCCGGAGTAACCCCGCCGTGCGATTACAAATTGTTTCCGGCCTCCAATTTACCTAGCTAACTACAATCCCCAACAGTTTGGCAACTTCTTGCTGAGATTGCTTCAAAACTTGAAAATCTTTGAGAATCTGGAACTGATCAACCTCATCTTCAGTCTCTTTCAATTTCTGGCGTTGCTCTTCCATTAACTGCTTGAGATACGCAAACTTTAGCTCCAAGATACTCCTCTGAATAACCTGGTGCAGTATGTCTTGTTCGCGGGTAACGTAGATTTGGTGCAGCAATTCCCAATTTTCACTTAGCACGTAGTGTTCAACTACCAGATCAATGATTTCTTTCTTGATTTCTTCCGAACCATGTTCTACCAGCCAAGCTTCAGTAACTGAAACTCCTGCCAACGTTTGCTCCCGATAGAGTTGAAATATTTCAGCATATAGTTCGGTCTGAATGCTAATATCTTCCAGCTCATGGTACAGATAATCGTATACTTTTATTTCTTCGGCTACGCTGTCTTCCTCAGTTTTATCGGTCGGCACTTGAACCGGATTCTGACCGTACAGCACCAAGACTCGAGTCACCTCTCGCTCCTTGACGTAAATCGTAGGTTGGATAGTAGTAATATCCCCTTCTTCTGGTAGTAGATTAGTCGGTTCGGTAGGTTGGGCTTCCTCTTCCATCAAGAATTCCCTTCTTTGGGAACTACGCCGCTCTTTAAGATGAATTTTATTCATCTCAGAGATTAGTACCTGCTCTTCAATCTCTAACTGGTTACTAGTGGTCTTAATATATACCTGTCGCTGAATGGGGTCCGGTACTTTGGCAATGCTGCTGACTACTTCCTTAATCAATTCTGCCTGACGAATAGGGTCAGCCACAGCTTCTTTCTGATAAACCTGGGTTTTAAAGCCAATAAAATCGGTGCGGTGCTCACGTAAGTACGCTTGTAATTCACTGGTACTGAGTCGGCGGGACAGGCTGTCGGGGTCTTCGCCCTCGGGCAACGTAACAGCTTTTACCTGCAAGCCTCCTTCCAGCAGCATATCAATCCCTCGAAACGAAGCCTTTAGTCCGGCAGCATCACCGTCGAAGAGCACGGTTACGTTTTGGGTATAGCGACCAATAAGGCGGATTTGCTCCTGGGTAAGGGATGTACCCGATGAAGCTACGGCGTTTTGCACTCCGGCTTGGTACAGTGAGATCACATCAGTGTAACCTTCTACCAGGTAGCAATTATCTTCCTGACGGATGGTTTGCTTGGCCTGATATAATCCGTAGAGAACATCGGATTTATGGTAGATCAGCGTCTCAGGTGAGTTGATGTACTTGGGTTGTTTATCAGCCTTACCGAGCACTCTGGCGCCAAACGCCAGTACTCGTCCCGAGATATTATGCACTGGGAACATCACTCGTCCTCGGAAACGGTCATACTCTCTATTGTTTTCCTCCTTCTGAACAATGAGTCCAGCTTTGGCTAGGTATTCTTTCTTGTAACCCTTCTTCAGTGCAGATTGCATCAGCCCATCCCATTGGTCGAGGCTGTAACCTAACGAGAACGCTTGAATGGTTTCGTCACTGAAGCCTCGCTCGTGGAGGTACGTTAAGCCAATGCTTTGCCCCTCTTCATGTTTCCATAAATTGTTTTGATAGTACTCGGCAGCGTACTTCATTACGATGAACACACTGTCGCGCTCATTACGGGCAGCTAGTTCTTCGTCAGTAGCTTCCTCCTCAGGAATATCGATACCATACTTTTTAGCCAGATGCTTAATAGACTCTACGTAACTCATCCCTTCCGCTTCCATCAGAAAGGTAATAGCATCACCCGCTTTACCGGAGCTAAAATCTTTAAAGAAGCCTTTGGACGGCACCACATAAAAGGAAGGCGTGCGCTCGTTATTGAAGGGGCTGTAACCCCGAAAGTTACTCCCGTTCTTTTTCAGGTTCACGTAATCGCCGATTACTTCCAGCACATCGGCCCGAGACTTTATTTCATCAACAACTTCCTTTGGAATCATAACTATGAAGGTAAGGGAAAAGTCATGGATTACTCAATCTCCAGATGATATAAAGCCTCGAGAAATATTTCTGGTGTACTTTCTTCATTCCGTTTAATCTTCATCTCCTTCAATACCCCGGCAACTTTTACTCTTCTTTCGGGAAGCTTTTTTGAACCCTTAGCGTGAGCTATCAAAAAAGTATCACTCGACGGCTCGTCTCGTAGCTCATAGACATCGTATTTATCGATTAACGGCATCATTGTAAAGTTTGTAGTATTTTGGGTGATTATTGGTATCATCCCATTATCCAGGGCGGAAACAGCTTCGCTAGTACTTTTGTACGGCTCAATCTTTTTCATAATTATCAGTTGCTATACTCTCGTCACATCAATACTCCATTTTTGGCTTCTATGCTAGAGGGCAAGTCCGTCTCACCCAGCATTTCGCGTAGGTCTAACTCTATTGTCCGGCATAACGAGAGCATCGGAATATCATTCGACATACCCTGAAAGGGGTTTTCCGAATAGTCCCCTACTAGCTCCATCATAATATATACCCACCCAATTAACACCGCCGTGGGTACTGACACCCAGAAGCCTAGCCCTTCTGACTGCATTAGTTCGGGAATCATACTAAACGGCAGCAGAAAAATGAAGATTCCTACGAAGTAGAAGCTCATATTGGCGTATTGCCGAGGGAGAGGAAACTTCTTAATGCGTTCATTCTTACCCTGAAGGGTATAGAAACTTTTCAACAGTTTGGCTAACTCCATGTGCCGAAAATCGTCAATTAAATCCAGGCTTCTGAGCTCCCGTAAATCCCGGGATTGTCGATTGATAATTTGGGTAGCTGTATTTACGTAACCCAGTAGCCTATCGTGTTCATCTTCCGGAAGGAACTGTTCAAGGCCAGCCCGAGTAACTTCATCGCTCACTAAGCCTACTCCCATTTTTTTCTGATACATTTTAGCTTGTTTACCAACTGACCCACGCTGGCTGGCGTGCTCCCAGGAGGTGGGAATGAGCAACTGGCTGCGGTGCGCGTATAGCCAGCCAATATGCCGATAGATCAACCGCTTTTTGATGCCTGCAATATTTTCCTCGGAAATAGGTGAGTTATTAAACTGATTGCCTACGAAACCATCCACCATCATACCCCAAGAACGGCTATCGTTGACAATACCGCCCCAAATCTTCCGGGCTTCCCACATGCGGCTGTAGGCCTGGTTGTTTTTAAAACCCGTGTAAAAGGCCACCGCCGTCCCAATCACTGATATAGGGAGCCAGGGCAAACTGACCGTCAGCAATTCGTAATAATACAGAGCGGCTACGGTCATCATAAACACCGATAGCCAAACAATATGATGCCACGACCAGCCAATGACGCGGTACAAGGGAATTCCTTTGGTTACAATCATACTTTTTATCCTAGATTTAAGAGTTAGGTTATCATTTATATACTTCAGGACAATAAAGTAAAAAACCAGAAAAGTAGGTAACTTTTTTAAGTTACCTGCTCTCTGATCGTACGTGCTTTAACTACTACGAAATCCCTTGCACAGTAAGTGCTTGCCTCAGATTAAGATTACAAATTATTGACTGACTAGTTTGCCCAAAAAGCAAACTCTTCATCAGATACCACATAGGGCCAGCCTTCTTCATCAAAGACAATTTCACGAGTGCCCAGTCTGGGAGTGCCGTTTGCATTTCCATCGTAGTAATGGAATGATAGACAGTATTTTCCTCTAGGTGTTTCGTAAATACCTGTGTGCCCTGGTCCAATATACTGAGTATCACCTTGTAGTCCTGATATGAGGCCCTTGCCAGCAAAAACTTCTATTTGGGGTTCATCACTTTCATTGTTGTACTTTCCCATAAAATCCCGGCCACGCTCATCTACATAGGGTCCGTAGATATTCTCAGACCGACCTACTACAATTTCATAAGTGCTGGTTAAACCGCTGCAACATCCTCCTAAATTGACAAATAAATAGTAGTATCCGCCGTGGCGGAAACTGTAGGTGGCTTCACCAAAGGTACCTACCGGGTGAAATGATGGATGCCCACCCTCTGGGTAGTAAGCTGGTTCGTTAGCATTAAAACCTTCTATTCTTCCAGTGCTTTCGTCCATATCTACAATATGAATTACTTTTCGCATGGCCGGATCCCAAGAACCAATAGTCATGTACTGCTGACCATCATTATCTTGCCACACCTGAGCATCTACCGCTCGTGAGCCTCCTCTATCCCAAGTGATATTATCAGAGTAATAGACTGGGGTAGGCTCCATACTCCATTCTTGATTGGGGTACTCCCCTGTGGCGGTGGCTTTATACAGTGCGGCAAACATCGCTGGCTCCTTACCATTTTCAGAGGCCCATGCTCGCCCGGGATTATTGTAAATGTGAAAATATACCGTGCTCGCATCGTAGAGCGTGGGGGCTACTGTTGCCAGCTCAGTGTGTTCCACTTGGCTTTCAGGATCATAATCATACTTTTTCATCCACTCTATATGCCAGGCCATGTCTTCTCGCTCTACTCCTACAGGCCAGTGCTGCGTAAGCCTCCAGACAGGATTAGGCTCATTAGTATCTAAGGTAAACTGTCTCAACCGACCTTCATAGTCAGGGTTGGAAGATGAGAAAACACTGTAGACCCCATCTGATATCTCTTTGATATTAGAGACATCATGAGCATCAAATTCAAAAGGTTGAACTGTAACGCCCATTTCTTGGCTAACATTGGGAGTTTCTACTTGATCATCGCACCCTAGTGAAACTGCTAATATTGCTACAATTAATAATATCTGTTTCTTCATGACTGTCTTTAGTAAACTGCTTATATTTATTCTCTTAATAGATTCTCGCTTCAGTACTTCTATCAGCACTCTAATTTATTTGCGGCTTCTCGGATTGGCTTCTAATTTTTAACCCTATTGCAGCGGGAGGAGATATGTGGTAGTAAGGCTAAAAGCCCGATTGCGAATAATGTTATCACTATCGCCGTTAGGTGCAATATTAGCCAATCCCAAGTCGTAGGTGAGGGCAAACTGCACTCCATTCCGCTCGATACCGGTGGTAAAGACCAGTCCGGCATCTAAACTGCGGTAGCGGTCGCTGTTCTCATTACCCCAATCGATGGATTCATCGCCTTCAAAGTCCCAACCTACTATATCTACGTCGCCATCGGTAACAATACGTCCGCCCAGCCCGAAACTAAAATAAGGTCCCAAACCACCAAATACATTCATTCCCCCTATGTCCATCCGGGTTACTAGAGGAACGGGTACGTGCAAGTACAGGGGACGAAAACGAACGTGGTAGTCTATTCCAAAGTTACTGTCTTCTATCCGGGTACCTCGGCTAGTAAGCAACAGTGCCGGAAGTACCGAAATCATATTATCAATAACAACCTCAGCCTCGCCACCTATCTGCCAGCTTATTCGACTTTTGGTATCAATTGCAACGATACGCTCTACTCGCTGGCTGGCTAACCCTAAACCCGCTCGTACTCCTAATCGTGCCTCCTGGGCAACCGCCGCTGCTCCCAGTAAAATAGCAAAAGCTAGTACAGCAAATTTTTTCATCATCTTAGCTATTAGTTTTCATTCTATCTCCTATCTGTAGGATTTTAAGAAGGTATGATTTTTATCACAATCTAAACGTGATGGGTAGTACCATACAAACCTTCACCGGTTTATTATCTACTTCCGCAGGCTTCCACGCTTTTAGTTCTTGAATTACTCGTTTAGACTCTGTATCGCAGCCTCCTCCAATTCCTTTTAACACTTTTATATTAGCCACTGCTCCTGTGGTATTTACTTCAAAGTATACGTAAACGACCCCTTGGATTCCTGCCCTACGGGCCCCTTTTGGATATTTAATCTTTTTCTGAACGCTACGATAAAACTTTTCTAATCCACCGGGGTATTCAGCTGCTTGCTCAGTAATAGTGTAGAGCGTATCTTGTTGTTGAGGGCGGACTGTGTAGCTTAGTACCACATAATGATCGTTGATCTTCTGATACACTTCATTACCATCAGAATTAATACTTTCGTATTCGCCATTTCCTTCCTCAAGTAATTCTTTACCTTCTTCGGACCATATCTGGTGCACATATTGTCCCTCATCTTGATATTCTATTTCAGATTTAATCTGACCTGAAGAATAGTATTCTTTATGTACACCGAGTGGCCTACCTTCATTGTATTCACCCTCTTTTTCTTTATTTCCGTTTCTGTAGTAGTAAACACAATAACCCTCCAGAATAAGGGGATTAAATGAAAGCACCTCGCCTTCCATTTGCAAAACACCATTAGGATAGTAGAAATCGTTAACGTACCACCCTTTGCTGGTTTTTTTCATCAGACGCATGTAAGTAGTATCTTCAAATACTTTTACTTTCTGCCATGATTGATTGAGATAAAGGGTGTCCTGGGCCCAGGATGAAAAGTTAACTACTACCCATAACAGAACTGTAAGCCGATATTTCATTGAACTAATAGTTTACTTCCTCCTCCACCTTTAACCCCAATTCTTTTAGCTCTTCGGGTTGACCTTCAAATGCGAAGCTTTCGCTGGGCATTAAATTTCTTCTCGTAAAGGTAGTTTTTCAGAATAAGCAACTCAATACTAAATTCGTGACGCACATTACCGAATAAGGCTAAACGTATTTTGCTAGTATTTTCCCCCAGAAGTTGAGAATAGCACTGCGTTGGTACGTTTACCCTACACGATCTGCTACATTAGCTGGGCCTAAGTCTAGTTATGTCCCTATTCTCGGTGAGTTTCTGCGATCCTCTTACCACACTTTATTTTTGAAAACACCTACTCCCAACGGCTTAGTCCTCCTGTAATCAGTCGTTTTTATTACTACTCAGCGGCTGAGAGTTGCTATTACTGATAGTTTTGGCTACTACTCGGCGGGTATTCTTACTTCAAAGAACTCATTGTGTATAGAATAACGAAGGGCGCGTATATCTTCAAAGCATATCAGGGGCAATAATCACATAATGTACACTTCTAACAGCAAGCCAGCGTGTCATAACCAGTATGCTGGCTTTTCAATTTAACATTCCGCTAGTGCTATAATATTTCTTCCAGCCCATTTTTTAGACCGTAGACTGTTTGTATCTCTTCTACTGATAGCGGTCTATTAAAAATAGCTAGATCATCCATTAAGCCTATGTAGTTAAGCCCAAGGTAGATATTTGCCTCATCTAGTTCCCAGTTAAATGGATCAATTACCTGATCCTTAGAGCCTTGTAGTTCTCCGTTAAGGAAAAGAGAGGCACTCCCTTCTCCGCTGCCTAGCGAATTAAAGGTGATTAGAACGTGAGTCCACTGATCTCTGGCAAATGGATGATTTTCAACCGTTACTAAGCGCTTCTCAAAGTCAGGATTATCGCTGGGGCCTATATTATTGGGATTCCAGGATTGCAGATCACCAATTACGCCCAAACGGAAGTTACGAGGATTGTTTTCGGTAAAGTCAACCCAGATAGAAGCATCATTATACCCTACATCCGTTATCTGAATCGGGTCACAATAACCCGGCTCTAAATCCTCCTCCGGAGTTAATTTTAACCAGAACGAAACCGTTCCCTTCCAGTTTTGAGCATCATAGGCCATATTACCTTTTGCTTTGTAAAAAAGGACCTCGCTTACCTTTTCTTTGAACTCAAGAGCATCGCCAGATAGACCTTCGCCCGATGCTATTGCTACATAGGCGGGCAAAGTAGGTTTGGCATTGGGAGCTTCGTTGCGCTCCGGGGCCGAGTAGATACTTGCATTACCAGAGGCTATTTGCGCCTGAGCATTACCGTTGAAAGGTGCATAGAAGGTTATAGCTTGCTTAAGCTTATCGTGTTGCCCATAGGAAGTAAGTGCCGTTAAAAGTAGAGTAGCCAAGATTAATCGTATTTTTGTCATCGTTTCAATCGTTCTGGTTGCCTGATCATTAAGTTTATAGATCGAGGAGGGTATGTCCATATGTTCGGAACCCTGTAAAAATATTAAATTTTCTGGTTCAAATAGTCTTGGGGCAAAAAAGCTAAGCCAAGTTGTAAACATCCTATAACGAATAGCAATGCTATGATTGGGGTAAACAACCATTGAAAAATATAAGTGCTACCACCTACCATCACTCGAGAGATGGTATCTTAAAAGCTAATTTCTTAGACGCTCTTACATCGATTTATTTTTTCGTTGATGGAAGGTTCAGCAAAGATACTGAACCTTTTTGGCATCTAGGGGTATTAAAGATAGAACCATTTGTTGAAAGAGAGAGTGATGCGTATAACCCAAGAGCAAGTACTGAATGCCCTTCGTACTGTGAATGATCCTGACTTGAAGCGGGATTTAGTCACCCTAAATATGATCAAGGGTATTGTCATTGATGACACCCTAATCAGTTTTACGGTCGAGCTGACTACCCCTGCTTGTCCGCTTAAGGAAATTATCCGCCGCGACTGTGTAGCAGCTATTCACAAGCATGTCTCGGCTGACGTTGAGATAGACATTAATATGTCTTCTAACGTTACTACTACCCGGCGGCAAAATACTCCCCTTTTACCTAATGTAAAAAATATCATTGCCGTGGCATCCGGAAAAGGCGGAGTAGGTAAATCTACTGTATCAGCTAACCTAGCGGTAACCCTAGCCCAGATGGGCACCAGGGTCGGATTGGTAGATGCTGATATTTTTGGCCCCTCTATCCCGACCATGTTCAACGTAGAGTTTGAACGGCCGCAGGTAAAGCAGGTAAACGGGAAGAATATTATTATACCACTGGAGCAGTACGGAGTAAAACTGATCTCTATTGGCTTTCTAATGAGTGCCGACGAAGCCGTGGTATGGCGCGGCCCAATGGCAAGTAAGGCCTTACAGCAGTTTTTGAGTGACGTAGACTGGGGAGCCTTAGACTACTTAATTATTGACTTGCCCCCTGGTACCAGCGACATTCATTTAACGCTCGTTCAATCGGTGCCAGTAACTGGTTCGGTGATTGTCACCACCCCCCAAAAAGTTGCTCTGGCTGATGCCCGAAAGGCCTTAGCCATGTTTCGTCAGCCTCAAATTAATGTTCCAGTGTTGGGATTGGTAGAAAATATGGCGTACTTCACCCCAGCGGAGCTACCTGACAACAAGTACTACATCTTTGGAGAAGGTGGAGGAAAACGATATGCCGAGAAGGCAGAGATACCATTTTTAGGCGAAATACCGCTGGTACAAAGTATTCGCGAAAGTGGTGATCAGGGTTATCCGGCGGCAATACAGTCAGAAAACTCGATAGAGCGGAAAGCTTTTTCTAATCTAGCCCAGGAGTTTGCCCGTCAGGTAGCTATTCGCAATAGCAACCAGGAGAAAACTAAACTCGTAGAAATGAAAACATTTTAATATTTTATTTCGCCAGTGAACCGTTATTATAAAAAATGGTTATTTGTAAAAAACAAGCTTTAGACTGAATACTAATTCCATGAGCAATCAAACAACATTAATTCCCAGGATTGAACAAGCCCTAGATGAAATTCGTCCGTACTTGGAAACCGATGGTGGCAACGTGAAAGTGTTGGGGGTAGACGACGATAATGTAGTACTATTAGAGTTACTCGGTTCCTGCGGACACTGTCCTATGTCAGTAATGACCATGAAAGCGGGAGTTGAGGAGACGATTAAACGGCTGGTTCCCGAAATTACGAACGTGCGAGCGGTCAATATGACTTCACCGGATGACCCGAACGCTCAACTACCAGAAAACCTTCGGTAGCTTTCTATTGATAGCCCACTGTCAATAGTCGACAGTCCACAATGATTAGCTGAAGACAAAGAAAATAAGCTATTGATCGTCGACTACGGATGGACGTCTGTACTACTCAATAGCCTAACTAATGCCTCAGACTAAAAAGTCTCCTTCCCCCCTATCCCGTATTCAACGTTTTGTATCAGCTTACGGTCCGGCTATTTTTATCATCGGTGCTATTATCGGTACAGGGAGTGTCTCATCATTGGTGTGGGCTGGAGCAGAATACGGGATGAGCCTGCTCTGGACACTACTGCTTTCTTGCATTTTCTTCTGGGTCTTAATCAGCTTGGTGAGTCGGCTTACGTTTGCCTCGGGCGAGACCTTTGTCCACTTAGCCAAGGGGCAGTTTGGTCAAATTGGCGCGGCTTACATTGTTTTCGCAATCGTGGTGAGCCAGTTTGCCTCCAATATTGGAGTCATTGGCATTGTTTCCGAAGCCTTTGCCTCTTGGCTTCAGATAGATGTACTTGCTGTCAGCGTCGGTTTTAGTCTCAGTATTTATTTACTCATGATCTTAGGAAAATACGCCACCTTTGAGCGAGTATTAGTGATTTTTGTTACGATACTGGGAGTGAGTTTTATTGTCAATTTCTTTATGGCTACCCCCTCTCCTACAGCTATTGTTGCTGGACTGGTGCCCAGCATACCATCCGGCGGGGCGGTGGTAGCTGCCGCCATGGTTGGCACTACGCTGTCTGGAAGCGTAGTCGTCATGCGATCGTATGTGGTACACGATAAAGGGTGGAAGCTAAGTGATTTAAAGCACGCCGAACGGGATGCCCGGCTCTCGGGGGTGCTTATTTTTATAGTTTCGGCAATTATTATGGCCTGTGCCGCCGCTACCCTGCACGTTCAGGGCTTACATATTGATAACGCCATCGATATGGCGTACACTTTAGTTCCTCTGATGGGCAACTTTGCCGCTACTCTATTTGTGATTGGCATCGTCGCTGCGGGTGTTTCCTCTGCTTTTACTAATGCTTTGGTATCAGTCTGGAGCACTTCTGATTTTATGGGTTGGAGTCGCAGTTCTCAAGCGGCACACTTCAAGCTGCTAGCTATTCCTTTTTGTGCGGCGGGGGTGGTTGCTGCTTTGGTGGGAGGAAAACCCATCGTGCTGCAAATCATGTCGTTAGCTTTGCAAGCTATTTTTCTTCCTTTACTGGTACTATTTATGATAATTTTGGGTAACCGCCCTTCAGTTGCGGGTGAATACATGAATAGCCGATTGGTGAATATTCTAACTATCACTACCTTGCTATTCTCGCTGTTTATGGCCTATCAGGCTTTTGTTGGACTAAATGAACTTATTCATCTGAATTGAAAATTGCTAGTTAGCAACAGAAAATAGTTGAAATCATAACCGGGGTAGATGAGAAATATGAAAAATAAGAGATGAGAAAACCTAGAACCTGCTCAACCATATGGTAGCCACAATTTAGCTATACTAGCACTCAACCAACAATTATGATAAACTACCTGACTTTTCCTCTACTGACCCTTGCCATTCTACCAAACTTATTGTTCGCCCAATCGGGGAAAGTGTACGATAACCTTTCCATGAGCAGTAAAATACTGGATAGTGAGCGGAAGTACGCCATCTACCTGCCTCCCGACTACGAGACGTCCGAACGAAGCTACCCAGTGCTGTACTTACTACACGGCGCGGGCGATGACCAAACGGGCTGGGTGCAGTTTGGGGAAGTTCTCCGTATCACCGATGACGCCATTCAAGAGGGACAGGCTACTCCTATGATCATCGTAATGCCAGATGCCAACACCGGGCAACGAGGGTATTTCAACGACCCTACTAATGAGTGGCGATACGAAGATTTCTTTTTTGAGGAACTAATGCCTCACGTAGAAAGTACCTACCGCATTAAGGGAGAGAAACGTTACCGGGCAGTGGCTGGATTATCTATGGGCGGGGGTGGCTCGTTTATGTACGCCCTGCATCGTCCAGATCTGTTTTCCTCAGCTTGCCCGCTCAGTGCCTACGTGGGTGAGATATCTCTTGAACGATTTCAGGAAAGGTTTGCTGATCGCACTACCAATGCTTCCGAGGCTGATGTAAAAGATTATTACGAACGCCATAACGCACTTTCCTTAATTGAAGCAATACCCGACGACCAAAAAGATGCGGTACGATGGTATATTGACTGTGGTGACGACGATTTTCTGTACGAAGGAAATTCACTGGTTCATATTGCTATGAAGAAAAAGGAGATTCCCCACGAATATCGGGTGCGGGACGGTGGACATACCTGGACGTACTGGCGGGAGTCATTGCCTACTGTACTACATTTCGTTTCCCAGGCGTTTCATCAATACTGATGTTAGTTGAAAGTGTAAAATTGATAATTGATAATGCTTACTTCTTCTGTACCTATCATTGATATAACTCCGCTCATTGAAGAAACTGCTAATCAATCAGATGTTGCTAAACAAATCAACCAGGCCTGTCGGGAAGTGGGTTTTTTTTATGTGATTGGTCACGGGGTTTCGCTAGAGTTGCAACAGCAATTGGAAAACCTTAGTCAGCAGTTCTTTAGTCAGGATGAGACAAGCAAGCTGACCATCAGTATGAAAAAAGGGGGGAAAGCTTGGCGGGGTTTCTTTCCGGTAGGTGATGAGTTCACTTCCGGTAAGCCTGATCTGAAGGAAGGATTATATTTTGGCGAAGAATTACCCGAACACGACCCTCGGGTTCAGGCGGGGCTACCCTTGCACGGTGCTAACCTTTTTCCCGATAACTTCCCTGCCTTTCGGGAAACCGTGTTACAATACTTAGATTCAATAACCCAACTTGGTCATACCCTCATGCGGGGAATCTCACTAAGCTTAGGGTTACCAGCCGACTACTTCAATCATCACTTTACTAACAATCCCCTCATTCTTTTTCGCATTTTTCACTACCCTTCACTCCCTGCCCCGGAGACTTCCAAAAGCTGGGGGGTAGGAGAACACACTGATTACGGGTTACTCACTATTTTGAAGCAAGATCAAGTGGGCGGATTACAGGTAAAAGTGAAGCAAGATTGGATAGACGCCCCCCCCGTAGAAAATTCATTTGTTTGTAACATTGGGGATATGCTAGATCGAATAACGAAGGGCTTATATCGATCTACTCCCCACCGGGTACTCAATCAGTCAGGCAAAAGTCGTTACTCTTACCCTTTCTTCTTTGATCCTAACTTTGATGCTAGAATTTTTCCCGCCGACCTTTCCCAGGCTGAAGTTCCTGAAAATGATTTTCAGGAGCGCTGGGATGAGGCCAATATTCATGCCTTCAGTGGTACTTACGGCGAATATCTTCTGGCAAAAGTATCTAAAGTGTTCCCTGAACTGAGTCATAACCTTTAGCTAGTCCATGAAGCTATCTGCTGAATATCATTTTGTAACCCACTGGCAGTTTAAGGCCTTACCTCCTTGATCTTATTCTACTTACCTAACTTCCTCACTCATTATGCTAAAGTCAATTATTCTATCCCATTTCCTTATCTCGCTTTGCTTCGCAATACTCAGTTGTACCTCAGAGAACAAACCGGACAATGAGGTAGCAAGCGACCCGCCTCAGAAAACTAGTCAGCCCGAGTGGGTTTCTTTGTTTAATGGCGAAGACCTTGACGCTTGGATGGTCAAAATTCATCACTATGAAGTAGGTGATAACTACGGAAGCACCTTTCGGGTAGTAGACAGCGTAATTCAGGTTCGGTACAATGAGTACGAGGGAGACTTTAATGATCGCTTCGGTCATCTGTACTACGAGCAGCCTTACTCACACTTCCATCTGAAACTTGAGTACCGATTTGTCGGTGATTTGCATCCGGGTGCTCCCTCCTTCACTATTCGCAATAGCGGGGTCATGTTTCACTCCCAAGACCCGCGTACCATGCCTAGAGAACAGAACTGGCCGATCTCGGTCGAAATGCAGTTCTTGGGTGGCTTAAGTGACGGAAAACCTCGGCCTACCGGAAATATGTGCTCGCCTGGTACAGATGTGATTTACCAAGGGCAGATTGATCCCCGACACTGTATCAGTTCTTCCTCTGAAACCTACGACGGTGACCAATGGGTACAAGCTGAATTGATTGTGTTGAGCGACTCACTGGTGACGCATATTATCAATGGTGATACCGTGTTACAGTACACCCAACCCCAGGTAGGCGGCGGAGTGGTAGAACGGTTTGACCCAGCTCAAAAACCCGATGGCAAGCTGCTGACCAAAGGTTACATTGCTCTACAAAGTGAAGGGCAACCTATTGATTTTCGTAATATACAATTGCTCAACCTGGAAATTGATTAAGCTAAATAGAGTAAAATAATGGGCTATTCAGTTAACCAGAGTAGAGCAGTTTCTACCATTTCGCTATCGGCGACTTCTACATCTGGCTCTATTGGAACACCATAAGTATTCTTGTCGCGATCAGCCATGTATGCCGTGGTAAGCAGTAGTGTAGTATTATCGCTAAGAGTATATTGGACATTAGAAGTAGATAAACCACAAGTTGCTGTCCCAAAACTTCGGGTATTTTCTCGCCCTACAAAGCTGATAGCAATCGCTTCGCCCGAACTCGCAATACCGTTATTCAATAATACTGCTACTTTCGGATTAGGTGAGATTAATTCGTAAGAGTCGGGCAATCGGGTAACCGAAGAACCGTTTGCCACTGATGAGCCGTTGCTATATCCCCAAGAACCCTCTCCCCCATCGGGACCGATAAAATGACCGGAAACTCCCTCACCGAGAACTGGACCGATTCCAGCCAGCATTGGCCACATATTTCCGCCTCCGTTTCCTCGCAGATCAACGACCCACCCTACTAATTCTGGTTTATCTTCAGCTATTATTTGATCTTGAATTTTTTGGGCAAACCCTAGTGCCTCACTGCTAGAACTTGGCCCAGAGAAAGATGTGACTCTGACGTACCCAATACTATCCGGTAGATTAGTTGGTTTTGATCCCTCCCGACCATTACAACGGATAGTACCTGCGAAAATGGAGCCACCGTCATCTTTAATGTAAAAACTATGGTTATCATTTAGCAATGCTAATGCTCGGCGAATAGCTGCGTAGGTATCTTCTTTGGGTTGGGCGTCTGCGGCAACCTCGAGTACTTCTTCCCTAAAGCTTGACCAGTCAATTGTATTACGATTAATAGAGTTCTCCTCCATAATATCAAGAATCTCATTTAAGAATTCTTCTGCTACTGACGAAATTCTCTGAGGTTCATCATCGTTGCTACAAGCAGTAGTTAATGAGACGATGAGAAGTAAAATGGCTTGCCAAAACTTTGTTTTCATTAGGTTACTTTTTCGGTTTACATGAATATAAACCAGAATCAGGAAAGAATTAGGATAAAAGTTGTTAAGTATTCATTACTTCCACATCCTCTGGTCGGGTTTTCCAGCGTTCGTGCATCCAGACCCACTGGGTTAAATCCATCCGGATGAGCTTTTCTAGTACATCGGAGAAACGTTGCGTGTTGGTTTGAAGGTCAACCTCCGTATTTCCAGTCTTGGCAATTTCTACCTCGGGCAGTACCGTAATTTTATGCTGTTCATTCGGCAGTCGATGAATAGCCATAGGAACCACGGCTGCCTGAGTGCTTTGGGCTAGCCAAGCTGCTCCAATAGGAGTGTAAGTTGGCTTTCCAAAAAAATTGACAAATATTCCTTTTGCCCATTTTACATCCTGATCAATTAGTATTGCCATTACCTCCCCTCGCTTGAGAGCCCTGACCAACGTTAGTACGCCTTCCTGACTGTAGATGGATTTAGCCCCAAACTGAGTGCGATGATTGACCAGTAATTTATCCAAGGTTGGGTTTTTAAGCTTTCTTCCTACAATATTGAGTTTGTAACCGTGGCTACTGATGTAGGACGCTACCATCTCAAAAGCCCCCAGGTGTGGCCCCAACATAATCACCCCTTTGCCACGTTGATAAGCTTGTTCAAAGTGCTCGAGCCCTTCCACTTCAATAATATTTTCTAGGTCAGCCGATGAGCGAAAAGAGTGGGAAATAAAAATATCGGCCACATTTTTGGCCAGTTTCCGGAAGAGGGTTTTACTGAACTGTTGTTTATCTATAGATTTAGCTTCCTCTCCCAAAGCATAATTCAGGTTTTTAGCAATTATTTTCCGTTCATCAGGAAATAGTCGGTACGCTAATCGCCCCAATAACCCGTAGATACCCAGCACCCACTTGCGAGGAAAATGACTAGCCAACCATAGCAGACCTAAAACAAATCTGTACAGCAGTTTATATTTAATTCTCTTACGCAAAGGCCACTCGGATGCCATAAAATCGGATAAATTTTAGCGCAAATAACGAGAGAATTAGTAAAATAAGAAGCAAATGACTCAAAACAACCCGCAGTCTCTTCCGTTCATAAGCCAGTATGGCTGATATTACGAAAGAATTACAACGGCAGATTTACCTGCTCCGCTTGGAAAAGGAAGCTGACCTGGAATATTACCGCCAAAAGGTATTACTAGCTAGTCTGGAAGATCGTCAGCGGGATGGAGTTTGTTGGTATCCGGTAACGCTAGAAAGCCAACGATACTCGTTGGGTGAGAAACTCATCATCCGGGTGAAGCGTCACGAAGAACAGACCAAGTCCCAGGTGTTTCAGTCAGGAAAAATTGTAAGCTTGTTTTCCAATACTTTCAACGACCGTCCGTCAGTCTCAGGGGTAGTAAATGATGTTCGTAAGCATCATATGACCATCACGCTGAATGTAAGCGAGATGCCCGAGTGGGTGCGGGAAGGTAACTTAGGAGTCGACCTGCTTTTTGACGAGATGGCCTATCGGGAGATGGAGAGAGCCCTTAAGAAAATTATTGACACTAAAGACCCTCGCCAGCTCAAGCTACGTTCGGTACTACTCGGCGAAGAATCGGCTACTTTCGTCCGGGATATTTACGGGGGCAAAGTAGATTCACTTAACGATAGTCAAAATCAGGCGTTACAGCGCATTCGGCAGGCGCAGGATGTGGCGGTGGTTCACGGCCCGCCCGGCACCGGAAAGACCACTACGCTGGTGCAGTCCATTGTCCAGACCGTCCAGGTTGAAAAGCAGGTTTTAGTCTGTGCTCCCAGCAATGCTGCGGTAGATTTGCTTACCGAGAAACTCAGTGCTCAGGGTCTTCAGGTTGTACGCTTAGGACATCCTGCCCGGGTGACCGAACAAAACCTGAGCCGAACCATTGATGCCCAAATTGCCAACCACGCTTACTACAAAGATCTTAAATCGCTACGGCGCCGCTCGGAGGAGATGCGAAGCCTTGCCCTAAAATATAAACGTAATTACGGTAATGCTGAGCGCCAGCAACGCAAGCGGTTATTAAACGAG
>JBCCTI010000022.1:0-89675 GCA_039198955.1 Bacteroidota bacterium | reverse complement strand
AGGATGGCTCAGACCATCCGATTACCAGACAGACGAACATTTGTTCTATGCAGTAGACAGGGCATTGGCCGCCGTTGGCAAAGAATTACGGATCAACTTTAGCCCTTTTCAAAATTAAAACTAATTCTGTTCAATTACTTATTTGTTCAGTAAGCTGTAATGCATTACTCAAAATAATAGCCGTTGCAAAACCAGCGGTAAATGAGTATTATACACCGATAAAATGAATATCTTAAAAAACTATGTACCATTTAGCACTACTCTTATTACTATCAATTAGCTTTTCAACTTTGGCCCAAACCATGTACACCGGACAGGGGATAATGGCGGGGGAAGTAACCGCCCATTCGGCAATTCTACAAACCCGTCTTACCGCCAGTGATACGTTGATAAATAACGAATTACCGGGCATCGACGGTCTAGCCTGCTTTGAGGTAGATACTGACTCGTCCTTTAGCAATTCTTTCCGCACCGCCTGGCAGCCAGCCCGGCCTGACTACGATCATATTGTGAAAACCCAGGTGTCGGGCTTACAGCCTAACCGACGATATTACTACCGGGCAAGGTACGGGCCTAACTCTACGGTAAGCAATACTTCACCCCTAGGCACATTTCGCACATTAGCGGATACTGCTCGGGTAGATTCGGTGAGTTTGGTCGTAGTTACCGGAATGAATTACCGCCGATTTCACTACGGGCGGGAAAATAGGGATAGTACTGCTTACCAAGGAGCGGATAAAGCGTTAGGCTACCCCGCCTTAGCAACCATTACCCAAATGCAACCCGACTTTTTTGTTGGCACGGGCGATAATGTATACTACGACCAGCCGCCGCCAGGACAGGACACCGCAGTTACCGAGCCTACTATGCGACAGCACTGGCACTGGCAGTTCTCTCAGCCTCGTTACCATCAGCTTTTTGCCCAAGTGCCTACCTACTGGGAAAAAGATGACCACGACTACCGTTGGAACGATGCTGACACCGTTTCGGCAAAAGGGGCCAGCCACGCTACGGGGATTAAAATTTTTAACGAACAGGTTCCGGTAGTAAACCCTAACGAGCTCAACCCGGTCACCTACCGCACCCATCGCCTCAGTCGCGACTTGCAAATTTGGCTGGTAGAAAATCGGGACTACCGCAGCCCCAACCTATCCCCCGATACTACGACGAAAACCATCTGGGGAAGAGAGCAGCGGGAGTGGCTCCAGCGTACTTTGCTAGATAGTGACGCTACCTACAAGATATTAATTAGCCCCACGCCAATGGTAGGGCCGGATGATGCGTACAAAAAAGACAATCATACTAATCCGGGTGGGTTCCGCTACGAGCGTGATCAGTTCTTTGAGTGGTTGAACGAACACGATTTGCTCTCCCAGAACTTCTATGTTATTTGCGGCGACCGCCACTGGCAGTACCACGCCCGACACCCGAGTGGGGTAGAGGAGTTTTCTACCGGAGCGTTAGTAGACGGTAACTCCCGCCTGGGTCGTAAAGCTGGTGATCCTAATTCTACCGACCCCGCCGGACTTATTGAGCAGCCTTATTTGCAACCAGAAGCCTCCGGTGGTTTTCTCCAACTAACAGTTGCTGCTCCATCTGAAGAAGCTACTGCTACAGCCAGCTTTACCTTTTACGATGAAAACGGGGTGGTTCTATACGAGCATCAGAAAGAAGCGAGATAAGTGCTGAGATGATAAACAGGATTATACAAAAAAAAGACTGCCCTGAGTAGAGCAGCCTTTTATCAGCTTTACTAAATTATGGTTACTGTCCGAAGGGAAAACCACCCTGGAAACCACCGTCCTGGGTATTGTCTTCGGTCTCAAAAGGTTGAGCAATCGCCGGGCAGTTAATCATCGCCCGTGAGTGGCGTAAACCAAACACAAAGTCGTTGGGCGCACCTGGGCTTCCCTCAAAGCTGGTTACCAACCCTTGCTCAATCAGGGACTTCAAATCCTCAAAGCTGGTGATGCGGCGGCGCTGATCACCTTTGGGGCCGTTGATCGCTTCGTCGGTCCAGGCATTCAAATGAGCGTCCCACATTGGGCTGTAGTTGTTGAAGAATATCTGATCGTTATCAGGATCAAAGGGGAAAACGTTGATCGGGTCCAGATCGTCATCCACAATCGTAGAACTCAGCGACTGACGCTCAGGATTATCAGCTCCAGTAAGGCCGTTGGTCACCGGAGAGAAACCCAAGAAGGTAGATTCGTCAAACACTGAACTTTCCCCGAAAGCAGGTAACTTAGCCATTCGGGGAGCAAAAGTACCTAACTCAATGGCGGCCGGAACGGGGTCAGTTGCATCAGTAACCAGGTGGTAGTAGAATTGATCACCATTCTGGAAGCCATCCAGCAACTCCATCGTTACTGTTCGAGCATCGGTATCAATGCTAACGATTCGGTCGTGGATGCCCGTACTATTGGCAACGATCTGAGCGTTAATCACCGAGCCACTGGGCAGTACTACCAGTGAAGAGTATTCTTCATCGCCAATGGCACCAGGTTCAGCCACGGAGGGAGGAAACGCAAATGGCCCATCCCCGGCAACAACCTTACGTTCCGGGCTAAAGTCGACGTCTCCCTTAAAGACGATACGTCCACCTTCTAGCGTTACCTCCTGGCTACCTTCAGTTCCTCGGCCGAAGATTAGCTTAGGGGCGTAATTAGCTCCTAAAACCTTGGCAACAAAGAAGTTAGCTGCTTCGGTGATGATAAAATAGGTCTCTTCCCCACTGGGGCCGATTCCCTTAAAAAGGGGTAAGGTTACGTTTGCTAGAGTGGGATCCTCCAGATTGTCTACGGCCAATGCACTGGGCAAAAAGACATTTTGCTCTTTAGTAAATTGCTGCCGTCGGGCGTTAATATACGTTCCAGAAGTGAGCCCTATCTCTTCGGCCGCTAGTGCCATAATCTCTTCAGCTTCCTTTTGGGCGGCCACTTCGTCGAGATCCGGGCTAGTTGCCTCCGGGGCAGGTCCTTGTTGTACCGTATCCGGTTGGTCTTGACAGGCAATAGCTCCCATAAAGAGGCTGATAATAGCACATAGTTTCCATGTGTTTTTCATGTTCGTTTTAAGGTTAAAATGATTAATTTAATTTACTACTGAGCGTACTCGCGAACCACGCTCCTTACCGATCAGGCCTAGGTTTCTCGGTAAGATTTGTGCTCAAGGAAGAGCAATTTTTGCATAAAATATGTCAGATATATTGCATTTTTCAGTGAAGAATTTCTTTTCAATAGCTTATTACTTGATTTAGTCAGCAAGGTTACATTTCTACTTATGCTATCCTTTCAAGAGGTGTAATGTTACTGCATAGCAGCTACCTACGATTTTAGTTTGTGTCACCTAAACGTCATTTTGGAATAATGATAGCAGTACTATTATATAATGTATAATAGCAGTACTACTATCTGATAAAGATATGCTGAATATGCACCGGAAGTTTTAAATTACGCTGGTTAGTGGTCTTTGTCCCTTTATTAAAATTCAATTGGTAATTGCTAAACTATATCTTCTGAGACAGTGTACTCAGGGATATCTTAGTTAGCCCAATGACGAATAGCTTCGGCACCGAGACAATTAATGACGCATCTTTGGCAATATCAAACTGGAACATAGATGGGTTCTCATTGGGGCTATAAATATGACAAATAAACTAGTTATTAAGTTAGAAATTTTTACTCGATAGTGCTCTACGGGCAATTATACCTCCCAAGTATGGGAGATTATTCAGTGATAACTCCCAAATACGGGAGGTAATTAATAGTACCAAATGAAATGGGATTTATCTGAATTCGGCCTTAGGATGCAATCAAGCCCTATTTTAGCAGTTGGAAAAATTTTTGGCATTACTTTCGCCATGAGAATAAGTAACTATTTTACAATCCTAATTATTACTCTCATGTTACCTGTAGGAACTACCGCCCCCGGTTTTACACTATCTTGCCAGCTTGGTTCTACCTACACGTTGAAAGAGTATTTTAATCAAAAAAACGTAGTGCTTACTTTTCTGCCTGCGGTGGCAGCCCGGGTAAACCGAGAGCAACTTCAATTGTATCAAGAATTGCTCCCTCAGCTAGCGAACTTTCAGGCAGTACTGCTTGCAATTTGTACAGACCCTATCTGCTTAGGCCATGCCTTTATTAGATCGTTGAGCTATCCTGTACTGTCTGATACTCAGCCGATCGGAAAAGTAGGGGGGTATTATTCGGCCTTTGACCCGGATCATCGGCGAATGTACCGCACTTTAATTATTGTCGATAAGCAAGGAAAGGTTGTCCGGTACCATCGGGCTGGCGAAGAGGAAATTATTGGTGCTGATGTAATTTTCGCTACACTGGTCCTGTTAAATTAATTTAGTTAATAAAAACCAACACAATGCAATTTTATGAAAAAAGTGAATACTGATTTATACTTTCTCAGTACAATTTATTCTATTCCAACCTATTTCATCTACAACTATGTTATCAACTTCTATTTCACCTAATATTACTTCTCCTCAGCAGTTACTTCCCGGAATCACCGTATTGCGAGACTGGTTTTGCACTGCTAAAAAGGTGCTTCATTATCAAAAGAATGATATTATTTTCTCGGGGCAATTGGAGCGGCGGATGTACTTACTAAAAGAGGGGAGAATGAAAGTAGGGGCTACGCAAACTAGCGGCAAAGTTATTATTCAGGACATTATGAATGAGGGCGAAGTGGTTGGGGGGTTTACCAACGGAGCAGTCCGATCCAATACCTTCGTCCAAGTAGTTAGTTATCAAGCTCAACTGATTGCGATTCGCCATCAGGAGTTTGCCAACCTGCCCGGATGCGTAAAGGAGCATATCTTTCGTATGGTCAATCGTCGAATTAGGCGGCTGGAACGACACTTAGAGAGCCGCCAAGAAAAGGAGACTATGCACCGGGTAGTAGATTTACTCTGCCAGTGGGGACATCAGTTTGGAAGAAGGGTAGGGGCAGAGACTAAGGTAGATACCGGTCTTACCCACGCTGAAATGGCAGATTTGGCGGGCACCACTCGGCAGACTATGACCAGTTGTCTAGCTCAACTACGCCGGCAAAACCTAATTAACTACAACCGACGCTATATCCTGATCCGGGATTTGGCTGCTTTGGAAGCCATCAATGCCCAAGAAAAAATAGCCCTAAACTAGGTAAGATAATTTAGTATTCTTTCCGGAAGGCAAGTCTTGCAACTCGGATCATAAATTTATTTAAGACTATATATATGATAATTAAGATGACTAGCGTAATCAACAAACTAAAAATAGCGCGTAATCGGTGGCCAATTGTTATAATGATAGGGTGTGTAGGTTTATTTGCGGGCTGCTCTCAAGTTCAGGATGTACTGGATGATCTGTTGAAGGGAGATTCCCCCTCGGTACCTCCACCGGCCTACCTTGACTTACCCGGTAGTGACTTATTTCCCGAAGGTATTGTTACGGCCGCCAACGGCGATATTTTCGTCACTGGATTTGGCAATGGCTCAGTACTGCGGATTATAGACGGAAAGGAGGTGGAGTTCTTTAAGCAGCCGGGTGAAGACGGACTATCCAGTGCAGTGGGGCTGGCTATTGATGAAGTCCGTCGGCGACTATGGGTAGCTAATTTCTTCTTCGATGGTTTCAGCAGTGACCTAAAGGTATTTGATCTAGACGATGGCACGCTTCTCGCCACCCTAACCAATGAGATAGGGGGGATAAGTAGTTTTTTTAACGAATTAGCCATTGACACCGAAGGCAACGTGTATATATCCGATACGTCCTCTCCCGCCATCTGGGTGGCAAAGGCTGATCTTAGCGCAGTAGAATTGCTCGTGGTAGACGATCTACTGGAAAACCCTGATCCCAACCGTCCGTTCGGTCTGAATGG
Source organism: Bacteroidota bacterium (assembly GCA_039198955.1). GTDB lineage: Bacteria > Bacteroidota > Bacteroidia > Cytophagales > Cyclobacteriaceae > Tunicatimonas. The sequence continues at coordinate 83,795 of JBCCTI010000022.1, read as the reverse complement.
GTTGGCACTCACCCCAGATGGGAACTACCTTATTGCCTCGGTCATGGACCGCATCAGTCCTGGTGGGGGACGACTGGTTCGGGTCTCGTTGCATGACCCCGTAGTATCAGATATTACCCTTAATGGGCTGCTTAAAACTATCAACACCTTTGGGGGATCGGACGGGATGTTCTTTGAGCAAGGACAACTGTTTATGGTCAATGTAACCCCACCGACCTCAATCATGACTGCCCGGTTCAATCAGGATTTTACCGAAGCGGAACTAGTAGCCCGCGATACATTTGAACCAGTGTACAACCGCCCTACGGCCTCGGCTATTCGGGACGGACGGCTTTGGACGGTGAATAGCCAATTAGACCATATTATTGATGATGGCAACGGAGCATTAAATACCCCCCCTGAATTACCCTTTCAACTGGTAAATGTATCATTAAAGAAAACACTTTCTGAGTAGTGTTTATTGCAGTTTTAGGTTGTATCAAGTAGCCGTAGCAGCATTGTTACGGCTACTTTTTCTTTTTAACTACTTGCTCACCCTTACAGTAGCGAATGTTCACGTTAAAATTCCTAAAAGGTCATCCGGCTGATTTAAATCCTTGGTGGGAAGTTCGGCAAATTTTCTTTTTAGATACGGGCATGCCGTTTCCTGAAAGGCCTGCTCCAGAATGCGCCGTCGTTCAGCAGGGTGCTGCTCTAAACGGAGTTGCAACTGTAACAGAAATTCATCGAAGGCGCGAACAGTTTCCATTAAACTAGTACGTTAAGATTGGATAATTTTGTATGCTTCGTGGATGGTCAGTGCTTCACGAATGAGCGTTTTTAGGGCAGATACGTCTTGTTGGCTCAGACAGAAACCCACGTACGCCCGCGAACTGTGTATTGTGACGTGAGGGTGCCCCAGAAAGTCGTAGCAAAATTTGTCAGGCGTTAGACCATCGAGGACAGCCTGGAACTGGGTTAACTCAGTTCGGTTAAAGGAAGCACAACCACTACGGTACACTAAAGAGTAACATTGACAGCTAGAGCACCAGCTTATTTGAGCATCTTTGGTTTCATTGAGCGTAAGCGAGGATTGAGTGTTACACATAAGCAATTATTATATAATTTAGTCAGTAGTAAGTAACTGGGATTTCTGCTGATACCTCAGTCGGGCTAGGTCAATAAGCACGTCACCCCAACCCAGTGAAGGATTCAAGATTTAGCAGAAACTACTACTAAATGGGCTAACTAAAGTGTCTTTCTTAAAGTATGATTATTACCTGATTACGCTACCGAGTAGACTGATATGGTTTTTGCGTAAATTCTATTTAGAATAATTATAAATAGCTGTAAAGGTAATGGCTATTTAGCTTAGTAGCAAGTGCTAGTAATAGTTATTTTGAATTACTAACGATAGAAAAAGTATTAGCTACCTCTAGTTAATTCTGATATTTTGGGAGCTATTGAGGGTCTGAGGCTGAGATTCAGAGATATCATCTCATCTTAATTGGGAAGAAAAAAGTAGTGCAAATAGTGCTGCTCGCACGAAGTAGGTTAACAGTTGATTAACTTTCGGCTTGTTTCTTTTCTTCTCCCCCTTTATTTCGAGTACCGTAGAAATAGAGGGAATGGCTACTCACCGTAATATCAAATACTTCTTCAATGGTCTTTTTGATGGACTCAATACGGGGATCACAAAACTCAACAACCTCTTGGGGGTCATTCAGAATAATGTGATCGTGTTGACGGTAAAAAAATGATTTTTCGTAGTGGGCTTTATCATCCCCGAACTGGTGTTTTCGAATGAGATTACACTCCAGTAAGACCTCAATGGTGTTATACACGGTGGCCCGGCTAACCCTAAAACTTTCGTTTTTCATCTTAATATACAGGGAATCTACATCAAAATGTTCCTCACTATTATAAATCTGTTCTAAGATAGCGAACCTCTCCGGGGTTCTCCGTAGTCCGTTCTCTTCTAAAAATTTGGTAAAAACATTTTTTACAATGCTAAAATCGTTTTCTGCTAACATAGTAAAGTACTCAGGATTATTACTAAAACTACGGTTTTTATCGAATAGGTCATAAAATTGTTTCAAAAAAAAGTAAAGCTAGCCCCTTTGCGAAGCTAGCTTTCTAATTAAAAGGATAATATGCTAAGCACTAATACTCTGGGGAGCCCAAACGGCACACATCATGCCGGGGGCCGCTTTGCCTGGGTTGGCGCAATCATCTTGTTCAAAGCGAATGCAGGTGGTACAGTCCCGCATGTCAGCCAATTCAGCTTTCATATCAAAGCTATCGCAGGTGTAATGACTTCCCACTTTCACGCCGTGAACCTTACACATTTGGTCACTCATTAGGTGATCACAATTCACGCAGTTATTTCCTAATCGAATTGCCATAATTTTGCTGTTTTTTAGTGATGCAATAAAGTTAGGGAAGAGGTGGAGTAGAATGAAAATAAATAACTGATATTCAATATTTTGTAATTGGATTGCTTCCAAATAAGCTAACCGTATGCTCAGCCATTTTAGATGTAATTAGTACCAAATGCCACCCTAAGAAAATTAGTATATTGCCCGTTGTTTTAAGGATAATTTGCTGGTTGTTAAAGAAGTGGCTGCTTATCAAGCAGTGTCTCGGAATAATCCTCTTGCTTATCAACTTGATTTACTGATCTCATTAGATACGATAGTGTTGCTCGAGAGCCTAACGCAAACAATATCATAACTCCCAACAGGAGTAGCCTAGTCGTTTGACCTTGAAGTAATTTTTACTGAGGTAGACAGACGTAAAGGGGGGCGTTCAGTCAACAGGTGGGAAAATTCTTTAACAAAATAAAAAGGACTCATTTTAGTCTTACTAAAATTCATCCTCGGCGGCTAGACGGCGCACAACTACCCCCTCCATGTCATCGGCGATTCGCATTTGGCAGGCTAAACGACTGGTATCCGTTAACTCAGGTAGGGTATCTAGCATATCCAGTTCGGGGTCGGTGGCTTCTTTATACGAGTCGTCTCCTTCCAGCACCTCCACATGACAAGTAGCGCAGAGGGCCATACCCCCGCAGGTGGCCAGTACGGGATAATCTGATGCCTTGAGCACTTCCATTAACGAAAGTTGCATATCAGTGGGTGCTTCAATCGGCCGTCGTTCCCCGTTTTCCTCTTCTACAAAAAGAGTAATTAAACCATCTTCCATAATTTTATTAGTCGCTGGCGGCCGCCGCGCGACGGCCGCTAGGGACAAATGACAAAGGACTATAAAGTGGGTACACCATTAACGGTGGTGTACTTGAAACTAGGCTTCTTACCGCCGCTGACAATTCGGTAGGCTGACTGAGACATTAACGCAGCCTCGTGAAAGCCGCTGAGGATCAGCTTCAGTTTGCCCGGATAGGTATTGATATCGCCAATGGCGTAAATACCCGGTATGTTCGTAGAATAATCTTCAGTATCCACATTGATGGCATTGCGGTCCAGACTTAGGTTCCAGTCGGCAATAGGCCCTAGCTTGGGACTCAGGCCGAATAGCGGAATGAAGTGGTCAACCTCTACTGTCATAGCGTTCTTCTGCTTATCGGTGATTACACAGGCGCCCAGCTTTCCATTGCCCTGAATGGCGGTGACATTGGAGTTTAGATGTAGCTTAATCTTTCCCTCTTCGGCCAGGTTGACTACCTTCTCGGCTGAATCGGGTGCGCCACGAAAACTGCTACCTCGGTGAACTAGGGTAAGTTCTTGGGCCAAGTCAGCCAGATAAATTGTCCAGTCCAGGGCGGAGTCACCTCCTCCGGCCAAGACCAACCGCTTATCGCGAAACTTCTCCGGGTCTTTGATGATGTAAGTGATACCCTTACTTTCGTACTCTTCTATATTTTCAATAGCCGGCTTACGAGGCTCGAAGCAACCTAAGCCTCCGGCAACGACGACTACTTTGCAAAATATCTCGGTACCCTCGTGGGTCAGTAGCCGAAATGAACCATCCTCTAACTTATTCAGTTCCTCTACCCGTTCGCCCAAAGTAGCGGTGGGCTTAAAAGGCGCAATTTGCTGCTCCAGGTTAACAACTAAATCCTGAGCGAGAACGTCAGGGTAACCCGGAATGTCGTAGATCGGTTTCTTAGGATAAATTTCAGTAAGTTGGCCACCAATCTGAGGGAGATAATCCACTAGGTGACAGCGCATCTTCAGCAAGCCCGCTTCAAATACGGCAAACAGCCCCACCGGACCAGCTCCAATGATACAAATTTCCGTTTCCACTCTTTTATCATCAATACTCTGAACCATAAGTTATGTAATTAGACCAATTATTAATTATGCGAAACTAATAATAATCGTTTGCTTTACGAAATATTACAATAGCAAAATAGTTGATTAGCCAATCTGACACCTATCGGGCAACCTTGTTTAAAATGGTATTAGTGATTAGCTAGGTTGAAACACTTCTTTAGTTGCCACTGACCTCTTACGCCTCGTTTGTATTGGAACCTTAGCGGTAGGCTTCTTCATTCGGTAAACCGTGAATAAACAGATCGTGGCCAGGAAGAGCCACAGTACGTCGATGATAAAAATTTCGTACTGATGGTTGAGGAAGGCTCGCCATATCCAGTGACCTGAGACCAAGCCGTTGACCAACGGAATCAGCATCCCCAGCGCACCGCTGGCAAGTAATGTGTAGCGGTTAGTAAAGTAGTTGTCTTGCTTACGCCAGAAGAAAACCGACAACAGCAGCCAGCCCCCGAAAAAGACCGAATTAAAGAACGTCTCAGTAGCCCAACCCACGGGAATCAATTTAGCTACGATAAAGGTTAAGGCAGTCATGGGCAGCATACTCAAGCAAATAGCCAAATAGATATGTCCTACCCGCTCGTTGTAGCGTCGTTCCTTTTCGGGCACATTTCGTTTGTTACGGGCCTCCAGCCAGATGAGTACCCCGGAAATAATCACAAAGCAGGTCATAACGGCCAGGATAAAGTAAATGAACTTAAGCGTATAGTCACCCAGGGTGCCCAGGTTGCCGTAGTCGGCGTAGTGCAGTCGGGAGACCGTCGGCCAAATGCTTTCGGCGTAGCTCATCTCGTAGGGATTGTGTTCGTGGTTTACCTTTCCGAGAACTACATCATACACCACTTCGCCGTTGTTGAGGAACTGAGCCTTGGAGTCCAGATACCCGTAGGCCCGGAACTGCATATTTTCACTTTCCAGCTTCAGCAGACCAATGTACTTTGGGGCAAAATCGGCCCAACGGTGGTCTACACTATCGGCGTAGGGGTTCAAGCGGTACGCGGAAGCTTCTACGCGCTCTCCTAGTACATTGTTATGTTCGCCGTAGAGTTCTGCGTAGAACTTTTCGGTATCCCCTTCGTAGAGCACCGACCCCGAAGTGCCCACCAGAACGCCCAGGCCGAACATGGCTCCGGTGAGGGCGTACATAAACTGGAAGGGGATGCCGATGGTGCCCAGGGCAGTGTGGGCATCGGTCCAGATAGTTTTTAGCTTGGCCCCGGGGCGGAATACGTAAAAGCTGAGGACGATCTTTTTCCAGTGGATGACCAGACCCGTGATCAGGGCGAACAAGAAAAACAATGCTACCGCCCCCGAGAGGTAATATCCCGGCCGATCGAGTTGGTAGAAAAAGTGTAGCAGATAAAGCAGCGAGCCAAAGCTATATCGCTCGGGCTGGTCGGCAATCTCGTAGGTAGTGGTGTTAAAACTCAGTTGCGCTTCTTTCCTGTCTGCTTCGGAAGCTAGGCTGTCGGTCGACCCGGAGAGGAAAAATGCTTGCTTTTCCCCACCTTCTAACGTAATATACAACGAGCGACCGTACAGATCGTAGCCTTTAGCCTGCAGGGAATCGGTCAGTCGGTCGTAATCAATGGATGTTGCCGGAATGGTCTCCGTTGTAGTGGCATGAGCTTCTCCTTCTTCCCAGTGGTGAATCGCTTTTTCAAACAGAGTAAAGGCCCCGGCAAAGAAGATGATATAAAGCCCGACACTGATAACAATGCCGCTGACGGTGTGCAGATGAAAAAATACGTTATAGTTTCTTTTGCTCATGGTTTTATATCGTTGAAGATTCTGCCAAGTAGATAATTACTGAAAAAAATAACGTGATGCTTCCGTACCACAGCCAGCACGTCCAGCCATTTTTCATCAGATAAGGGATGAACATCAGACCCATCCACACCAAAAATAGACTAAACGAGTAAGTGGCGAATATATTTTTGCGGTCAGGAAGCCAAGCAGCCAGCGCCAGATGAAAGGAGGCAGCCACCAGAAAGCCACCCAAAATGGAAGCCGAGGCTTTGGCGAAGCGTTGTCTCTTGGAAGCAGTAAGATATTTAGGGTTAGCGGGCATAGTTTGAGTAAAGAATGTTTTAGTTTTCCCGAATCATCTGGATGAGCGGAACCAATAGTATTAGTAGGGAAAGAATAGCCATCACGGCCACAAGGGTGTAAAATACGCCCGCCCCGAAGCCCGTAGCCCGGATGAGCAACAGTAGGGCGACGAGTACCGAGGCTGCGCTCAGAGTTTTAGAACGCCTCGGATTACTTTGTAGCCACTTTTCAAAATCGGAGCTACCTAGTTTAGCTCGCTGGGAAGTATTGTAAAGGGCAAACAGTCCCATTACAAGGATAATGATGGCTAAAGTAATCATCAGGTAGGATAGTTCCTGTTGAGCTTAAATATACAGTACATACCGCTTTACACTAAACTTTGTTTGGTCTTTTTGCTGATCTCATCCTAAAATAGCTATTAGTAGCTACGAAACCCTACTAGAAATAGTATACGTAGCAGCTAGTCCAGTAAAATGTCTGACACTTCTTCCCAGCGAACTATTGGGGGTCAAACATCTTACCAGACTGGCTTGGTTTCGATAAAAAGTGATGGTTTTACCGAGTTATTAAGAGCCAATGGTAAAAGTCTTAGCGAGACGCCGGAGGCTACAGTGATTCCCGGTTATTTCTGAAGATACTGTGTACGAACACATTATCCCCCTCCAGAGTGGCTCCCTTCACAAAATCGCTGGCACCACCGTCAATATCTATTGCGTAAATGCTAGTACCTTCTCCGGCTTCGGAGATAGGTAAGTACAATGTACCACTTTCTACGATACCATTATCCAAACTCATGATTTGGCATTTGGGAATATTCATTTTGGTAACCGTTTGACCGTAAAGGTCTACTTTAGCCAACCAAAAGATATTGTCAGTCCATACCTTATTCCATTCGTTGGTGTAATCTTCGTCTAAAACTTTGGCGTAGGCAATACCGTTTCCGGCGTAAATCATGCCATAGAGGCTGATGTTATTCGAGAAAGCATCATCTATCACCACGTCGTAACTATAATCATACTCGCCGTCAGTAATTCTAAAGATGCGGGATTCGAGACCCGTTAAGTATTTCTATCAAGGTCTTGGTGTATTATTCCCGATAAGGTTGCTTTCTACAGTTAATACTGCCTAAGAAGTAGGCAATGGTACGTCTGCTGCTATACCTGATATGGGGTCACTTCTGGGGTTCCAACAGCCCCAGGTCCCAAGGGATTTGTCCGTAGGGTTTGCCCTGCCGGTCTTGGTGCAGTACTCCCTGAAAGATGAAAGGGGCATCGGATTGAGCTTCCATCATCTCGTCGTAGCCCGCCCGGATTAGCTCCCCGTGGCTGATGGAGTTGGTCCACTCGGTGACCGTTTGTTGAACGTTGTTCATGGCGGCGTAGGCCTGAGCTGAGTCAGCGGCCAGGGGTTTCCATTCTCCGTCCAGTCGAGAGGCGGTGTACGCTTTGAAGTAGCGGCGATCTTCGGGTAATTGGGCTTCTATCAGATTTAGGTACAGAGTGCTGTCGGTATCGGTCAAGCGGTAGATATGACTAGCCTCGAAAATATCACCCTGAAAGGCTAGTTCCGGTTCGCTCCAGCCGAAGGGAAAGTCCGCTACACTGGTTGCTGACCGCCACATATTACCGTCATCCGAAGTAAAGAACATATGCATAGTGCTGTCTTCCCGCATGGCCCAGAAATCGAGGTATCCACTGTCCTCGGGTCGTTGCACACCCATTGGGGTCAACGCCGACCAGGAATTAGGGTCGGAAATATTGTCTGAAGTGGCGAAGGCCGCTTGGTATTCGGGCGTCCAACTGGAGTCTTTGGCCTGGCAGATTAGGTACCATTTTTCCTGCGGGTTGTAGTAAAACACCTGGGGCGCACAGTGGTAGCCCGCATGGTTGGGTAACACTACTGGCATGGTCGCATCGGCCTGATCAAAGTCGGTGAAGGAAGTGTAGACAATGGCGTGGCTGCGCTCGTGCCCCCGGAGGGTGCAGAACAAATGATAACGGTCACCGTAATGGACGATGGATGGGTCTTTGATGGCAATCCACTCATCTTCTCCAAATTGGTCAGTATTAATAATGGGGGCACCCGTCGTCCACTCAAAATTCCCTGAGATAGCCGGGGTGGTTGGCTCAACAGTTTCCGTTTCGGTCACTTCATCGGCAGGTGCATTGCAGGCAAAAGTTAGGTAGGTGGTCAAAAGAGCAGTAAAAAGGTAGCTGGTAATTTTCATATTAATCATTATTGTTTGATTCCGGCTGGGTTTTGAGCTCCGGTAGGGGAGCGGTTCGTTCTAAATTTTTGTATTGCTCTAACTGGGCTTTCATCTTGGCCACCCGATCGGGGTATTGATGGTACACATTAGTCGCTTGCGATAGATCAGTTTCCAGGTCGTAGAGTTGAGCAGCGGGAGCTTCCGGCTTGAATTGTCCGTTCTCAATATCGCTGTTAACCTGTTTGGTAAGCAAATGGGCACCCGGACCGCCCCGTACGTATTCGGTGTCCCGCTTATTGTCGTATCCGCCACTGCCCTGGGCCCCGATGTACATCCATTTTCCCTGGCGAAGGGCTAGATTCTCTTTTTTCATAGGAGCCAATATCAAATGATCCCGAATAGGTTCATCGGGCGAGCCGATTAGGGCGGGCAACACATTGAAGCTATCCGGCCCTTCATCTTCCGATAGTGGTACCTGCACCAGCGCCGCCACGGTAGCCAGTAAATCCAGGTTACTAATCAGTTGGTCGGAGACCGAACCCGTCGGGATATGGCCCGGCCACTTGGCGATGAAGGGTACCCGGTGTCCGCCTTCCCAGGCTCCGAACTTGAAGCCCAGTAGCTCGCCGTTCATGCGATGCCCCTGCTTCCAGGATTCCTGACCGGAGTTGTTGAACATCCCGCCGTTGTCACTGGTGAAAATGATTAGGGTGTTATCGGTCAACCCCTCTTCTTCCAAGGTTTTTACCACTTCCCCCACCATCCAGTCTAACTCATGAACGAAGTCACCGTAGATACCGCAATCGCTGGTTCCAATAAAGCGCTCAGCGGGAGTGAAGGGGTGGTGGATATTAGTGGTAGCTAAGTACAGAAAGAAGGGTTCATCTTTATGGTTTTTGATCCAATCGACTGATTTTTCGGTGAATTTAGTGCCGATCTCCCGATCCTTATACAAGGCGTGGGCGGCCTCAGCCCCTCCTATGTCATCCAGATTGAGTTTCTCGAGATATTCCTCAGTGTTGGCTCGTTTTCCGTAGACCAAGGGGTCTTCGGGTACCAGGCCCAGCACCTGATGGTTCTCTACGTACACAAAGGGGGGGTGGCTATTAACCACGGGTATCCCGAAGTAGTAATCAAATCCTAACTCCAGAGGACCCGGTTTGAGGTCTCCGTTCCAGTCAGGGGTATCTTCCCCGAAGCCCAGGTGCCACTTGCCAATACAGGCAGTAGCGTAGCCCGCGCGTTGGAATACATCGGCCACCGTGGTTTGATTTTCGTCAATCATCAGCCCTGCTCGCAGAAAAACGGGTGCATAACGGTTTTCTCGAAAAGCGTATTTTCCAGTAAGCAGGCAGTAGCGCGACGGAGAGCAAACCGGAGAAGCCGTGTGGGCGTCGGTAAATTTTCTTCCTTCCTTGGCCAGACGGTCAAGGTTGGGAGTTTGAAGCTTGGTTGCTCCGTAGCTGCTCAAATCACCGTAGCCTAGGTCATCGGCGTATATGACGATGACGTTAGGGGACTGTTGACCATAACAGTAGACTAACGGTAGATAGGATAGTAAGTAGACGAGTAGTAAGGTTGATTTCATTAGTGTAAAATTTGTCGTAATCCCCACTTTACTTTACTTTACTTTACTTTAGGTAGGGGGCTTTTACTTAGCATAACAAAAGCGCCATTTTTATTGCAGGTGACTATATCGGGAAAAGGATCGTTATTCAGGTTGGCAACGGAAAAATCTACTCCCACCCCCGAATCATCGTCTATTAAATAAGGAATAAAGTGCGGCTGCTCTTCCCGGTACTCCAGTTTGAACCAGTAGACCACGGCAGGTGCATCCGGCCTCCAGCCCATCTGCGGCCCCCGGGTCCAGACTCGTTTGCCAGTAACCAGATCCCGAATTCCGTCCTGATCTATATCCACCAGTTTCAGAGCGTGGGGCTGGGAAAAACTGACTCCGTAAGCATTATTCTGGGGTGAGTCTCCCATGATGCGGTGTTCCTTAAATTGCACTCCCTCATCCGATGAACTTTGTTCAAACCAAGCCAAGCCCCATCCGTGGGCGTCCAAGGTGGTAATCACATCATTGAGGCCATCCCGGTTAACGTCGTAGGCGTACATCTGAGCACCTCCTGGACCAAAATCTGCTTCGTGGAAATGCCATGTTGAATTTTCCTTACCGGGATTCGCCCACCAGCCCTCGCTTTTGATAAGGTCGGTACGCCCGTCCCCGTTCACGTCACCTAAGCCCAGTCCGTGGGTAAACTTTTGCCAGTCCCACTGCTGAGAAATCCGGTGGAATGTCCAGGGCTGGGTTGGGTCTTCCTCTGGCTGTTGGGCGTAGCCCAGATACCCTTGGGTATGAAACACCAGCTCGAGCTGACCGTCGCTAGTGAGATCGTAGAAGGTGGGCGACTCGTTGTCTACTTCGGGATGAATCAGGTGCTTTGTCCAGTACCCCGCTTCGCCCTGGGGGTTCTGGTACCAGTAAGCTGCTTCGCCGGGAAATCCAATGAGCAGAATATCGTTCCAATCATCGCCGTTAACGTCTTCCACTGCAACCACGAAGTTGTCGGAGTACTCCTCACGTTTATTAAATACCTGAGGTTCGTAGTAGGTCTGCTTTTGCTGATAATCAGGCCCCAGGTAGCAGTAGGGTCCGGCGATGATATCCGATATGCCGTCTCGGTTTATATCCCCCACTGCCGCCCCTTCCGCAGTGAACTCAGAGGATAATGTGATTTTTTCAAAAGAAGGCACCTGATCACTTTGCGCCAGTACTGGCGGAGTCGAATGGACTGTAATTATTAAGAGTAATGAATATTTAAGTACTTTATAGAGTAAGTTAAAGGGTTTTTGTGTCCCATCGTCTTTGCGAGCGGCGAAGAATGAGCTGCGTGGCAATCTCACGTAGCGGTGGGCGAACCGGTACGAGGGGAGTCGATCCCGAAGATGGCTTCGGAGACTCGCCATGACGGAATAAAGACTTTTATACAGATACTTAAACATAGCCGGGCGTTAGTGGTGGGAGAGGGAGGCGTGGGCAGAAGTCCGTTCAGCGCGAAGTGGTGCTAGCCGCTCTAACACCCGCTGGGCAGTAGCTGACTCAACGGCTTCCAACCGCCGAGTGGTGAAATCCAGCAGGGTGGGAAAGACAGACTGCTCCGCCAACCGAGCGGCCCGCGCGGGATCGAGTTCTACTAGTGGCTCAAAAGCGTACCAGACCATTAACGGTATATTGTGATCTTCAGCATCTTCCGAGCGGGTATTAAGTGCTTCCAGTATATCCCAGCGTTGTTCCTCAGGAATTCGTTGGAGAGCCGATGCCAGCTGTAACCGCACTAATGCCGAATTATCCTGCCCCGCCATCGTGGCAAACTTAGCCAGAAAATCTTCTGAAACCTGCTTATCTTCCGCTGCCAGTTGAACGGCCCAGCCTCGCAGGTACTCATCGTCGTGATCCAGTAATTGCATCAACATAGGGTCAGTAAGGCCGTCGGTCACGTGCAGACTCCATAGGGCTCTAAGTTTATGCACACTGTTGGGATCACTATCTAGCATCTCCCGCAAAGCCTGATGCACTGCTTCATCCGGTCCTCGCTCTTGTAACAGCCGCCGGGCGTGGCGCACGTACCACTCGTTAACATGTCTTTGATATTCTACTAGCTCTTCGCTGGACTGTGTACTTAAATCAATTTGAACGAACTCATCGTCCTTATGACTGATCTTAAAGATACGGCCTAGGGTTTTATCGTGGATGGCTTCGTTAGTGTGGTGGCACTGATTCTTATCGTACCAGTCAATAGCGTATATCGAACCACCGGGGCCAAACCGGAAGTCTAGCCATTGAGACCAGGCATCGTGGGTCAGCAGAAAGTCATCCCGATGGATGCCCACGTACCCGGAACCTCTCCGTTCCACTAAGTCGACATTCACCCGGTTGCCGTGGATGTTGTTCATAAATATGTAATCCCGGTACTCTTCCGGCCAGTGCTCAGCCCCCAGGTAGAACATAGCCCCCGCGTGAGAGTGACCGCCCCCGACTGAGCCGGAACGACCATTGCCCGCTTCCGAACCCCGGTTGCCGACCCAGTGCACGTGGTCGGCAACAGTTTTGATATCGTTGTAGACGTAGGGGTAGTTGTGCTCTCCAAATTGTCGACGGTACCAGGCACCCGGAATGATATGCCACAAATGCGGTAAGATGTTGGCTGAGACAAACATATGTCCGTACTCGTTGAAATCCAACCCCCATAGGTTGCTGATTCCCCGGGCGTGCACTTCAAACTGATGCTCGGTGGGATGGTAGCGCCAGACCCCCACATTCAGTTTTTCTCGTTCATCATCGGATGCGCCAGGCTTTCCAATGTTAGAACGGGTAGTAATACCCGTGGTGCCGTACAACCAACCATCCGGTCCCCAGCGGAAACTGCTCAGCGTTTCGTGGGTGTCCTGATAGCCCCACCCATCCAGTAGTATTTGTGGTTCACCCGCAGGTTGGTCACCACTTTCGTCAAGGGGAATGTACATCAGATAAGGAGCAGCGCCCACCCAAACCCCGCCGTGGCCAATTTCTAATCCGCTTACCAGGTTCAGCCCATCTTTAAAGATGGTTCGCTTATTCAGTTCCCCATCACCGTTCGTATCCTCAAAAATCAGGATTCGATCTTTGCCCTCTCCCTCAGGGGCTTTTTGGGGGTAGGTGTGGGCCTCGGCAATCCAGACGCGATTGCGGTCGTCCAGGGTAATGGCAATTGGGCGGATCACTTCCGGCTCGCCCGCAGCGAGGGTTACTGAAAAGTCGTCGGGTAATTCCATCTCCTTGGCGGCCTCTTCGCCAGTTAGTCCGGCGTGCTTTATAATGTCGAAGGGGGGTAGCAGCACAATCTCGTCAGGACGTAGTTCATCGGGGAAGTCGGGTCGGGAAGCGTAAAATCGGAAGTCGTCGAAACTGATGTGGGCCCAGATATCCTCTTCATTGTTATCGGCGGTAAATATCCCAGTTTCATTATCGATTAACCGGATGTACATTGACTGACCCTGATAATCGGTCAGGTTTACTACCACCGGGCGAAGTCGCTCGTGATTGTTGCCGGAAATGGTGAAGAACACGCTGTCGGTATTGGCCAGTACAAGTTCAACTCGAGCCTCCTGCAAAGCTCCTCCGGCTACCCGGAACGAAGCGAAGGGATGGGTAATCTCAAAGGGCTCGGAGGTCAGTGTGCCCACTTTAGCGTGTTGCTTGGTACCCCCACTGTTTACGTAGAACTGACCACTGGATCGGGGATCTACTCCTTTGCCATAGTAGGCAGTGTCAATATCTGCTACCGGCTGATTGACAAAGGCCTCACCCGCGGCGGACCAGCCTCGGATGTGAGCGTACTCAAAATCCAGATTTAGGGGTTCATCGTTTTTTTGGGGAATGATTCCCTGCGCGACAGCTTCCTCGGTAGTGGGACTAGAAATTTCAAACTTTCCTTCCATGCCTACTTCCTGGTGGCCGGGTACGGTACAGAAATAGATGTCGTCCTCCATCGCCAGAAAGGAAATAGAAGTTGAAGTGCCTTTCTCTACAATGGGATCGCTGTGAGCACCCTGCTTTTCCATTTTTATATCGTGGGTCATCGTCTCCCCGTTGACCATCGTGATTCGCACCGAGTCGCCGACCTGAGCCCGCAGTACAGGGTTACGAATGCCCTCAATCTCAGCGCCTACCCCGATGTAGCCGGTGATGAAGGCTTGGAGCGTGTACTCTCGGGTTGTAGGCTCAGACTGATTAAGGTTTGGTTCCGAAGGTGGTTTCTGTAATAGGAGATAGGCTGAGGCTAATAATAGCACCAATAAGACAACAATGATTGAGAATAAAATCCGAACGTTCTTCATGTAGGTAAAGATAACAAAAATTGCAAAAGAGTTCCGTCTATTCTCAGGACAGCTCTTGAATACAAGCAGGTTCGAGTTCCAAGATTTATGCCACTAGCCGATGCGAATTTCCACTGCGGATACTGAAGCGGCCGGAAAGGTCCACGTACCGTCGGCGGGCACCTCCTTGGTCTGAATCTGAAGTGGATCGGGCTCCCAGGCGATTACTTCAAACTCTGGGTCGGCCGCCATTTGATGTACTTTGATGGACGTGACGTTGGCTCCCTCTACGGATAATTTGGTCTTCACGGGAGATGCTCGTTGCGTATTGACTACGTGAGCAAATATCGTATCCTCCGTTCTACTGGCTGTAACGTCCAGGTAGGTGGGAGTTTGAGTGGTCTCACAATAGTTGGTACCACTGTACTTCCGGTACAGCTTCATCACTTTAGCCACGGGCATCAGAAAGGCTTCTCCGTAGGAGCGAGGGATGGGAATCATCAGAGCATTGACCTGCCAGCGGGTGCCGCAGAAGTCGGCTAGGGTAGCAATCTTCAGCAAGTCGCCGTTCCGCTCGTGCATATTCGCTATACGAGCATAAGAAACGCCAGTGGCCCAGGTCGACATCACTTCGTTCCGGTCTCGGCCCGGAAAACTGTAGTGGCACTCGGTCAAGGCCATCGGCAGTCGGTAGGGCTCCACCTGCTCCCGCATAGCTATCACTTTCTTTTCGTGAAACTGGCAGGTATTCATCAGGTACTCCCAGGTGCGGGCCGGATCCTGGCGGTAGTCAACGCCCCGCAGCGGGCTGTCTTCTTCGTTGCGGTAGGGGTCAAACATATGGTGAAACGCCACGTAGTCCAGATGTTCTCCGGCTCGCTCGATCATATCTTTGGCCCAGAATCTTCCCCTCTCTGGCCCCCGCCGCTGTACTCCACCCCAGCCGATAATTTCGATAGACGGGTCGGCGCGGTGCATTTTCTCGCTAAACTCGGTGGTTTTCCGAACGGTGGTATCAAGGTCAAACCTATCGTCGGCGTAGGAGGTTTCGTTACCGATCTGCCAGAAGGGGATCCGCAGCGGTTGATCAAACCCGTGGGATTTTCGTTCTGCGTTGTCAGGGTTGTTACAATAGTCTACCCAATCGGCAGCTTCCTGGGCGGTGCCCCGTCGGTCGCGCCCCATCCCGTCAGTAGAAAATCCGGGCGTACCTTCTGACTCAAAGTTGACAGACATTAACGGATCGGCCCCCACCTGTTCGCAAAAGTCAACGAACTCGGCGGTTCCCACGCGGTTTGATTCGTAGCCACCCCATACTAGATTTTGCATCGGTACCCGGTCTTCTCGTGCTCCAACCCCTTCTCGCCAGCGGTAGTAGGCACTGAGGAGGCCACCAAACCGCACCATACTGGGGGCTAAATCCTGCGTAGCCTCTATCACATCGTCGCGCCAGACGTGTTTATCAAAATCCCAGGCAGCTTCCACCGAGCCATCGGTACGGCCCAGGGGTTCCATAAACTGCATATATAAATAGGGAGATAGGGCAAAGGTAGGTTCAGGGTCAATGATTATTCCTTCCTCCGCTTTGATGTCAAAGGACTTGTTACTGGCGGACAATTCGGGGGTAGCGGCTAATCCCGCTCCGGTAAGGGCAGTAGTTCGGATAAACCTTCTTCGGTCGATGTTCATACTAGTCGGTTGTAGCGTTAGTTTTTTTGGAAAACTAAATATACGCTAATTGGCTTATTCATTTACAAATCAATTCGATAAACCGGACTAAAGAGTAGTTCTTGCCGACCTTCAACTTTAATGCCTACGCGGGCAAATACGTAGGAACGGCTGGACAAGTCACCGGGTAATTCCAGTGATAAATCTACCGTTTGTCCGAGAGTTACCTCATCGCCCCCCAAGCTACTCTCCGCTTCGCTGAATACATTATCCAGGATCGTATGCGTTCCAACGAACAGGTTGACTGATTCTAGGTCTTGACTTTCGTTAATCGATTCCACTTGAAAAGTGGCGTTGATGTTTCCTCCGGAAAAAGCAACGGACTCATTATTGATATTATAGAACAGCTCGACCGGCATATCTACCCGAGCCTCGCCTTGCAACTGAATCGTGATGCTGTCGGAGTTATTCACCCAGGGTCCGTTTCCGTTGCGAAGCACTAACTGATACTCACCGTCGAAGAGCGTGGCCGAAAAAGAACCGTCCTGGTCGACAAATACCGGGATGTCTTGCCTGAACTCGAATCCGTTTTGCCAGAGTTCCAGCTCGATCTCATCGCTGCGGACTTGAACCGGTTCTCCGTTGAAAACAACTTGTCCGCTCAGGGTAGACGTAGGCGGATCGAAATTATCAAACTCACAAGCGGTGCTGATCAAACCTAGGGCTAAGATTATGGTTGTATATCGTGAAGTATTCATTTTTATATAATTATCGCTGGAAGACTATTGAAAAGGGTTCCGTACAATTTTAGGGTTCTGGTTTAAGACATCGTCTGGAATAAAGGAGTAGTAGTTACCCAAACGGAAGAACCGAGGAGCCCGAAAACGAGGCACTTGAATCCTATCATAAACGAATGTGTTATCGGTAGGGTGACCCGGACGAACCACTCGGTAGGGGTAGAGGGCAAAAGCCACTGCTTCAGGATTATCAGCATTACCGTCCCATAGTTCGTGGGCAATTCGCCACCGCTTAAGATCCCAAATCCGGTGATCCTCAAACGCCAGCTCCACTCTTCGTTCTCGGCGGATATCTTCCACAGTGAGTGCACTGAGGCTGTTGGAGCCGAACCCCGCTCGTTCCCGTAAGGGGTTAATATAGTTCAGAGCCCGGCCTACATCTCCCAATTCAAAAGCAGCTTCGGCGGCATTGAGGTAAACTTCACCCAGACGGAATTTGACCCACCACATATCGCTAGCCGCTCCTCGGGTACTGGCGGCGGGGGCGTCGTCTACGAATTTTCTCAAGTAAAACCCGGTGTTAGATACGCTCTGCTGGGTACGATGGGGTCCACCTTCTCCGGTTAAAATCCCCCCGTCCTCAAAGCGGGTACCAATATCGGCTGACTCATCGGTAGTAAAACTCTGAGATGCTTCGTCCCAGATTTTCACTCCGGCTTGCATCTCAATATCCAACCCGTTGAAGGTCGCTCCCGGATAGATGACCGTACCGTAGAGGCGAGCGTCCTTGTTGGCAAAGATATCTTCTAGATTATCGTAGTATACGTAGTCGCTGTCATCGGCGGTGCGGGTAATTATTTCACCCGAACTTCCGTCGAGATACTGATATGCTTCTACCAGGTTTAGGGTAGGTGTAATGGAGGAAGAACTAAGATTATCTTCCCGAATCGGACGGGGAATATTTAGGTAAGTAAATATATGAACACTCTCGGGCCGTACGTAATCCCGGGCGAAGATCACTTCGCTGTTGCTTTGCTTGGAAGTAAGGGCTTCGTAGAAGTTCTCACCCAGATCATCCTGCACCTGGTACAATTGGTAGGACCCCTGCTGGAGAATTTCTTCGGCAGCCGCTAGGGCCTGCTGATAATAGCCTTCGGCAGCGGAAGTGGGTATCCCTATTTCCCCGTTAGCCGTCTGAAGAGGACTGCCCATCAAGTTATTATACTTAGCGATGGACCCCGCGTAGAGCATCGCCCGGCTCTTCAGAGCTAGCGCGGTGAACCGATTGGCCCGGGATTGGCTACCATCGTTACCTAAGTCATCCAGAATGGCATCTAATTCAGCACCAATAAAGTCGTATACTTCCTGCTCGGTATTACGCGGAAACTGTAGCGAGGATGGGTCGCCACTAAAATCATAATCCAATGTTTGGGTGATAAGGGGTACCCCGCCCATCCGCTTAACCAGCTCAAAGTAAACGTACGCCCGTAGGAACCTTAATTCAGCCTGAAATTCAGTGATTTCATCTTCTGATAGCTGAGAAAACTGGGCAATATTCTCAATAGCCAGATTAATATCTCGTATCAGATTGTAATCCCATAACTCCCAGAAATTAAATGCGTACGATGGGAAGTCGTTGAGGAAATTTCCCCCTCCTCCGCCTCCTGACCAGGTGGCGTCAATGTAAGCTGCAAAGTTCTCGAAATTAGCTTGAAGTGAAGCATGCTCAGGTAGGCGGTTGTAGTAGTTGGCTAACAAGCTCAAAATCCGATCAGGATCGTTCCAAATATCTTCGTCGGTTAGCACTTCAAAGGGTTCCCGTTCCAAGAACTCTTCGGTATCGCAGGCCAACACCGTGAACAAGCTTATGCTAAGTAGTAATATTATTTTACGCATAGTATGTTGTATTTAAAGAGTTATTTCAAAACCTAAGCTGAATATCCGCTGCTGAGGGTACTGGAGTCCGTCATTATCCTCAATCTCAGGATCGAGTTGGTACTGCTGCATATTATCAATGGAAAAGATGTTAGTTCCTCGGGCAATCAAGTTCACCCGTTCAATTCCCACCCGCTCCAGTAAATCCGGAGGAAGCGAATAGCTGACTTGCAGGTTTCTCAGTCGGAAGTAGTTAATATTGGTCAACCAGAAGTCGCTGCGACGATAGTTCACGTGGTTATTATCGCCTTCCCGAATGGCCGGGTGTAAGCCCGGTACCCACTGACTATCATTGTTGTACGGATCGGCCCGGTGCCAGCGGTCTTCCAGCAGCCACTCGGGGGAGTTGCCGTTGCTGTCGAATGGAAAGCGGGCCTCACCATTGCGCAGCCAACTCTGCATAGTACCTCCGTTGAAGAGCAGCTCGAACTGAATGCGACCGTAGGTTAATCCCGCAATCAGGCCGTAGTTGAGGTAGGGGTTTTGGCTGAGGTCGTATCCAATCGGGCGCTCGTCCAGAAAGTTGATAGTACCGTCCTCGTTAATATCTCTAAAAATAAAGTCACCGGGGAGCAGAGTACGGTTACCCTCTCCGTCAATGTTAACCGGGTAACTCTCTATTTCTTCTTCGGATTGGAAGCGTCCAACCACTTCGTATCCGAAGAAAATATCACTCCAGCGGTCTTCTCGGGAGTTGCGGTACTCATCCCAGGAGTTCTCGAAGCGGGGACGGTAAGTACTGATTGATCGTCGGCGAGCCAGGGTGGCGTTGACGCTAATATTGTAGGAAAACTTTTCGGTGCGACCAAAGTAGCCCAAGCTTCCTTCTATTCCCCGGATAGCATCGGAGTTTAGGTTTTCGTCCGGTAAGCTGTAACCCACCTCTTCCGGAAGCAGTACGTCGGTACGAGGGGCAGGCAGACCTTCCCGAGTCCGCTGAAATACATCGATGGTACCGGCAATTTTGTCACTAAACAAGGAAAAGTCTAATCCTAAGTTGACCGTACGGTTAGTAATCCAACTCAAGCTAGTAACCGGCAATCCACGGGGGCGGGTGCCGATCACTTGTTCACCGTCGAGGGTAGCTCCCCCTTGCTGGAAATCGTATCCGGTAAGGTAGCTGTAGGGCTCGACGATAAAATCACGATTTCGGAATATCCGATCCCGGATTTCGAAGGTATAGCTTACGCCCAGTGGATTTAGATCAAAGGTTTCACTACCCATTTCGCCGTAGGAAGCCCGTAGCTTAAGATTAGTCAACCAACTGTTACCCTCCAGGAAGGATTCTTCGGAGATTCGCCAGCCCGCCGATATGCCGGGAAACAATCCCCAGCGCCGCTCAGGGGCAAATAGAAACGAGCCATCGTACCGACCCAGCACTTCTAAGAAATACTTATCTTGATAATCGTAGTTGATTCTACCGACTATACCAGCCCGAGCTTCCTGATAAATGACGTGATCAAGACCCTGAATTTCCTCGGTGTACTGAATTGGAATCTGATTGGTCAAGGGGAAGGTGCGTAGACTCCGAAAATCAAACTCCTCTTCCTGCTGCTCGTAAGCCAGTAGGGCCGAGATGCTGTGATCCCCGAAAGCTTTGTCGTAATTGAGTCGGAACTGCCCGAAGTTCCGGGCGTATTGGGCCCGTTCATCGTCCCGGAAAGGATTATCGTTTCCCCAACCCGGCCGGGTAAAGAAGCGGTCTTCTACCGGGTCGTATCGGTAAGCCGCGTAAGTAAATTCGTAGGCATTATTGAAAATGTGGGCGAAGCTGTAAAGGTAAGTACCAGTGGCTTTTAAACCAAAGCCAAAGTCATACTCAGCAGATGCCTGCGCCTTGATATCGTGGGTGAAATCATCTAGTATTCCCGAAATATCCCGTCGGAAGGTGGCTGGGTTCACGTTTACATTATGGGTTTGGTTGATGAAATTGGGGTTGTTATTAGCGTACTGACTTTCCATTGGCCACATCCGCATGACCGAAATCATAGGGTTGTTGTAATCGTCCCCACCGGGAGCCCCAACCTGCTGGTTAACCTCACGTCTGGCCCGAATCTGGGTACCGATAGTTAGTCGGTCGCTGAGCTTACCATCCACGTTCACCTGAATATTAGTGCGGGAATACTTATACTCATCAATTAAGGCCCGGTCTTCGGCGTGGTTGACGGATACGAAGTAGCGAACGTTTTCCGCTCCTCCCGAGACGTTAGCTCCGAAGTTATACTCCGGCACCCACTGATCCATGATGATATCGTAATAGTCGTAGCTCTCGTAGCCAGGTCCGCCCTGTCGCCAGAGTTCTAGCTCTTCGGCCGAGATACTGGGCGGATTGCCCTGGTTTTGATCCGACTCCACTTTAGCGCGCTGGTACTGAAAGGCATTGGCGGGCTGAGGATAACGGGTAAATCCTTGCAAACCAAAGTAGCCGGTTAGGTTCACCTCGGTTTTGGCTTGGCCGTACTTACCGCGCTTGGTTGTCACTAGTACCACGCCGTTGGAGGCCCTAAGCCCGTAGACCGCGGCGGAGGCATCCTTAAGTACCGAGATTTGTTCAATATCATTTTGCCCCAGTTCATTAAAGTCATCAAAGTCGGCCGGTACCCCGTCGATGACGTAGAGTGGGTCGCCCATATTGCGTATCTGAATAGCGGTACCCGCCCCCGGGCGAGAATCCGCTTTGCGAGTAGTTAAGCCAGCCATTCGTCCCACCAGACGGTCTGAGGTACTGAGAGAGGGTATCTTCTGTAGCTCTTCCGCTTTGATATTACCAATGGCTCCTGTGACGCTTTCCCGCCGCATTTCGCCGTACCCCGTAATGATCACTTCGGACAGGGACTGAATATCGGGCTCGAGGCCCAGGTTGATGACTGTTCGCCCGTTGATCTCCTCCTCAATGGACTGGTATCCGATGGAAGAAAATACTAACGTGGTTACCTCATCGGCTACGGTAAGGCGATAATTCCCATCTACGTCCGTGATCGTACCCGTAGTAGTACCCTTGGCCAGAATATTCACGCCGGGGAGCGGCTCGTTGGTGGACTGATCAGTAATCTGGCCGCTAATGGTTTGCTCAAACACTAACATTGACTGAGTAGCTTGTCGAAGTAATTGCGGAGCAACCGTGGTAATTGATCTATCTTGGCTGGGTTTAGTATTAATTTTTGGAGGTACGATTCCTTTGGGTTGAGCCAGTTGCTCTCGAATTACGTAATAGTTATCGTATACTTTCTCGTAGGTAAGTTGGTGCGGTGTTAGTATTGTCTCTAGCACTTGATCTAAGGTATGCGATTGTTGGGGAGCTTCCTCTAATGCAGAAAGAACATCCGGGCGAACGGATTTACCGTCCACCACCTTGCTGTCGTACACAAACTTTACTTGATGAGTAGTTCCCAACTGATCGAGGTACTCCTGCAATTGTTGCTCGTTTTGATAAGCAACCTGATCGGAAACTGCGCTGAAAGCGAGCTGTTGAGCCAAAACACTCGAGGAACTCGCGACCAAAATTGCCAATAGTAGTCCTACAACCAGGTGGCCAATGGACAGGCTAAAAGCGCAATTCGGTGATGGAACTGTAAGGTTGTTTTCCATAGTATAGGGTATTAAAATTCAGGCAATACAATATTAGGCTGCCAACTTGGCAACTATGAATAAGAAGCAAAAAAGACTGATAATATTGAGGTTATTGATGTACCATAATAGCGTTGTCTTCTTGGGTTATTTTTAGGTTAAAACTTTTCTGAAGCAAGGTTAAAATAATATCTAATTGAAGATCGACCTGTCCGGAAAGCTCCTCGTCAAGCAAGGAAGGTTCAGTTACATTCACTTGAACACCGTAGGTATCTTCCAGTAGGGTAAACACTTCACGTAGTGGGGTATGATCAAAGTGAACCGTACCCTGAGCCCAGGCGATGTGAGTCTCCGGGTTTACGTTGCTTTTCTTCAGTGCTTTCGTGCTTTGAGAAAAGCTGATTTTATCGCCCGGTAGCATTCGTACCGTTTCTTCTGACTGTAGGTCAGCAAGTTCTAGGGTTACTTCCCCTTCGCTGAGCACCACACTGGTTTGCTCGTGGCGGGTGTGAACATTAAACGTGGTACCGAGAACGTTGACCGTAAGATCGGAGGTGTGTACCCTAAATGTCTCATTCTCTAAAGTATGCGATACCTGAAAAAAAGCCTCACCAGCTAACCATACCTCACGAGGGTTGTCGGTCTGGTACCGCAGGGAGGAATTTGCGTTTAGCTTGATTAGGGTACCATCCGCCAGAGTAATGTTTTGGGTTTGACCGAAAGCGGTTTCAGTAGTTTCGTAAGAATTAGTAAGAGTGACTGATAACCAAGTGCCGAGCAGTAGCATAGTTACGGCTGCGGCTATACTCAACCATCTCTTTCTACGTCTTATTGCCTCTCTTTGATGAATACGATTATGAGTCTCCCGCAATGATTTATCGACATCGATTTGTACTCCTAATAGTTGAGGAGGAGATGGCTGCTCTATCTGTTGCTCGAGATAGCGCTTGTAGAATTGCTGCCCTGGTGGGGTGGCTAACCATTTTAATACCCGTTCAGCCTCTTCTTGGGTACAGTTATGCTTAAAGTAGCGATCTAATACATCCGGGGAGGGCTGCTGCATTCTTTGATTGGTCGTTTATTATATATTACACCGCCCGGGCTAAATCGTATATAAAAAATTGAAAAATATTTTTGTGGACAGTGTGAGAGAGTTGGAGTATCGTAACTGCCTTAAGAAGTCAGCGAGTGAAACTACTTTCAAGATAGGTGGAAAAGCAGCAGTACCAGCAGGAGCCCAGGTTCGGAAGGAGAAATAAGCTGGCGAATCTGACGGGACGATTCACTTAGATAAATTTTGACTGTATGCACCGACAAATGCAGTTGCTGGGCGATTTGTTCGTTGTTGAGTCCCTGGTAGAGGCTCAGGGTCAGGATTTTTCGCTTCACCTCGGGAAGTTCGTCGATTAAGTGGCGGATATCCTGCTGTATCTCGTCGCTAATCACCTGATGTTCGGTAGGGTTAGAAACGGTTGGTTGCTGTTGGTAATGATGTTGATTTTTGAGAATTTCCCGTTGTTTGGTACGCACGGTGTTGAGAACATGATTTTTCAAACAGGTAAATAGAAAACCACTCAAAGAGCGGTGAGGCTGTAGTTTGTGGCGTTTGACCCATAGTGTACAGAACACCTCCTGAACCGCATCTTCCGCTAGTGCATCACTCCTGAGCTCCCGAAAAGCGAAAGCTTTCAGAGGGGAATATAGTTTACGAAACACCTGCTCAAACGCTACCGAATCACTTTCAGTAATGCGAACCATTAGGTTTTGTTCGTCCGAGGGTGTGAAATAGGGCTTCATGGTATTAAAGCAAGATAAAGAAATTTGCTAAAAACCTACAATGTTTCAAAAAATTATAGTAGATCTATCTCTATTTTTGCCAGTTATATATTTCCAAATTCTAACCCGTAACACCTTCGGTAGTAACTTCTACTTTTCCAGCATCGCCACCGAGTAGCTTCTCTCTACCCAATCTCCTGCTTTGCTTTTTACCTGCTCAGTTTTATCCAGAATATCTGACAGTCTAAATGGTGATTGATTAATCAGATAGTTTAGTTCCTGGTGGTCGTATAGCCGGAAGTTATGGGTAACAAACGGTAGCTTTTCCATGAACTGCTTGGTGGCAAAGGTCAGTACTAGACGACCCCTTACTCGGAGTACCCGGTATAGCTCAAGCAGTAACTCGGAAGGGGATTGCCAAAAATATAGCGTATTCACAGTCATGATTCGGTCAAATGTATGATCTGGGTAGGGAATAGTCTGTCCATCGTAGCACTTAAACGTTACTCGCTGCTCAGCGACCCATGTTTGATTCCCCTGCTCAGCGGCTCGTTGCATAGTTTCCGACACCTCTAGCCCTACGTAGGTCATATCCTTAGCTTTCTGCATTATTGTAGAAAGGTGTCCGCAATTTCCGGGACCTAGCTCTAAAATTGCTTGCTGGTCTTGAATGCCAAGAGCCTCGATGGAAGCTAACGTCATGCCGATGTTGGTCTTATGCATTACTTCGGCCATTTCAATGCCAGCGGATCCGCTCGGACAGCGCAACTGTTCGGCAATTTCTTTTAGTTCAGCTTTTGTCATAATTAGAAAACTATTTAAAATAACTCTAAATAATGTTGATCTAAAATAATTTGAACATTATGTTTGTAGAGATATGTATTAATAACAGTTGAGGAATTTTCGAGAAGCAACTTTCGGGTTCGCATATGTAAAATTTTGCACTATTAAATTATGAAAACATGAAATCTTGGACACACATAACCTCGGTCACTTTAGGATTAGTATTCCTGGCGGCGTTTTCCTACGCCCAATCTAGCAATATTTTTCTGGATCGGGACTACTGGGAAAACCAGCCTTCTTTAGAAGACATCAAGGCTAAAATTGAGGCCGGGAATGATCCTACTCAGTTGAATAGCAGTAGCTTTGATCCGGCTACCTTCGCCATTATGGAAGGGCTGCCCAATGAAACCCTTCAGTATCTCATTGATCTGGACGGTAACGGAAAAGACAAACTCACCCACGACGGTCGAACCTACGTTTTCTGGGCGGCCTACGCCGGAAACTTATCCTTGGTAAAAAGCCTGATTGAGCAAGGGGCTGATACTGACATCGTAGACGACCACGGCTACTCTCTGCTGAACTTTGCAGCAACTACCGGGCAAACCGATCAGGAGCTTTACGATTTCCTGCTAGCCAATGGATCTGAATTGAGCGAAACTAATCACGACGGGGCTAATGCGTTGTTGTTGCTCATCCCGCACCTGGATGACTTTGCCATGGTAGATTATTTCACCGACAAAGGCGTAGATCTTAACAGTAAAGACGACGAGGGCAACGGCGTATTTAACTACACCGCCCGCACTGGAAGCCAGGAAATGCTGGACAAGCTCATTGAGAAGGGAGTTGATTATAAAGATCGCAATCAGGTGGGAGGAAACGCCATGCTGTTTGCTAGCCAGGGCTTTCGGGGCGAGGTACCACCCCTGTCATTCTTTGAGTACCTAGAAGGGCTGGGCATTGACCCCGATGTTTCTACCGACGAAGGAGTAACTCCCCTCCACAACCTGGCCCGGAGGGCGGAGGATACTAAAGTGATCAATTACTTTTTGGACAAAGGGGTAGACATAAACCAAGCGAATGAGGACGGGAATACTCCGCTGATGTACGCCGCTGCTTACAACGATCTACCTATTGTCGAATTTTTCGTTGAGAAGGCCGATGATATCAACGCCAGTAACGAAGATGGCGAAACCGCCCTGACCCGGGCAGTTGATGACAATTGGGCCAAGGTAGTACGGTTACTGATTTCTGAAGGAGCCAACATAGACGTAGAAGACGAAAAAGGTAATACCCTGGCTTACTATCTGATCCAGTCGTATTATCCCAACTACGCCGAAGACTTTGACGAAAAGCTATCCATCTTGCAGGAAGAGGGGCTCGATCTGACGGCTACCCAAGCGGGAGGTAATACGCTATTTCATCTGGCGGCTGAGAAAAACAATTTGGATTTGCTCAAAAAAGTGCATACGCTAGGAGTGGATGTAAATCAGCAAAACGAAGAGGGGACTACTCCCTTGCAGATTGCCGCTATGAAGGCCACCAACGACGATATTCTGAAGTACCTTATTGATATCGGAGCTAGTACCGAAGTAGTGACCGCCTTTGATGAGACGGTCTACGATCTAGCCAGTGAGAACGAGTTGTTACAAGAAAGTGGAACGAGCATTGACTTTTTGAAAAATGAATAAGTATAAGAAATTAGGGATTTTGAGTTTGGTTGGATTGGGATTATTGTTTGTCTCGTTTGTTGCTCGGCCCCAAAGTGCCTCTTACAAATGCCTCATTCAGATGATTAACTACAACGGTGAGGCAGCCTATCTGATCGTCTCGCTGATTGATCCCGAGGGGCAGTACGAGCAGACGCTGTACGTGCACGGTGACGACTACGAATGGTACCCCGACTTGACCGAATGGTGGAATTATTTTGATGGTAAGGGGGAAGAGATTGATGCTATTACTGGGGCGACTATCGGAGGTGGGCAGCGGGCTATGAGCGTTTTTGAAGTGGATAAATCTAAGATCGATGCGGGCTACAAAATCCGGTTTGAGACCGCCGTAGAGGATCAAGAATACCACGTGGCTGACATTGAGTTTGACCTTACTTCGAGCAGTGTACCGGGTAAGTACGAAGGGGATGGCTACATTCGCTACATACGCATCGCCCCCAGTTAAGTACTGGTTTTAGTATGATTATTTCTATCTGGAGATACTGCCATCTGGCTCTGGCGGTATCTTCTTTTGTTTTTATTTTCATTGCTTCCGTCACCGGAATTATTCTGTCTTTTGCGCCCATCTCTCATGACCTTCAGGGATATCAGCTTCCCCGGGCCGAAAACGTAAGTCTGGCCGAAGCCCTGACGGCACTTAGGTCTACCTACGACGAGGTACTTAGCCTATCGGTTGATGCCCATGGTTTTGTGTCTGCTTCGGTCATCGATGCCGAGGGTAACTTAGGAGATTTCTACGTTAACCCTGCTACTGGGGAGAAGGTGGGCGACTTAATCGAGCCGCATCCGATGTTTCAGTTTGCTACCAACCTACACCGCTCACTATTTCTAAAAAGCACCGGGCGATTCTTCGTAGGACTGTCCTCCTTCTTACTGTTTCTGATTGCGGTCACCGGGGCGATTCTCGTCATCAAGCGGCAGCAGGGTATCCGGCAGGTGCTAGATAAGATTATCCGGGAAGATTTCTTTCAGTACTACCACGTGTACTTGGGGCGTCTCGCCCTGATTCCCATTATTATTATTACACTCACCGGAGTGTATTTGTCGCTATTGCGGTTTTCCATCATCCCTTCCGAGCCGCTCTCTCATGACATTAACTACGAGGCAATTAGCGATACTCCGGCCATACCGTACCGGGATTTTCCACTATTTAAGAATACTTCTCTGTCCGAACTACGCTCGCTGGAATTTCCTTTTTCCGAGGACGTAGAAGATTACTACTCAGTACAACTTACCACCAAGGAAGTGCTGGTGAACCAGTACACCGGCGAAGCCCTGAGCGAACTATCGTACCCCTTCACCACCTTAACTACTAATTTGAGTACCACCCTCCATACCGGACAAGGGAGCCTCTGGTGGTCGGTGATTTTAGGATTAGCCTCGGTGAGTACGTTATTTTTTATCTATTCTGGGTTTGCCATGACATTGAAGCGGCGGAAAGCTAAGATCAAAAACACCCTTTCTCCCGATGCCTGTCGGTACATTATTTTGGTGGGATCGGAAACGGGAACCACGATTCCCTTTGCGGTACGGCTTCAGCAAGCACTACTCCGCGCGGGCGAAACGGCTTATCTAACCGAACTCAATCGCTACTCTACTTAC
The DNA here is from genome assembly GCA_039198955.1 of Bacteroidota bacterium. Taxonomy (GTDB): domain Bacteria; phylum Bacteroidota; class Bacteroidia; order Cytophagales; family Cyclobacteriaceae; genus Tunicatimonas. Next base: position 55,609 of record JBCCTI010000022.1, on the reverse strand, counting down.
GAAAGTATGCAGCATCTGATAGTTATCACGGCTACCTACGGTCAGGGTGAACCGCCCACCAACGCCAGTAAGTTCGAGTCGCTATTTTCCCAAACTAACCCCGCTCAGCCCTACACTTATTCGGTAGTAGGATTCGGCTCATTGGCGTACCCTGAATTCTGTAAATTTGCCTTTGACGTAGATGAGCTTCTTGAATCCGATCCGGAGAGTCGCCAACTACTCGCTCCCTATACCATCAATAATCGCTCGTGGGAGTCGTTTCAGAAGTGGGTGCGGGAGTGGAGTCAGACACTAGAACTCTCAATTGATGTTTCGGGCGAAGATCCGGGACTAGTGCAAAAGAGTAAGGAGCGACAAACCTTTGAGGTGATGGGCAAGACCCGGGCTTCGGATCATCCCGATGATACCTTTTTAATTGAGCTGGGTACCCCGAAAAAGCAATCGATCACCTCAGGCGATTTGCTCTCAGTTAGCCCTGCCGAGAATACCCATGATCGGCTGTACTCCATCGGACTTACCTCAGAAAATCGAATTCTACTCAGTGTTAAGCGACACGAACAGGGCGCGTGTTCCAACTATCTTAATGAACTTACCGAGGAGGATACGTTAGAAGCTAGCATTATTCGCAACCGGGAATTCCACTTTCCGACTCACGCCAGCCAGGTGATATTAATCGGTAACGGAACGGGTATCGCCCCCTTCCTGGGTATGTTAGCTCATAACCGAAAACCCGTCGATACTTATTTGTACTGGGGAGGGCGCAACCACTGCTCCTTCGAGTTATACCGGAACATCATTGAAGAAAACCTACGTCAACAACGCTTGACTGACTTTTTCCTAGCTTACTCCCGTAATGGTAGCGAAAAAACCTACGTGCAAGACCTCATTGCTAAAAATCCTGAACAGATTGCTTGCACCTTACAAAGTAAAGGCGTGGTGATGATCTGTGGCTCAGTAGCTATGCAAAACGGAGTGATCGAGGTGCTGGAAGATATTTGTCTTTCCCATACGGATAAGCCACTCAGCTACTACCAAAACCGCCATCAGCTGAAGATCGACTGTTACTAGCAAGGGCTACTTTCTACTGAGGATAACGGAATGATCATCAATCTAAAAGGAAAATACTCGGCTTTTCTCTGTGAAAAAGTGTAAATCATCTCACTGCTATGCCTACAGTATAGCTTTTCTCAAGGAATCTGAATTCAAAGTAAAAATCAGTCGTTAACAAGTTAGGCAGGTGCTCATGTTGATCGCGATGCTTTAAAAAAAGTCAGAACGTGGAATTAGTTACTATTAAAACTTTTGATAACCCGATTGAGGCTCACTTAGTGAAGACGAAGCTGGAAAGCGAGAGTATCGCCTGTGTTCTATTTGACGAAAACATCGTTGGGCTAAACCCTTTGTATAATGTAACAGTGGGGGGGATAAAACTAAGAGTTAACAAAGCTGATGTAGAACAGGCAGTCAAAATAGTAGAGCAAGCTGATAATGCCGTGCTCACCAATGAGCAGGGTGAAGTTATTAACTGCCCCCAGTGCAAATCAGATAAAATTTACAGCGGCTTCAAATCAATGAAAGGAACAAAAGGAATACTGTCGGCAATAGTCTCATTTTTGTTTATGGTATTTCCGATATACTATAAGACGGTGTACAAGTGTAAATCGTGCGGAAATGAGTTCAAATAGTAGGCTGCCGATGAGCAAATCGGAAAAAGTAGAATTCGTCGTAAGCAAGCTGGAAGAACTCTATCCTGAAGTCCCCATTCCGTTAGATCACTACAGTCCGTATACTTTGTTAGTTGCCGTAGTACTTTCGGCTCAATGTACTGATGAGCGAGTAAACAAAATTACCCCTGGTTTATTTGCCGTAGCTGATAATGCAGCGGATATGGCCCAGGTTCCAGTAGAAGATATAAAAAGCATCATCCGGCCCTGCGGACTGAGTCCGATGAAGTCTAAAGGTATCTCGGAGCTATCCAAGATTCTGGTTAACGAATATCAAGGAGAAGTTCCGGCTGATATGGAAGCCTTGGAGAAGTTACCAGCAGTGGGTCATAAAACGGCTTCAGTGGTAATGTCCCAGGCGTTTGGCGAGCCTTCATTTCCGGTGGATACTCATATTCATCGGCTCATTTACCGCTGGGGATTGTCTACGGGAAAAAATGTCCAGCAAACCGAGAAAGACTGCAAACGGCTGTTTGACGAAAATAAGTGGAATAAGCTGCATCTCCAGATTATCTACTTTGGCCGGGAGTACTGCCCAGCACGAGGACACAACCCGTACGAATGTCCTATTTGTTCTAAAGTTGGAAGAGTACCGATGTTCAAAGATTTTGATTTGAAGCCCGCCAAGAAGTAAGGTACTAGCAACCGGCACTTTTATAAATTGCCGCAACTGGGGGGAGAAGAGGTTCGTTAAAAGATGGTAATACCTTTTTAAACTCTCACTACAATAATAAAAATGAAGAAGATAAGTAAATACGGGTTCTACCCGCTGCTGTTGGCTCTCGTAGTTCTTTCCTGCGATGATAGTAGCGATCCAGGCCCCACTCCAGGCGATATGAGTGTGACGGCCGAGGACTTTGCCGCTACGGTAACTGAAAGCTCTCTGGAGAACACCATACTTGGTATGGTACGGGTGATGGCTAGCGATGGCTCAACATTGCGCTACACCATGGTAGAGCAGAGCGTAGCGGGGGCTCTTGCTATTGACCCAGCAACTGGCACAGTAAGTCTAGTTGATGCTACCGCTTTAGAGCTTGAAGTTGGTAATCGCCTAACCGCGACCTACACGGCCACTGGCGAATCAGGGAGTGACCAGGGGACTATTACTATCATCGTTACGGAGGAGGGCTTTGTTACCACCTGGCTGATTACCACGGCTAATGACAGCATTACCATTCCCACTCACCCCGAGCAGACGGGCTATAACTACTTGGTAGACTGGGGCGACGGCACGATCAGTAGTAATCAAACCGGAGATGCGGGCCATACGTATGCTCAGGCAGGTATCTATGAGATAAAGATCACAGGGGATTTTCCGGCCATCTACTTCAATAATAAGTATTGGGTAGGTGATAAGGACAAGATTCAGACTATTGAGCAATGGGGAGGTATTGCCTGGCAGACTATGGAAAGGGCCTTCCAGGGTTGTACTAACCTCACCTACAATGCCCCAGATACCCCCGATCTGTCCCGGGTAACCTCGCTGAATAGCATGTTTTGGGGTGCTCTCCGCTTTAATGGAGATATTAGTAACTGGGATGTGAGTCAGGTAACTGACATGAGCGGCATGTTTATCGCTGCTCAGGTCTTTAATCAAGATATTAGCAGCTGGGATGTAAGTAGCGTGACGGATATGTCAAGTATGTTTTCCGGTGCCCGTGTCTTTGACCAGGACATTAGGGACTGGGATGTGAGTTCTGTGACTAATATGTCGTATATGTTGGCCGGGGCTGATGCCTTTAACCAGGATATCAGCCGTTGGGATGTAAGTGCCGTAACTGATATGGAAGGGATGTTTTACCAAGCTGATGCTTTTAATCAAAGCATTAATAATTGGGATGTAAGCCAAGTGACTAACATGAATAGTATGTTCTCCGGTACTGCTGTTTTCAATAAAAGCATTAGCGGTTGGGACGTGAGTAGCGTGACGGATATGACCTCTATGTTTAGCCATGCCACCGCCTTCAACCAGAATATTGGAGACTGGGATGTAAGTTCAGTGACTGATATGAGGTATATGTTCAATAGTGCCACTTCCTTTAATCAGGACATTGGAGACTGGGATGTGAGTAGCGTGACTGATATGGAGTATATGTTCAACAATGCCGCTGTTTTTAATCAGGACATTGACCGTTGGAATGTAAGCAGGGTGACTGATATGGGGCATATGTTTCAGCGGACTCAAGCTTTTGATCAGAACATTAATAGTTGGAACGTGAGTAGTGTAGTTACTATGGGGTACATGTTTAACGAGGCTCTGGCTTTCAATCAAGATATTAGCGGGTGGGATGTAAGCAATGTAGCCTTTATGGGAGGTATGTTTGCCCACACCCAATCTTTTAATCAAAACATTAACGGCTGGGACCTAAGTAGTGTAACTCATGTGTGGTCAATGTTTGCAGATGCAGTGGCCTTTGATCAAGATATTGGTGGGTGGGATGTAAGTAGGGTAATTCATATGTCAGATATGTTCGCCCGTACTCAGTCCTTTAATCAAGATATCAGTGGTTGGAATGTAAGTAATGTGGCCTATATGGCGGGTATGTTTACTGGAGCACAGGCTTTTAATCAAGACATCAGCGGTTGGGATGTTAGTAGTGCAACTGAGATGGGCTACATGTTTTACGAGGCTTCGGCTTTTAATCAAGATATTAGTAAATGGGATGTGAATAGTGTGTCCAATTGTGAAAGTTTTGCTAGCTCTTCGGGTCTTTCTTCATCTAAACAGCCTAGTTTTACGAATTGTACTCCCTAGCGCTCCAGGCACGGAGGTAGGGCAATCGGCAGGGAGTTAAAGTATATTACATGTTCCTCCCTGCCGTATTCTTACAAAGACAACCCGATGGACAATTACTGATAATTGGTCATATAATGCGTGGCACAGTGCCAGACAAATTCGTAGGGCACATCATTATACGTACCCGGTACTTCTTCCTTCTTGGTAACTTCCACCACGTACTCGGTATCCCACGGAAGGTCAAATTGAACCATGCCCTTCTCATCAGTTTGCAGGGTCTTAGACCACTGGTCGGCCACAAAAACCACTACTTCAGCTTCGGGTAGTGATTCTTCTTTGTACATTACCTGTAACGCGGCTTTGCTCTTTTCTTGGGAAACATTCTTGATGGTAATGCCTTCCGGATTATCCGTAACCGTTGGATCAGTTGAACTGCCTACTCCAATTCTGGCCACTGAATGATAATGGGTTTTAAATATTCCAAAATCGTACTGAGAGTAATCGATGACATCGATTTCGTCATTGTCTAACATCACGGTGTATACTCCTTCTTCTTCTGGAGTGAAACTCGCCAGGTAATGATCCTCCTTTGGACTAGCTTCTAACTTGGTTTTGTTACCAGCCGCATCGACCACCCACAACGTGAAGTTTTTCATTTTTTCAAAAGCATCGCCTTCGGTTTCCTCCTTCACTCCGTAAGTAAACTCTCCAAAGTATACTTTAATCTCATGCGCCTGGCCTACCTCGCCTTTTTGATTGGTTTCAACCCAAAGAAAATGGGCTAACGATGAGCTAATGGCCAGACTAAAAATAGAGAAAGTAAGAATTAATTTTTTCATGATTATGCAGTTAAAACGCTAATAAGCCTATCGGAAGCTGTAAGTGATGGCTAATCTTCCGTTGATTCCGGGTTCAGATTGCCAATACCGTACTCCGAAAGAGTCGGCGCCAGATAATAGGTATTCGTCAGTTATATTGTTCACATTGAGCTGTACCCTGATCTGGGTACCTTGCCAGAATAAGCCACCGTCCAGTCGGAAGTAATCGGGTAGTACCGAATCATTATCCGCGCCTATTGACCATGAAGCTCGGTTGATTTGATACTGATACCCCAGTGATGCTCCAACGCCTTTCAAGGCAGAATTTTTGGCAAAGGTGTAGGTAAACCATCCGTTGGTCATATGCCGGGCGTGACCCGCCAATCGGTTGCCAACATTCTCGGGGTTGGTGTCTTCCGTAATCTCAACGTTTGTATTGGCATAATTCAGTACCCCGGTTAGTCCGGGCAGAATCTCTCCTTGCAAGTCAAACTCAATGCCCCGGGATTGCACTTCGCCCGATTGAACAAAAAATTGTTCACCAGGAACCGCCAGGGCTAAGTTGTTTTTGGTAATCTGATAGGCTCCTAACGAGGCTCGGAGCTTACCGCCGTAAAAACTTTTCTTCAACCCACCTTCTATATCGCTCGATACTTCGGGATCTAACGGGTCACCGGATTCCAGTACGCCGTTCTGACCTAGAAATGATTGATCAAACAAACCAAATACGGCCAAGCTGGGGGTAATATCAAAGCTCACGCCTACTCGGGGGGTAAATCGTTCGTCGATCTCGTCTTTACCCGTGACGCCTAGGCTCTCTAGAATGGTAAATCGTCCGGCTAGCGTTAACCGTAATCGATCGTCGGCCAAACCGATTTCGTCTTGTACGTAGAAGGCCGTTGTTTCAAAACCATTGTAAGGCTCATCAAAACGGTCCTCCACGTCTTGTGAGCGATCAAAGCCCAAATTGTCCCGGCTTCGCCCGTAAGAAGGGTTGTAGATATTAAATACTTCGCTATCCACAAAGCTAGAGTAGAAGTCGGCGAAGTACTCTCGGTCCGAGTAATCAATACCCGTCAGAATAGTATGACTTATACTTCCCGTTTGGGCACTACCGTTAACAAAGGCCTGGGCGTAGTTATTTTCCGAGCGCGCGTCCCAGATAAAAATAGAGCGGAACGCATCCCCATTAATGGCTAAACTATCAATCCACGCCGAGTTCCCTACCTGATCGTAGACCAGTCGACCCAGTTGGGTGGTCAAACTCCAGTTATCGGAGATTTGGTGATTGAAATTGACGTAAATAGTGCTTTCGTCAATATCAGTAGCGGGGTAGTTGGTATCTCTGAAACTGAAATCCTGGGGTAGCGAACCAAAATCTTCACCTCCGGGTACGAACACGTAGGCAGAGCCAATCAGCGATTCGGCTTGCTGGTAGTTCCACTCCGCATTTAGGGAGGTTCGATCCGAAAAATTATAGGTGAGGGAAGGGGCTACGACAAAGCGTTGAACATCCTCGCCCCCTCGGTGGGTGTCTTGGGTTTGATATACTCCGTTAAATCGGTACAGGAGCTTTCCGTTGCCAGTTACCTTTCCGCCTAAATCCACGGATCCCCGCAGGAAATCAAAGCTACCGCCCATCAGGGTCACTTGACCAATTTCCTGCTCGGTTGGCTTCTTCGTAACCACATTGTAGATTCCGCCGGGCTCACCCGCAGTAAGCATAAAACTCGACGGCCCCTTGATAAATTCGATTCTCTCTACCAGGGCCATATCTTCGGCCAGTGGGCCCCAGAGATCACTCACATTAAAGCCGTTGCGAAAGGAGGGTAGGCGGAAACCACGCATGTGTACCCGGGCAAAATGCCCCCAGTGCTCCAGCATAGTAACCCCACTTACGTTACGAATGACCCCCTCCATGATACTGGTAACTTGCTGATCTACCAGCAGATCATTACTAATCACCTGGATGTTTTGGGGAAGCTTGTCGATATCCGTTCGCTGACGTAGGGAAGTGGAAACCTTGTTAGTAACGTATTTATATTTCTGCGACGAAATGGTAACTTCGTCGAGCTCCGATGACCCTTCCTCCAAACTGATCGGATCAACGGTGGTCACTTCATTGGCAACAACATCTACTTCAGTCGTCACTGGATCAAACCCGACTAACGAGGTGACTAACTGATACCGTCCCGCAGCAACATTTCTGATCTCGAAATCTCCATTGCTATCGGTAATGGTTCCTTTGCTAGTACCTTCGAGGGCGACGTTTACCAGTTCCAGAGGCTCTCCTTGAGCATTTTCTATCGTTCCCCTGATAGATCCTACTTGGGCTAAACTAGCGGTAAAGCTCAGTAAAAGTGAAGAAAGAAAAAATATAAGTGTTCTCATTTTTAGGTAATTTTGTGTGATGAAATAATTGACGCGGGCAAAAGTAGTTTGCACTAAATTCTTTTCCAAAGTTTATTTAGACTATTTATAATTAATAGGAAAGATGCTTGACTTTCGGTTAATTTGTGAAGCTACTTTTGTATTCTCCACCACTACCTAATTCACTATTATGACTTATTCAACCAGCCTTTTGCATGCACTCGTACTGCTTGTGTTTCTCTTTTCTTGTACTACCAAAGAAAAATTTGAGGAGATAGATGTGACTACAGCCCAGCAACTTCTCTCGGAAGATGAAAACACCCTGGTGCTTGACGTGAGAACGCCCGCTGAATACGCCGAAGGGCATATTGAGGGAGCGATCAATATTGATATTAGCGATGATAGTTTTTCAGATAAAGTCGCGGAACTGGAGAAGGATAAAACCTATATTGTGCATTGTGCGGCTAACGTAGAAAACGGCCGCAGTGCCAAGTCATTGAAAATCATGAGCGATCTTGGCTTTGAACATCTCATCAGTATGGAAGGTGGCTTTACTGCCTGGCAACAAGAGGGTCAATCTTCGGTCCGTGAGTAGCGGAATGATTATTACGTTTCCATACTCGGCCAAATTGAGAACGATCAGTATATCCCAATTCTGGTAAAGCCTAACTATCGGGCGCATTCCTGGTACAATCGGTAGTGCTCTACTGAGAGAATAGTGGAGGCGATTAGGGTGATCGACAGTAGGGAGGTCTGGGATACGTCGGGCTCCTGTAACTCGCCGACCAGATGGGCAGCGTGGGCCAGGGTGTACAGCAACGATATGAGCAATAAACCCAGCTTCACCGGACGACCATCGGTATAGATAAGCAGGATAACCCAAATGACGGGCAGCTGCTGAAATACGATGCGGATGAGGTGGGTCGGCAGCGGGACCACCCCTTCGGCCTCGGGACGAACTATATCAATTCCGTAAAAGATTTCCCCCACGTGATAGTTGAAGTGAAGAATCATCATGATGATAAGTATGATCCAGAGGGTGACGCAGATGTGAACTTTGGGCATGTAAACCAGAGTTTGGGTTGGATGACAGTGAGTCACCAAATATAAAATATCACCTCTACTTTTTCCGGAATTAGTGATCTAAATGTCGGGTTGCATCATTCCTTTTTCTACAGTGTTGACCAGCAGTCGGTTGGAAAAGCTGGGGCTTTAGGAGCTATCTTGGTAGAGCCGCTTGATCTTCTTCCGCAGCGCATCGGTTTGCTGGATAGCCCTCAGCAGTATCTGGTGCTTATGATCGGGATCATCCCGCAAGCACCGTTGAAGCTCCCAGTAGTAGCGGTTCAGGTGCTGCTGGTTTTCGGTGGGTTGCTATTTGGTGATGATGGGTTTCATAGCAGGAATTTATACATCTGATTATCAAAAGGTTATAATATTCAAAGAACTTAGGGAATTGTCAAGTGCTTTCTAATGGGATCGGACTTTTTGGTGAAGGAAGTCAGTAAAGATATGCTGTACGGCTTGCAGTTCGGTGGGCTCAATCATGGTGGTATCAGTTAGAGGTGGGAAAGAAGCGACCCAACCCCTGAGGATAGGATCGGATCGTTATTGTTAAAAATTGCTTAGGGTGAAATGCTCGTTGTCATGATACTAAAAATAGATTATTTGTTGGTGATGGTAGAGTGGGATAAATATTTACACGAGCTATTAAACTTTGAAAGTTTAACTAATAGAACAGCCCTGCCTTCCTTTACTAAATACCCGCCTGTTGGCAATCCCGATACAATGTTAGGGCAATCTGACCTAACAAAGGCTTGAGCTGCAAGTAGATCGTTCGGAATATTTGCCTAACTGAGGTTAATACGTCTTAAGAAAATTCCAAAAGCATCCGACATTCTCGAGTATCGGATGCTAGAAAGCTAGATTGACTTATCTAACTCTAATCAGATTTAACCCTTGTGTTTCTGTAGCAAAAACAATCGTAGGTTCTCCATCAGTAATATCTATCAGATTAGAATTTACATAATCCGCATCAGGAGCTACTACGGTCGTTCTATCATCAATTTAATAAAAAACGCATGCTTCACAGTAGCAAGAAAGGGTCTCCTTCTACTAAAAAGGCTAATGTTAATAATTGTTTAGAATTATTTCAAGTAAATTTTATAGCATAACTTCTTCCTGCCACTGATCCACTACTTTTTGTTCGGAACCAAAGTTCAAGCCCACGATGCTGACTGACTGCCTTGCCTTGCCTTGTCTAAGATACGGGGTAGCGTAGCCCTGGGCTTTAATCTGTTCCAAAGCAGTATCTACCCCTCTGTTCAGTTTGAACTCCAGCACGTAGATCGTATCAGCGGAGTGTACCACCGCATCAGGACGGCCTCAGGTTTGACTCACTTCCGCTTTCTGAAGTAGTTTTAGTGAGAAACGTCTACCAAAATTTATTTTCCAGCATAGAAAGTAGCGACATACCCGCCGCTGCTCCCGAAATAAATAGGTTCCATTCCCGGTGTTTTGCTCTAATGACGTTGAGGAAGAGAAAGGAAACACTAACAATAACTAATACCACCAGCAGTTGCCCGAGCTCAATACCTAGATTAAAGCCCAGTAAGGGTATTAGAATAGTCGTTGGGTCCATGAGTAGTGCTTTGAAGTAATTAGAAAAATCCATACCGTGAATGATGCCGAAGAACAAAGCCATGGCGTAGTTTCTCCCCATCTTGGATGGTTTCTCAGCGGATTTTGAAATAACCACATTATTGAGGGCAGTAACAAATATGGTAGTAGGGATCAGAAATTTAATAATATTAGAAGGAATGGTGAAGATGTCCAGGGATGCCAGGACTAATGCAACACTGTGACCTATCGTGAAAGCGGTGACCAGAATGAGTATGTTTCTCCATTGTTGGATGCGGTAGATGGCACAGAGTGCTATCAGAAAAAGGATGTGGTCGTAGCCAGCCAGATCGGAGATATGTTGGAACCCTAGCTTGAGGTAAAAATTAAACGGGTGCATATCAGAATGACAGTTGGTGAACCGCAGTTTTTTTGTTGAGCATCAGGCTTTTAGATTCTCCTCGGGCGTGGACGTAAACGATGTTATTTTGATCGAAGAACAGATCGGTAAACACCGCATTTTTAATTTCCAAAGAGGCTAGGGGAGATGGTTGCTGATGCTCAAAATAAACCCACAGCGCCGTGTTATCCCCTTCACCGCTCAGTTTTTTACTTCTTATGTGGAGGTCTACCAGCTTACCATTGACTTTAACATAGAAAAACCGATTCAGATAGTCTAGTAACATCTGGTTCGCTTGGGCTGACTCCTGGGGTTGGCAAAAAGCCAGTTCCTTACTGTAGGGATCGAAAACGATAGCCTCGTTCACATCGGTTAGAAAGAGCTTGAGGTTGATAGTCAGCATCTGTTTTCCAGCCACATACTCAATTTCGCACAGCGATAACCGCAGGGGGTGGGCAACCTCTGGACTAGATAATCCCAGGGTTATTAGGAAGCAAATAGATTTAAATATACCCAATGTTTATAACTTTCAGGAGGGCGGAAAACGGAGGAAAAGAAAAGGGAGAACGATCGTCGTGGAACGGCCGTCCTCCGTCCTCCTTTCTCCCTTTTCCGGCTTAGGAAGATGCGCCAGATTGTATCTGCTCCGCCACCGCCTGAACCTCTTTGAAAACCCGAATTAAATTACCACCCCAGATTTTCTCAATCTCTTCCTCAGAATATCCCCGCTTCACTAGCTCTACCGTAATATTCATCACTTCGCTAGCATCAAATACTCCCTCGATGCCTCCCCCTCCGTCAAAATCACAACCAATACCTACGTGATCTATTCCGGCTACCTCAACAATATGATCAATATGATCGGCCACGTGTTCTACTGTAGCCGGAGGGTTTGGATATTTCTCATTGATCTCCTGAAAGGATTGTCGAAGAGCCGCTCGTTCTTCGTCGGTCATTTCACTTATCGACGCCATGGTAGCTCGGAGCTCAGCCATGGCGGAGTCACGCTCCGCATTAGGGGGGGCTTCCCGGAGGTAATCGGCGAGCATGGTGAGCTGCACCACCCCGCCATTTTCAGCCATAAGCTTCAGCATTTCATCCGTCATATTGCGCTCGTGATTGGTCACCGCCCGGGCATTGGAGTGACTGGCAATGATCGGGGCTTCAGACATAGCAATAGCATCGTAGAACACGCTATCGTTTCCGTGAGAAACATCGACCATAATACCCAGACGGTTCATCTCCTTCACTACTTCTTCGCCAAAGGCACTGATACCGCCGTGTTCGGTTCCTTCGGGATCGGTGGCTGAATCCGCCAAATCGTTGTTCGCAGAATGTACTAAAGTGATATAGCGCACCCCCTTATCGTAGTACAGTTCAACGTTAGAAAGGTCTTGACCAATAGGATAGCCATTTTCAATACCGATATAAATCGCGCGTTTACCCGCTTTTTCCAGCTCATAAGCATCATCGGGATTAATTGCTAGTCCAACAATATCGGAATTCTTTTCGGTAGAGGTTACGATGGAATCAATCATTTGCAGACACAAGGCTTTGGCGCGGGTGTTACCGTCGTCATCCCGAATGTCTTGAGCCACAAATGCCGCGAAAAAAATGGCATCTAACCCGCCTTCAATCATCCGGGGATAGTCCACCTTAGAGCCCGTTTCTCGAGGGTCGTGTCGTTCAGCCATATTGAACCCTGGCTCAATCATCCGCAACGGAGTATCCGCGTGGGTATCCAGGGTAAGCACCCGCTCGTGAATATCGAGGGCTCGTTGGGTTAATTCTTCTTCAGTTTCTGCCTCAGGGGCAGTTTGTTTAGCGGTACAGCTGCATAATATAAGTACGAATAGAAGCGAAAACGCCGGATAAATTCTAAATAGCTTGTAAAACATGGAGGTTAGGTTAGGTAAGAACTTAGTTGTGATGGTTGGTATATGAAACTGTGAATATTGGTGATATTAGTCGATAATGCAATAATTTAGAACAAAATTTTATACGAGTTCTGCGTTGCAGAATAAAATTTTAAAGATGTCCTAAATGATATTTATAAAAAGGGATAAGAGAACAAGATTGGGGTATGTATTTCCCTTCTATCACTCTTTGCTTATTATTTTGCGCCTACTATGAAGACTAAAAATCAAAACTGCTCTCTATAAACGACCTACCGTTGTTTGCTTTTATTTTCTGAGCTGCAATTTCTGTGCTTGATGTATGGGGATTTGGGTGCTTTATAACTGGGGACTGTTACTGCACTTTATTGGTCAATACATCTATTCATTCATTTTTTCAACTACCGATAGCATCTTTTTTAACTCCTTTTTCCTAGAATTCCGATACTTTTCATCAAACTCATTCAGCATAACAGGTAACATCTCTCGTTGTATTGCTATGGCAGTTAAATCTTGTAATTCTTCATCAATAGCTCCCTCTGTCGCAAATTGGCTAAATCCTACTGCTATCAACACATCATCCTGCCTCATGATTATGCGAATGCCAATCGTATCTTTTAGTTTCTGTAGTTGCTCAGAGTCTAACTCATTCCAATCAAATAATTCATATCCCCAATCCTCAAGTAACTCATTGATGTAAATCTTGGGATTTTGTCTTTGCTTATTTTCTCTCCATTCTATAAAACCATAGGCTGCGTCTGATCCATCATCACTTCCAAAGGGACCAGTTTCATCAATGGGACTCCAATAAAATTCTTCCGTCAATAAAGCCTTCGCCTTTGGATGCGCTCCTTCGGCTGATAGTTCATAATCATTCATTGATGAACTATCTGATTTTTTTGCGGAACAACTATTAATTAGAGTTTATGAACAGAAGGGTCATCTTACTATAACTCTTCTGTTCATAAACTCTAATAAATTAGTATTCTTCTTGAAAATTATAAGTTTCCTCAATTCTGCTAATCATATCAAAATCTAGGGCGTGTTGACATTCAAACTTGAACGGTGTTTTTGGCCTCTTTTCAAGCCACTATGCGTTACTTTCGGCGACCGATGCTTAGGTCACCGTGGCGCGGCATCGCTCTTCTTCCCGGCGGGGACCGCAAGTGCCTTTACTGGCCCGAGAATAGTCTCAAAACCACTCATTAGTATGAATGTCAACACGCCCTAGATCAGCAAATGTATTTTTGATAATTCCTGATTCATACACTGACTGCTCAAATACTGGTCGTTCAGCTCTCTTCCAACCCGGAAGTAAACGCTGCCACCCACCTGATGCGAAGAATCCGGCCTGCAACGTGTCCTCCGATAGCAAGTAAGCATTATCTACCGCTTTGATAATCATTTGATGATAGGTTGATGCCCTTTCTAGTTCATTCTTATTATCAACAATTTCTAAAGATAGTTTCTCTAAAAACTCTTGTTGGTCGGCTAGATCACTTTTATCTTGTTTCCAGTCGCTGGCCACAATACCTAGGTAAACCCCGATAGCTACAGTAACTAGTTGGATGAATATGTCTCGCAGGATTATTTTCATGGCAAGCAGAATAAGTCGATACGATGAATCAAGCGAAAATAGAAAGAAACTCTCCGTAGTAAAAAATAGAAGTCAAAACATTGTTCGGTCAGTTTACGATATACTAGGGACAAAAGAGAGTCATGCCCGAAAAAAAGAAGTGTATATTCATTGTTAACCCAATTTCAGGATTAGGGAAACAAAAAGACATTCCATCGTTGGTTAAACATCACTTAGATATCAGCCGATTTGAGTATGACGTAGTTTTCACTGAGCACCCTGGTCATGCTACTGAAATTGGAGAAATGTACCGCAATCAGGTGGATTACGTAATTGCCGTCGGGGGAGATGGAACCATCAACGAAACTGCCCGGGCACTATTGGGTAGTGATACTACATTAGGGATTATTCCTCTGGGGTCAGGTAATGGCTTCGCCCGGCATTTGAGTATCTCAACTAACCCTATCCGAGCTATTAAGCAACTCAATCAATCCCAAGAATCATTATTAGACGTGGGGTTTTTAAACGGTCACCCGTTTTTTAATGTGTCGGGTACCGGCTTCGATGCGTTGATCAGTAAGAAGTTCGCCGATCAGATTCGGCGGGGATACGCTACCTATATTCGCTGTGTATGGGAGGAAATCACTAATTATAAACCGCGTGCCTATCGGTATCAACTAAACGGGGAAGAAGTGGAAGACTCTTTCTTCTTGATTGCTTTTGCCAATAGTGAGCAGTACGGTAACAATGCTATTATTGCCCCTCAGGCTCGGACGAACGACGGGATGTTGGATATTGTATTTGTTCGGCCCTTTCCCCCGGCTTACGTCATCACGTTTACGTTACTGGCATTTACCCGGCAGATTCATCGTTCACCCTACGTAGAAATTGTACAGGCCAGTCAGTTTGAAATTCAGCAGTTGAACGAACCACTCATTCATATAGATGGGGAATATATACCCTCCGATGATCATACCCTATCACTCTCATTACAGCCGCAAAATCTGCGCGTACTGCGCCCGAAGCCTAATTAGTTGGTTTGTCCGCACTCATTAGTCACTTGCCTCTGGTCAATAGTCCAATTCTGACTCCCTTCTTCCTCTGCTTAACAATAAGTTAACAATATCTTAATAACAAAATAACCATTTCTTCGGATAAGAATCGGTTCTTTGCATAATCAACGATCATTTCATTTGATCTGCTATTTATTCGCTTACCGTTCACGCTTCTTTCATCAGGCCATTTTATGGCTAGTGCACCTCCTCTCTTTTCCTTTTTCAGATATCTCCATTAATCCTAACTCTGTCCGTTATGACTATCTGGTCGTACAATAGGGAGATAATCCCCAGCACACTGCTTTATTTACTCCAATTCAAACTATTACGCTATGTCCAAAAAACGATCCGTCGAGGTAGCGATTATTTCCGATGTACACTTGGGTACTTACGGATGTCGCGCTAAGGAGCTACTCAAATATCTCAAAAGTATCAAGCCTCAAACCCTGGTCCTAAACGGCGATATTATTGATATCTGGCAGTTCAGTAAACGCTACTGGCCCAATTCCCATATGCGAATTGTCAAGCAGATTTTTGGTATGGCGGCCAAAGGGGTAGATATCTACTACATCACGGGCAACCACGACGAGATGCTACGGAAATTTGAGGGGTTTACCATGGGCTCGTTGAAAATCGTTAATAGAGTTGTACTAGAGCTAGACGATAAGAAAGCCTGGATTTTTCACGGTGATGTATTCGATATTACCATGAAGCACTCTAAGTGGCTAGCCAAGCTAGGGGCTATTGGCTACGATACGCTCATTTTACTCAATGCTTGGGTGAATTTTGTGCGGGAAAAAATTGGAATGGGACGCGTTTCTTTTAGTAAGAAAATTAAGAACCGGGTGAAAGGGGCTGTTAAGTTTATTGATGATTTTGAAAATACGGCCGCCGAAATTGCCATCAATAATAAATACGACTACGTTATCTGCGGTCATATTCATAACCCCGAGATGCGAACCATTGAAAACAGCCAGGGGAGTGTGGTTTACCTGAACAGTGGCGATTGGATTGAAAACCTGACCGCCCTAGAGTACCATAAAAAGAAGTGGTCGCTGTACCGTTTCGCCGATGATGTTACGCTTAATGAAGATAGAGCCGTTGAGGAAGAGGAAGAAAATTTAGATGTGGGCATACTTTACAGAAACCTGGTGGCGGAGTTTCGGTTAACTAAACCATGAAGGTACTCTACGCCATTCAGGGAACAGGTAATGGTCATATTAGCCGAGCCCGTGATATTGTGCCTACCCTTCAGGAGAAAGTTGAGTTAGACTTACTAATCAGTGGCACTCAAGCCGATGTTTCCTTACCCTATCCAATCAAGTATCAGCTTAAAGGAGCTGGCTTCATCTTCGGTAAGTCGGGTGGGGTAGACCTACTAAAAACCTACCGTAAAGCCGATACCCGCCGATTTCTGAAAGATGTGAGAAACCTTCCCGTGCAGAATTACGACCTGGTTATCAACGATTTTGAGCCAGTGTCCGCGTGGGCGGCGTATTTCAAAAAAGTGCCCAGTGTGTCGCTCAGTCACCAGAGTGCCATTTTGAATGAGAATGTCCCCCAGCCCCGGAAAACAGACCCAATGGGCAAAGCAATTCTCAGAAATTATGCACCAACTGACCGCGCTTATGGTTTCCACTTTGCTGAATTTGATGAGAACATCTTTACACCCGTTATCCGTCAGCAACTTCGCCAGGCCGAGGTACAAAATCTAGGTCATTACACGGTTTATTTACCTGCTTTCGATGATCAAAAACTTATTAAGCGGTTAAAGGCAGCAAAAGATATTGTGTGGCAGGTATTTTCTAAGCACAGTAAGAAAGCCTACCGGGAAGGGAACGTACAAATATCCCCGGTAAACAACGAGCAATTTATCAAGAGCCTGACCAGCTGCGAGGGTATTTTATGCGGAGCGGGTTTTGAGACTCCGGCTGAGGCACTTTTTTTGAAAAAAAAGTTACTGGTGATTCCCATGAAGAATCAATACGAACAGCACTGTAATGCAGCAGCCTTGCAAGCCCTGGGTGTACCAGTTTTAAAGAATTTCAAAAAGAAACAAATATCTGTTCTCCAAAAATGGATCGAGCAATTGCAGCCAATTGAAGTAAACTATCCGAATATTACCGAAAAAATTATAGATATGGTGCTAGAATACGGAGCAAGGTGAAAGGTAGAAAGGTAAATGGTAAAAGGAACCGCGTGGTGATCGCTATTCAACCGTAATACTGAATACTGTTCCACAGCGGCTATCGACCCTGGACTATCGTCTACGCACTAAAAAATGACTAAAACTTTTTAAACTTGATTAATTTTACTTCCGAAGAACTCGATCCAGATTTTAAATGGGGAGTGTCTACGGCTGCTTATCAAACCGAAGGGGCTATTCTGGCTGATGGAAAAGGGCTATCTATTTGGGATGAATTTACGAACCGTCCCGGTAATACTTACAATGACCAAAATGCCAATCAAGCCTGTGATTTTTACCATCGCTACCAAGATGATGTTTCCATCGTTCAGAAGCTAGGGATTCCAAACTTTCGATTTTCTATTGCTTGGTCGCGCGTATTGCCCAACGGTGTTGGAAAGGCCAACTCGGCTGGGCTAGATTTTTATGACCGATTAATTGATAGTTGCTTAGAAAAAGGAGTTGTTCCCTGGATAACTCTGTAT
The DNA here is from genome assembly GCA_039198955.1 of Bacteroidota bacterium. Taxonomy (GTDB): domain Bacteria; phylum Bacteroidota; class Bacteroidia; order Cytophagales; family Cyclobacteriaceae; genus Tunicatimonas. The sequence continues at coordinate 37,745 of JBCCTI010000022.1, read as the reverse complement.
CATTGGGATTTACCCGCTGCATTGAGTAAGCGGGGTGGGTGGACGAACCGCGACATTGTTGGGTGGTTTACCGAATATGTTGCTCTGGTAGTGAGCCGTTACCAAGATCGGGTAGTAAACTGGATGGTACTAAATGAGCCAATGGTGTTTACCGGAGCTGGTTACTTTTTAGGAATTCATGCCCCTGGCAAGCGGGGAATGAAGAATTTTTTGTCAACCGTTCATCACGCCTCACTCTGTCAGGCAGAGGGAGGGCGAATTATCCGCGGTTTGCTCCCTTCAGCTTACATTGGTACTACTTTTTCCTGTTCACTAGTTGAACCCCATACTTCCCACCCGCGCGATGTTCGGGCAGCCCAGCGGGTAGATGCATTATTGAACCGCTTGTTTATCGAACCATCGTTAGGAAAAGGTTATCCAATGGATCAGCTTTCGTTTCTGTCTAGGATAGAAAAGTATGTCAGACCCGAAGATGAAAAGAAGTTGGCATTTGATTTTGATTTTATTGGCCTACAGTGCTACACTCGGGAGGTGATACGGTATTCCTGGTCAATGCCCTACATCTTTGCTCGGCAAGTTTCTCCCCAAAAGCGGGGCGTACCCACCACACTTATGGGCTGGGAAGTATACCCTGACTCGATATACCGTATTCTTCAACTTTTCCACCAGCGCTATTCGCTCAGTACGATAATTGTTACCGAAAACGGCGCAGCATTTACTGATACATTGCAAAATGGGACAGTGAATGATGAAGAGCGTCAACAGTACTTGAATGACCACATTCAAGCCTGTATGCGGGCTAAGCAGCAGGGAATTCCACTGAAGGGGTATTTTGCGTGGACCCTAATGGATAATTTTGAGTGGGCAGAAGGGTACCGTCCGACATTCGGATTAGTGCACATTAACTTTCAGACCCAACAGCGGACAATTAAACAATCAGGCTACTGGTACGCCGATTTAGTACAACAGTACACCGCACAGACTCAGGGTTAGGATGTTGATACCCGAGATAGATAAAGCCCATCCTCCTTTTTGGGAGTCGGGCGATCCATCTTCTCACGGATTTTCTTAAACAAATCTTCCTCTTCAAGTTTTTGGAAGCCCAAACGGAAGACCCGCTGTTTTAAATCGTAGGTTGTGTTTCTGGTTTTCATAAGCGATCAGATTAGGAAATCCCTACCGCCAATGATGCTATTCTTTTAAGTGGTAGCCAAGCTAACGTTTTGCTCTTTGCTCAGAAAAGAATAAGCATCCTCTGGCTGGGTAAAGATCTTTAGGTTAATGTTGCTAAATGAGGGCCCTTCTAGCCACTCGCGATGAAGCAAAAGCTTGCGTTTAGAGATTAATGTAGTTAACACTGCTATCTGGCAAGCTTTCTCAGGTGCAATGTAACTGTATAACTTGTTGCAAGTATCAGACCATTTTTTGATAAAAAAGAAAAATTCAGATGGGTTAATGTCCTGGAAAAAGTCTTTTGCCAGAAGCCACTTATTGGTGTTGTACACCGCAGCAATATTCATGGCAATATCCATAGTTTGGTGGTACAAGGCTGACTCACCGTAGCCTTGAAAATTAACGACAACTACACCAGAGTCTCGGTTGTACTCTGCGGTAGCTAAGCTGTTGACAATTTTATACATATAAAAAATAATTAGTAAAAATTGTGTTGGTCTTCACAGTATATAGGTTGAAATTGGAAGACTCAGATAAATAGCTCAGTGTGTAGGTCTATGCAGCAAGACAAATATAATGAGAATTTTGAATAAAAACTTATTTTTTTAATAAAAAATTCATAAAAATAGTAGGTAATCAGATAGTATTTTTAAAGAAATTTTAAAAATGAGAATGTTATAATACCATGTATCCATTAAGCCTAAGTAAATATGCTAAAAATGCTAATAAAATTATGCTAAAAACGGTATATATTGGAAATGCTAATTAGCGGTCAAATAGACAAAAATGCCCCAGAATTACCCAGCAAATTAACGAATCTGGGCTAACGCACGGTCTACCTGAGTGACAGGCAGTTTGCAAATCTTATTTTGGCATACGTAAATAGTGGTCTGTCCTTCTACCAGTTTATTTTCCAGTAGTGCTAGGCTTCCTTCTGATTCGCCACCCAAGAATAAAACATTAGGCAGGTACTGTTGGTCAAGGGCCTGCCGGGTAGTTTGCGGTGATTGACCCAGAATGGCTACCTCATAAGGCTCGTGAATGAGTTGTGCGAGCAAACTGGCCCAGTTTGCGTGGAAGTTAGGGTACTCTTGTAAGGTAGCGTATGTAGTAGCTAGCATCGTTTCGGCTCGGGCAGTATACTGATCATTTGCCAATAATAGTCCCAGTACCCAGAGGTTACGAGCCATTACCGAATTAGAACCAGGGATGACATTGTCGCTAATTTCTTTTTGCCGGGCAATCAGCGAAGCGTGATCGTCAGAAGTATAAAAGAATAAGGGGCTTTCCTCATCTGGAAAATGTTCTAACACATAGTCAGTCAGTGACTGGGCAGTGTACAGCCAGTTTTCATCAAAAGTGGCTTGGTACAAATTGATGAAAGCCGCAATGGTGAATGCGTAGTCATCTAAAAAGCCCTCAATGCTAGCTACCCCGTCTTTATAGCTCCTCGTAAGGGAAAAATCGTCTTGAATAATCTTTTCAGTCAAAAATGCGGCATTCGTGAGTGCCATTTGTAAAAAACGCTCTTCGCCAAACGCCCGATAGGCGTCTACCAGGCCGTTCAACATCAGGGCGTTCCAGGCAGTGAGCACCTTATCATCCAGGCCGGGCCGGGTTCGCTGTTCCCGGACAGTTAATAGTTGCCTTTTGGCTTGCCATATTGTTTGGATCACATCTGCGGATAATTTATCCGTAGACTGAGCAAAGTCAGCAAGTCGCTTCTCGGGATACAAAATATTTTTTCCTTCTTCCCAATTACCTTTTTCGGTAATATTGAAATATTCCCCAAACAGGGAAAAGTCTTCCCCAAGCACTCGTTCAACTTCAGCTTTTTCCCATACGTAAAACTTGCCTTCTTCCCCTTCACTATCGGCATCAAGCGAAGAGTAGAATGCACCTTCAGAAGAGGTCATCTCCCGCTTGACAAAGTTCAGTGTCTCGTAAACTACGCTTCGGTACAGCGAGTCGCCCGTGAGCTGATAGGCCTGACTGTACAGGCTAAGCAGTTGGGCGTTGTCGTAGAGCATTTTCTCAAAGTGTGGTACTTTCCACTGGCTATCGGTAGAGTAGCGGGAAAATCCACCACCTAGATGATCGTAAATACCACCCAGTGCCATTTTGTCGAGCGTAGTAAGCACTGCCTCTTTTGCCGATGAATTGCCCGAGTAGTAGGAGTATTGCATCAAATAGCTCAGATTAACGGGCATAGGAAACTTGGGGGCACCTTGCTTACCACCCCATTTAAAATCTATCTGGGGTTTCCATACGTCAAAAAGCTGATCTAGTGCCTCCTCCGAATAGCTGGCTTGAGGAGATACCACCTCCAACTGGTCGATAGCACGAATACCTTCGGTTACCTGAGTAGCAATTGTATTTATTCGTTCGGGATCATCCCGGTGAGTTTCCACTAGTTTCTGTAGCACCTGCATCCACTGATCTTTGGGTAGATAGGTACCCGCAAAAAAAGGGCGTCCGTCGGGTAAGGCTACGGCATTCAGTGGCCAGCCACCCCGTCCGGTAAGTAGCTGAGAGGCGTTCATATACACTTGGTCGACATCGGGCCGTTCTTCCCGGTCTACTTTGATGGACACAAAGTGCTGGTTCATAAAGTCAGCCACGGCAGAGTCTTCAAAGCTTTCGTGTTCCATAACATGGCACCAGTGACAGGCCGCGTAGCCAATACTGACAATGACTAGCTTTTCTTCTTGAGCCGCTTTCTCCAAAGCTTCATCTCCCCAGGGATACCAGCTAACCGGATTACGGGCGTGCTGCAGCAGATAGGGACTGGTTTCGTTAATTAACGCATTGGCAGGTTCTGAAACGGGGGTTTGGGCACAGGCCGAAGTGAGAAATAAATAAGCTAAGGCAAGCAGTACATGAGCGCGCATATAATTGAACTAGGTAGATAGAGTGGCTAAACGTTTAATCCCGAACGACAAAGCTGAAAAATTAGTTTAGAAATTTCTGTGATGGATGCCTGCGAAAGATCGAAATTTACGCCCAGGTTTACGATCAGCGTTAGAAACTCACATAGTGAAAAACGCAATTCTGCTGTTTAAACAGTACGTAAGCCCATTTTTGGTGGATTAATGCAGGGTAGAGGGATGTTGCAGACAGAAAGCAAACCGCCACGCATATTGGTAACCTTAAGTCTTCTACTATATGGTACATGTCTTGGATACTAGTGAAATTGCTTGGGGAAATTAGGGGCTGAATTGATAAATTCACTTTTTTTGAATTCACTAGCTATGGCTATGGCAAAAACCCAAGTCCAAAATCAGCGGGAGATAGAGCAGTTGGCTAATAAAGTAGCCCTTCTGGAGCAACAACTTATCGAGCAAGATTCAGTCTTCCAGCAATTAGCTGAAGAAGTAGGCAACGGCCATTGGCGTTGGAAAATTTCTACCGACACCCTGGAAGTAAGCCCGCAATTATATCAATTCTTAGCGTATCCGTCCCACCCCGATCAGGAGGAGCAATTGCATTGGAATAATATTCTATCTGAGGGAGATTGTGCTGAACTCAATCAGATAGTAGATAAACTGCACCCTGGTGAAAACGGTAATTTTGAATTTCAGATAGAATCAACGCCTCATCGGGCCGAGCCAGTCGTCTGTCAAGGTAGTGTAGTTGAGTGGAATCAGCGGGGAAAACCGGAAATGATTTTAGGCTTTTTCAAAAGAATGTCAGCGGAAAAGACCATTCAAGATGACTTAGCTGAGCGGAGAAACTGGCTTCAGTGGATGGCCAAAAATATTCCGGGGGTGACTGTAGTAGTTTTTGACCAAGAATACCGCTACTTTACCTACGAAAAGTTTAAGGGTGTAAAGGATACGGCTTTAAAAGGAGTGATTGGGAAAACCCTGTACGATATAGCAGCTCCGGAAGAGGTGGCTTTTCTGGAGCCTATTTACGAGCAAGTGCTGGCAGGCAAGTGCCTGGAACACGAAGTAACCTATAACGATAGAACTTACTATTCTCAGTTTATTCCACTTTATGAGGAAGGGAAAGTAACCCACGGCATAATATTCTCACTAGATATTAGTCAAACGAAAGGGTTTGAGCAGCGGTTAGCCACATTTATCGGGCAAGCCCCGGCAGCAATTGCCATCTTTGACACAAATATGCACTATGTGGCAGTGAGCGATCAGTGGATAAAAGATTATTCATTGGAAGGCAAAAATGTGATTGGTCGTTCGCACTATGAAGTGTTTCCAGAAATTCCGCAAAAGTGGAAAGAAGTTCATCAAGAGTGCCTAAAAGGAAATACCTACCATAGTGATGAAGAGCATTTTATTAGGGAAGATGGTACGGAGCATTGGCTAAGGCGAGAAATCAAGCCCTGGTATCTGTCGGAACATGAGATCGGCGGACTGATTAAAGTTACCGCAGATATTACCGAGCGGAAAAAATCGGAACTCGCCTTTCAGCATTATCAGCAGGGATTAAAAATACTCACTCAGATCAGCGCCAACTATCAACTTAGCCTGGAAGGGCAGCTACAAGAGTTGTTGATTTCGGTCGCCAATTACTTTGACCTTCCTACTGGCATAATTAGTCATGTTAGTGGAGAAAACTATACGGTAGAGTATGCTATCAATTTGGAAGATGAGTCTGACCTAAAAATTGAAGCGGGTGCCCAGTTTGCCCTACAAGAAACCTACTGTAGTATTACGTATGCCACCAATGACATATTTGCGGTCACGAATATGGGAACGTCAGAATATCAGAATCACCCAAGCTATCAAAAATTTCAATTAGAGACTTATATTGGTTCACCGTTGTGGGTAGGAGGGGAAAAGTACGGGACAATCAGTTTCTTCTCTGCGGAAGAAAGGTTATCTGATTTTACTGAGAATGAAGTAGACTTTATGCGGCTATTGACTCGTTGGGTGGGAGCTACGCTGGAGCGATCGTACCACGAGCGTCAACTAGTTGCTGCCCGGGAGCAGGCCGAAGAGGCCACGCAGGCCAAAACAGATTTTTTGTCTACTATGTCGCACGAAATTCGTACCCCAATGAATGCGGTGATTGGTATGAGCCACCTTCTGCTAGAAGAAAACCCTCGGGAAGATCAATTAAAATCGCTGCAAACCTTAAAGTTTTCGGCGAACTTACTTCTCTCCCTTATCAACGATATTCTGGATTTTAGCAAAATAGAAGCAGGAAAAATCGTACTAGAGACGGTGAGCTTCAACCTGAAAGATATGCTTCAGGGAATAAAAGCGGCTCAGGGAATTAAAGCCCAGGAGAAACAAGTAAGGCTCAAACTGAGGTGGGATGACGATTTACCCGAGATGGTTGTGGGGGACTCGGTACGAATAGGGCAGATTATTAACAATTTGGTAAGCAATGCTATAAAATTTACAACCGAGGGTCAGGTGTGTATTGATGTTGAATTATTAGAAGAACACCCGCAGAGTGTGAGGGTAGGTTTTAAAGTAAAAGACACGGGTATAGGCATATCTGATGAACAAATAGAAGCTATTTTTGAAGAGTTTAGCCAGGCGAGTTCTAGCACTACCCGAAGGTTTGGCGGAACGGGTTTGGGGTTAGCTATCACTAAGAAATTATTAGAAATGCAGGGGAGCCAGATTGAGGTGACGAGTAAAGTAGGGGAAGGGTCTACTTTTGCATTTGAACTGGACTTGCAAAAGAGCGATGAAAAGGCGACTAAAGACACTCAAGATACCGAGGTACATGACACTTACATCGGGCGCCTGGAAGGGTTGCAAGTGCTGTTGGTGGAAGATAATCCAGTAAACCAATACGTAGCGGCCCGTTTTATCAAAAAATGGGGAGCTACTTTAGATACGGCGAATAACGGCAAGGAAGCCCTAGAGAAAGTGAAAAAACAAAGGTACGATGTGGTACTGATGGATTTACAAATGCCCGTTATGGATGGACTCGAGGCCACCAAAAACATTCGGGGGTGGGAAGAATCCCAGGGAAAACAAGCAGTGCCGATCATTGCCCTGACTGCCTCGGCTACCCAGACCACCCGGGAGAAGGTAGTTTCATTAGGAATGAATGATTTTGTGACCAAACCCTTTGATCCTAAAGAGTTATTTACCCGCTTGCAAAGTCACTGGAAAGCAGAAGAAGTGAATGCAGATGACTTGGCCAACGGACTTACCGTAAACCTCGAGGTTTTCGATATTCTTACCGGGAGTAGTAAAGCCAAGAGACTGAACCTGTGCCAAGAAATAGAAGGAATTCTTACTAATCTGGTGCAGAAGATAGAAAGTGCTCAGCAAGCAGGTAACTACCAAGCAATGGCTAGTACTTTAGGTGAAGTAGAATCAACGCTTACTACTCTCAAAGTTGAACCCCTGGGTAGTCTGATCCACGAAATATCTGAGAATCCTGAAATGATGAATGAGGAAATTTGTGCCAATCTCATAAACTATTGTAAGCAAGTATTGGCCAAAATTCAGGATTACAAATCAGATATGGAGAATTAATAGTTCGGGATTTATGGGATTTAGAAGAAACGAATTCTTTTTTGAATTCTGCCTTCTTTTGCGGTCTTTTGCCGCATGAAGAAAACGCGTGTAGCGATTGATATGGACGAGGTAATGGCTGATGCCCTCGGGAAGCTCATCCGCCTGTACGAAGAAGAATATCAGCTTCCGGTAAACCAGGAAAAACTATTAGGGCATTATCTAGAAGAGGTTATTCCTCCCGACCACCGATCCGCCATTCGTCGCTACCTCTTTGCTGAAGATTTTTTCGAGGACTTGGATGTGATGCCCGGCAGTCAGGAAGTTGTTCGGCAGATGCACGAGCGTTACGAAATCTTCGTCGTGACGGCTGCCATGGAGTTTCCCAATTCGCTACGGCCTAAATACCGTTGGCTCAAGCAGCATTTCCCATTTATTCCCTGGAGCCATTTTGTGTTCTGTGGCGATAAAAGTATTGTCCAAGCTGATTATCTAATTGATGACCACGCCAAAAACCTAGTGAATTTTTCCGGAGAGCCGTTACTATTCTCTTCCCCTCATAACGCCAATGAAACCCGATTTACCCGGCTTAATGATTGGCAAGAAGTAGCTCAATATTTTTTATCAGACTGATGCAGTGGTTAGACATTCTCGGAATTATCGCGGGCACTTGCACTACGTTGGCGTTTCTGCCCCAGGCAGTAAAAACCTGGCAATCCCGTTCGGCGGGCGATCTTTCGTTAGGCACCTTTATGCTGTTGGTCGTTGGGTTGATACTGTGGCTAGTCTACGGAATTATTTTATACAACTGGCCCATTATCCTCACCAACGGTTTCACTCTGCTAATCGCCGGATCAATATTGTACTTTAAATTTCGTTATCCGTAATATATCGCCCCTTAACCATAACTTCATTAAACTTCACGTAAGTCTTCCGAATTTTTCGTACTATTGCTTTCTGCCCAACCTATTTTTTACGTAAATCGCCACTCATGAAACTTTTGTTAATAGTCTTTAGTGTTACGTTAGCTACTTTAGTAGGTCTGGTAAGCCAGACATCGCAGGTGATAAGCCGCACGGCGGATTGCCGGGTTATGCTGGACGATATTGCGGGTAGCTACGAAGGTGATTGTCATAGAGAAAAAGCGCATGGCTTTGGTAAGGCGATTGGGAAAGATACCTACGAAGGCGAGTTTAAAAAAGGCTATCCCGAAGGTAAAGGTGTGTATACCTGGATTAACGGCGACTACTACGAGGGCACCTTTGTGAAGGGGCGTCGGGAAGGGGAAGGTAAAATGGTCTATGCCTCCGTCAATGCGGATAGTGTACTTACGGGCTACTGGGAAGATGACCAATTCTTGGGCGAAGAAAAAAGCTCTTCTGAATAATACTGTAGTGTTCAGGTGGTAGTGTGTTATAGTGTTAAAGCATTCTTGTGTTCATAATACAGACGAGGTAAATCCGAACACCCAAACAGCTTTAAAACGTAAATCCATTGGGGGCAATGCCTACCGTATCACTTTAAATTAAGCTTAACAGGATGCTAGCTCAGGGTAGCCGTTGGTAGTAGTAGAACTGATGGTGGGGCATTAGCTCGGGGTGCAAGATTTTAATTAAGTCGGCTAGTATTCGTTGGGGGTAGACTACCCCGCTTTCGTAATAATCATTACCGCTACCCGAAGCATTGAGGCGTCGGCTACTATTGTACACTCTTCCTCGTTGGAGGGCTGGGAAATCAGCAAAGCGCTTATCAGTAGCTCTAATCTCTCGAGTAGTATGAATCTGACCAGGGTCGAGCCACACATCGGCATTTAGCCCCAGGACGTACATTCGCTCGAAGTTCACCGGGAAGCTTACGGCCGTAGAATCTCGACTGAATGCCCAGGTTGCCCCCGCATCTTGTAGCAAAGCGTTGCGGTAACTCTGTGCTCCGGGTACGTACCAGTACCCTTGAAACGGTATTCCGACAATAACCGTAGGCTTCTCGATAACCGCTTGGGTAAGCAGCGATAATGTGGAATAGACTGATTGGGCTCGATGAAACTTTGCCTGGGCTAATTTCTCTTGATCTAGCAGGGCACCAAATATTTTCAGCCACTCGGCCCTACCCAATGGGGTACTTTCGGTCCATTCGGAAATAGGAAGTACCGGAATGTCCAACTCGATAAGCTTCTCATAGTCGGACAAACCAGTGGCGGGTAGGAGGGAGGCGAAAATCAGGTCGGGCTGAAGGAGAAATACCTCTTCAGGGTTTAAAGTGTTTCCACTGCCCACTTCTTTAACTTGATTAGCAGCCACCCGACTCGCTATCGTCGAGTCATAGACGTAAGCTACACTTTCTAGTCCTATAATTTTATCGGTACTGTTAAGCGCATTTAAGAAAGCTAAGTGTGTGGTAGATTGGGTGATAACCCGCTCTACGGGGGTCCGAATAATCTGATCGTAGCTTATATCGGTAGGCGGTGAACTACGATTTGGGAGAAGTAGATACCGAATAGTATCGGTGGGTGAAATGAGGTCAATCGTCTTAAAGTCTTGATAGTAGTTGATAGCAAACCCCTGGGCGTAAGTAGGGCTTTGTACCGAATCCAGTTTAACAATTGGATTAAGGTGTTCGGTGGAGCTACGGCAAGCAGTTAGAGCAAAGAATAATAGTAGACTCGTTTTACCGTAAATCAGGAAAGCCGTAAACCCAGTAAGCCGATGAAGGTAATTTGGCCTCAAGGGTAGTAAAGTCATAAACCTATCTTATCTTTGCTCTAACCCAAAACTAGCTAAATTCTGGCGATTCTTTAGCTAGCCCTTAGCGAGGGGAATAAATAGAATAGCCGTAGAGAATAATTAGCAATCCTAAGACAATGATAACCAGGGCAGCAATGATTACGTGGCGTTTATTCATAGTAGAGGTTAATGGAGTTTGGTTTGACCCACATCCAGACCCTCCAAAAACCCCTGATACATCGGTTTCTTCTCAAAATTCTCACTGAACAATAGTGGCCATTGTGGGTGCCCGGTATGCTTAGTCAACCAGCTTTCGTTATCGCGTAAACCCCAAAATGTAATAGCAAACTTATTCTCTCGGGGTAGTTGGTTATATCTACGGACAATTTCGGCCATCAGTTTCCGCTGTTGCTCGGCAGCCTGTGCGGTAAGTGAACTCAACTCACCATCAGGGTTGGTTCGGATATCTACTTCCGATAGATGGACTTTCAAATCCCGCTTTACAATTTCATCTAGCGCATACTGAAAGTCGTCCAGTGAAAAATCCAGCCCGATGTGCATCTGTAAACCAATACCATCAATGGGAATGTCCCGAGACTGAAAATCATCCACCATCGCTAGGATAGTGGCTAACTTCTCGGGCTTGGCTACAACATCATAATCATTGTAGAATAACAAAATATCGGGATCAGCTTCCCGGGCGTACTGATGAAGGCGGGCTACATAATCATCGCCTAGTTTTTGGTGGTAGGCGGAGTTTCGCCAGCCATTTCCATCAGAAGCTACAGCTTCGTTGACCACATCCCAACTTACCACTTTTCCTCGGTAGTGTTTCACTACCGCTTGAATATAATCGCGCAGTAGATTTTCCAGCGTGGCCGAGTCATAAGAGTCAACTGAATTTTCTAGCCAATCGGGTTGCATCAGGTGCCACGCCAGCGTATGACCGTGAACCTGTTGATTGTGAGCATCAGCAAAAGCGACTACTGAGTCGCCTAAGCTGAAATCATATTCCCGCTCGTCAGCCCAGATGTACTGAGGTTTCATTACGTTTTCGGCAGTAAGGCTGCTAAACTCTTGACTCACCACCTGAGCATAGTCAGTTTGCACTAAGCGTTTAGGGTTGATAGCTACTCCAACTGGAAAATTTGCTGCTTCTCGTAAATAGGGCTCAGGCTTGGACGAATATAGTACGTTGCTAATCATTACAGTTAGCAGTAAGCCTAGGCTCAATAGGAAAGAAGAAAATTGCATAGGATACTGGTTTGGGTAGTTGTACTGTTAAAACGCTTGAGCTTTATACATATTTTCAGCAGACATTCTGGTTCATAGGTGTAATCTGAATAATCTCTTCCAGTAAATGCCAAAATAATAGGGCAATTACTGAAGATAGTAGTATTTTTAGCAATATCTCAACCTAATACTATGTTACGACGCGAATTCTTAACCCAAAGTTTGGGAGCTAGTGCAATTGCACTATTACCCAATCCTACTAACCTTTTTGCGGCTTGTGCAGAAGATGTTCCCGTTCGGGCGATTACTCAGGGATCCAAATCTCACTGGTTTGGCTACTACGATAAGTGGCAGTTTGATCCATCGGGTCGTTATGTGCTGGGTATGGAAGTAGATGTGCCTCATCGGTCGCCCACTGAGAATGATATTATCAAAATTGGCATGGTGGATCTGGAAAATAACGATCCCGAAGGTCTGCCCAAGTGGATAGAAATAGGAGAGAGTAATGCCTGGGGCTGGCAACAGGGTTGTATGCTCCAATGGATTCCGGGCTCAGAAGATCAACTTATTTGGAACGACCAGGAAGATGGACAATACGTAAGCCGAATACTAAGCCGGGGAAGTAGCAAGAAAAGAGTCTTGCCTAAGCCAATCTACGCCCTTTCGCCCGATGGTACGTTTGCCGTTGGTACCGAATTCAACCGTATTCAGAATATGCGACCGGGCTACGGCTATCCGGGAATTCCCGATCCTTATGCCGACCAAAAAGCCCCGGACGAAATTGGATTGTATCGCATGAATTTGCAGTCAGGTGAGAGTGAGTTGATTTTTTCTTTAGCTCAGGCGGGAGCTATTCCCTACCAAGGCAAATCATTAGAAGATAAGTGGCATTACTTTAATCATTTGTTGGTAAGCCCCGACAGTAAGCGGATAATTTTTCTGCACCGTTGGCGCGATGCCCCAGCTAATGCTGCGGGAGCATCCGGTGGTTTCACTACCCGGATGTTTACCATTAACGTAGACGGCAGTGATCCCTATGTTCTTGATCCTTCTGGTTTTACCTCTCATTTTATCTGGCGCGACCCTGAGCACATTTGTGCCTGGACCAAGCCTGAGGGTAAGAAAGCAGCTTTTTACTTATTCAAAGATCAAACCGATGAAGTTGAAATTGTCGGGGACGGAAAGATGACGGTCAACGGTCATAACACCTATATTCCTAATACCAACGGAGAGTGGATTTTGAATGATACCTATCCCTCCAAACAGGAGCGGTTACAAACCCTGTATCTCTACCATGTGCCTACCGACCGAAAAGTGATACTAGGACAGTTTTATGAACCACCTGAATTTAAGGGTGAATGGCGCTGCGACCTGCATCCGCGCAGTAATCAGCAGGGAACGAAAGTGGCATTTGATTCTACCCACCAAAACGGTCGACGGCAAATGTACTTGGCAGACATCAGCAAAATTATTGAAAGCTCTTAACCTTTTTTCATGCGTCGCCGATCATTCGTAAAGGCAGGGGCAGCTAGTGCCATTCTGGCTGCGACAAGCCTGCCCTCCTGTAAAACCTCCCGTAAAGTACCCGAAATCACCGCCAACAATATCCCGATGTGGAAGGGTTTTAATCTTCTGGAAAAGTTTAGCGGTCAGACCAACGAGCCATTTCTGGAAAGTGATTTTAAGATGATGGCCGACTGGGGCTTTAACTTTGCCCGACTGCCAATGTCGTACTGGACCTGGGGCGATGTGAACGATTGGAGCAAGATAGATGAAGCTACGCTTAAGCACATCGATCAGGCGATTTCTTACGGACAGAAGCACGGAGTACACGTTAATCTAAACTTTCATCGGACACCCGGCTACTGTATTAACCGGGGTGAGTTAGAGCCTTACCAACTCTTTGAAGATGAAGAAGCCCAGGATGCTACCCGCTTTCACTGGCGCACCTTTGCTAAACGGTATAAAGGAATACCCAATTACGACCTTAGCTTCGATTTGCTGAACGAACCCCCCAATATTCCCGAAGAGCAGCATAACCCGGTCATGCTATCGGTGATCGAAGCTATCCGCGATGCTGATCCCGACCGACTAATTGTAGTGGATGGCTTAGCGGTAGGTCGCAATCCCATTGTGGGTTTTGTAGATAAAAATGTGGTTCAGAGTACCCGGGGCTACGATCCTATGCGCGTAAGTCATCATCGAGCTTCCTGGATTCCCGGTAGCGACACCTGGTCGGAACCCAACTGGCCACTTGCTACTGACGAGGGCAGAGTAGATCAAACTGAACTTCGCGAACGGTTAATAGAACCTTGGCAAGGCATAATTACTCAAGGAGTAAAAGTACACGTGGGTGAGTGGGGAGCGTATAATCAAACCCCGCACGCGGTGGCCCTTGCCTGGATGGAAGATTTGCTACAACTCTGGCAAGAAGCAGGTTGGGGCTGGGCACTGTGGAATCTGCGGGGCTCATTCGGAGTGCTGGATAGCGGCCGAGCGGATGTAGAGTATGAAGACTACCAGGGACACAAGCTGGACCGTAAGATGCTGAAACTGTTACAAGCTTATCTTTAGAATAGACCGGATATTTTTTTGCTAATCTTAAATTGTGAGGTCTTTGGTCGGGTTGGTGACGTTGTAATCGGCGTGTTTTTTGCTAAATTATCCCAAAATACATTAGCTATGCTAAAACATATCCGAATGCCTTATTTGGTGCGAGCTCTATGCGGAGCTACCATTGGTTTTCTCATCAGCTTGCATATTATTAATAACTATTTCGGGGGTAGTATCAATTTTGTCGTCTACATCAACCTGGTCTTAGGAGCATTAGCTGGTATCTACTTCTTTCGTCGGTAGCCATTCCTACTATTCATCCCACTTTCAAGTAGTGGAACGGGTCTTTACCACTTTTATTCTTTGAGATAGTCCCTGAAAAGTACTTTTATACACGGTTTTAGTAGACTGTTATTCGCTTTAGGCAAGTGAGTAAGAGTTTCTAGAACCATCTCTGGTTTCCCCAAAACTTCAACTGTCTCAGAATGTAAAAGTTGACAGGATCCTGAAAAGATTTAAGCAAAAAGCAGGAAAAAATTCATAAATGAAAATATCCTAATATAAGTTTGGTGGTATTTTCAAATATTTTTTGAAATTGGATATACAGTACGAATTCACAAATTTTATTTGTAATATTGATCGTATTATTAAGAATATCTTAAATATTCTATTCTTTTATAATTAAAATGTGTTTAAATTAGACAAAAGAAATCTAAGCAACAGCTACTAGACCACTACCCAACTTTTTATCACACCTAGGACTTACTCATTCCAATTGTTCAGTCTAGTTTTTTTAACAAACCTTTTAAACTTATGCTATTTTCTACTGCATTACGATCCTCGGCGATGGTCGGGATCATGATCTTGCTGAGCGTAGTAGCCTTTGCCCAGCAGCGCACTGTTTCAGGTACTGTTTCCTCTGAAGAAGAAGGTGCTCTCCCCGGGGTGAACATCTTAGTTAAAGGTACTACCCAAGGTACGGTTACCGACATTGAAGGTAACTATCGCATTAATGTACCCGATGAAAACGCCGTACTAGTCTTCTCGGCAGTAGGCTATACCAATGAGGAGATAACGGTTGGTAATCAGTCTACCATTGACATGTTTATGCTTCCTGATATAAAATCCCTAAGCGAGGTGGTAGTAGTAGGATACGGAACCCAAGAGCGACGTGATTTGACGGGAGCAGTTTCTTCGGTAGATGCGGGAGACTTTCAAAATATGGCGATTAACTCGGTGGAACAGGGACTACAAGGCCGGGTCGCTGGGGTAAATGTAGTACAGCAGTCGGGTCAGCCGGGAGCGGCTATGCAGGTGCAGATTCGGGGTGTCGGCTCTATTGGTAATTCTGAACCGCTGTATGTGATTGATGGTGTTCCCGTTATTAATGATAATGGGGCCACTGGAGAAGCCAAATTCAACGCCCTTAACAGTATTAACCCGAGTAATATTGAATCCATTGAAATCCTGAAGGACGCTTCAGCGGCAGCCATCTACGGTGCCCGGGCGGCCAATGGAGTGGTATTAATTACTACTAAACGGGGTAAAGCAGGAGAAGCAAAAATACAGCTAGATGCCTACACCGGTATTCAAGAGGCTTGGCGATTGCTAGAACTGACGGATATCAATGAATACAAAGAGATTTCGGATGAGCTAACTGATAATGCCGGACTACCTCGGGTAGTTGCACTACAAAGGCCGGAAGAGTTAGTTAATCTTACTGACTGGCAGGAAGAGATGTTTGATACTGCCCCGATCAATAATGTAAACCTCAGTATTTCCGGGGGAAATGAAGGTGCCCTGTTCAGCGTATCTGGTAACTATATGAATCAGGAAGGCATCTTACGGAACACTGATTTTGAACGCTTGAGCTTGCGGGTGAATACTGACTTCAACAAGGGACGCTTTAAATTTGGTCAATCAATGGCCTTTAGCCGTACTGTAGCCAATGATCTGACTACGAACTTTTTTGCTATTATTCACTTTCCACAGAATCGGCCAATATTTGACGAGAACAATGTAGGGGGCTATTCGGGAAACCGCATTATTGACGAACAAGATGCGAATAACCCGGTGGGAGAAGCTGACCTTTTTACGGATCGAACGACTCGCTTTAGAGTGATCGGAAATATATACGGGGAGTACGAAATTATTGACGGATTGACCTATCGGTTAAATCTCGGTGGTGACTTTATCTACGGGAACCGATACCAGTATCGCGCCCCGCACCAGTTCGGGGATCGGCGAACTGAGCTGTTTGGCACGATCACTGAGAGAAATGCATTTTCTGTCTCCCCATTGATTGAAAACACCCTAAATTACAGTAAAACATTTGGTGACCACCAATTAGGAGTACTGGTAGGTTATACCCGACAATCGTACTCCCAAAGAGTAGCTCAAGCCCAAGGACGAAATACTGTAAACTCAATCGATGTATTGAACGGGGTCAACGAGGTGCCTGCAGTTAGTGGTAATCTCCAGGAATTTGCGTTAGTATCTTATCTGGGTCGTTTGACTTACAGCTTTGCTGATCGTTATCTACTAACCGCTAATATTCGTCGCGATGGTTCTTCTCGCTTCTCACCTGGTAACAAGTTTGGTATCTTCCCTTCGGCCTCAGTAGGGTGGAGGATTAGCGAAGAAAGTTTTATGGATGCAGTGGATGTAGTTAGTGACCTAAAGTTGCGCGGGAGCTGGGGACAAACCGGTTTCCAGGAGATTGGTAACTATGGTTTCCAGCCTGAGTTACAAAATACATTGAACTATCTTATCGGCGGAGAGTTGGTAACCGGGGTAGCCCAGCGAGATTTAGCGGCTAGCACCTTAGTGTGGGAAACCTCTACCCAAACCAATATTGGTCTGGACGTAGGCTTATTTAACAATCAGGTCTTAATTAACGCTGACTATTTTATCAAAGAAACCGATGATATTTTGATTCCCGTACCGCCTACTCCTAGTACGGGGGTCCGCGGGGGAAACAACTCACCCACGCTGAACGTAGGTTCAGTACGGAATGAAGGGCTGGAGTTAGCAGTAACCTATCGCAAGTCAGTGGGTGATCTTCAGTACAGTATTACTGGAAATTTGGCTACATTAGATAATGAGTTTCTTTCCTTAGGGGGTGGACAGCCCATTACCAGTGGTAACGTAAACGTGACCCGGGTTACCCGAATTGATGAAGGGTTGCCCATTGGTTCATTCTTTGGTTTCCGTACCGATGGTATTTTCCAAACCCAAGAAGAGGTGGAAGCCCACGCCGATCAAGCCAATGCTGAGCCGGGAGATATTCGGTTTAAGGATTTGAATAACGACGGAGTGATCAACTCGGATGACCGGGAATATATCGGTGACCCGATTCCTGATCTTACTTATGGTTTGAGTATAAATGCTTCTTACAAAGGATTTGATTTGAATGCGTTCATCCAAGGGGTAGAGGGCGTAGAGTTATACTACGGCTATCGTTACTTTGCCGAGGGAATGCTTCGCCCGTTCAATTTCGAGAAGCGCACCTTAAATCGCTGGACAGGCCCTGGGACCAGCAATGAGATACCCCGAGCTGTTGGCGGTGATCCGGCCAACAATACCCGGGAGTCAGATCGATTTATTGGCGACGGTTCATTCTTGCGGATGAGAAACTTGACGTTAGGTTATACCGTACCGTTTGCTGCCCTTGAGAATTTCGGAAACGGTTTCTTATCTAATGTAAGAATCTACGCTACGGCTCAAAACTTATTTACTCTCACCGAATACGAAGGCTATGATCCTGAGATTGCATCGCAAAATCAGAATCCTGACCAAGCTAGCCGGGGTAGAGGTATCGATGGTGGGCAATTTCCTCAGGCTCGCACCTACATGTTAGGCGCTCAAATTACCTTTTAGTACTAATTAGAAAAGATAAATCATATGAAAAATAGTCGTATATATATTAAGTTCTCAGTAGTGCTGCTTATGGCAAATCTGCTGATCGTTTTTGCTTGCCAACGCGATGAGGAGTTATTAGAGATAGATAATCCCAATAACCCTACTCCTGATACATTCTTCCAGAATGAAGGTGATGCCCTACTAGGGTTGAACGCAGTGTATGCTGCCTGGCAATCCCGGAACCTAGCGCAGCGGTTTTATTTTTTCGGAAACGATATGCCTTCTGATGAAAGTATCGGTACCAACAATCTGCAAGCGGTTTTAGCCCAAATGCTGAATTATACTTGGGATGATAACAATGCCGTAATCTCGGGCATGTGGGGGGATTATTACACTGGAATAGGTCGGGCGAATCGGGTTATTCAACAAGTACCCGAAATTGAGATGGATGAAGCACTTCGTACCAGAATCGTAGCCGAAGCTCGTTTCCTGCGAGCTACCTTTTACTTCGACTTAGTAAATAAGTGGGGCGATGTGCCGTTGATTACCGATCCGCCGGAAGCCTCTATCGAGGAACCTCGTTCACCCGCCGCTGACGTTTACGGTCTCGTGATTGAAGATCTTCAGTTTGCCAAAGCTAACTTGCCCACCCGGGATGAGTACGGTTCTAGTGATATAGGGAGAGCTACTAGCGGGGCTGCTACTGGATTTTTAGGGAAAGTATATTTGTATCGGGAACAGTGGGCCGAAGCTGAAGCAGAATTTATGGAGATTATTAACGGCCAACGGGGTAGCTATGGTTTAGTAGATAACTTCCGTTGGAATGGTATTGGTGAAGAGCAAGAACCCGCTGCTGAGAATAGTATGGAATCGCTATTTGAGGTTCAGTTTCAAGCTGCTTTGGGTGGTAATTGGAACAACGATAATCCCGGTGGTGGTGAACATACTTTCCGGGCGGTAGAGTACGCTTTTGCTAGCTTTAATAACGTTCGACCCAAGCAGTCTTTTGCTGATCGCTTTGAACTAGGCGACCCGCGCTACGAGCAAACCTTCTACGACGATGGTGTTGCCTTTTTTGATGGTACTTACACCCGAGAGCAATTTGGTGGTCTCATTGCTTGGCGTAAATACCAGAATTACGATATTCGTAATGATACTCGGCAGGACTCAGGAATTAACTTCCGGTTAATGCGCTACGCAGATGTTTTACTGATGGCAGCGGAAGCAAAGTTGAATAATAACAAACCAATTGCCGAAGTACTAGGACTAGTTAATCAAGTACGCCAGCGGGCGATCGCTCAAAAGTCCAACCCTAATATTGAGCTGTATATGTCCCGGACTCTAGATAATGTGCTAGAATTATACCCTACGGCGGCATTCCCAGCAGATACCCGCGACCAGTTAATGACGATCATTATGCACGAGCGCGAAGTAGAATTAGCGGGTGAACAACACCGTTACAATGATTTGCGACGTTGGGGATTAGACGATGATGCTGCTCGGGCGGATAATAAGCCGTACGATGAGCGCTTTCGTCTGTGGCCTATTCCGTTGCAAGAGTTGGAGACCAATCCGAATATCAATCAGACTGATCAGAATCCTGGATACTAGTTATTTTTTATCAGCCCAATTTCCACAGTTGGGCTGATGATCTTACTCACCCATGTTTAATTTTTATACTAAACGAATGATACAATCATATTCGAAAATAGGTAGTGCCTTATTCTTTTTAATGGTGATTTTTACCGCATGTCAAGAAGATGTTGAGGTACGTGATAAAAATGGTTCTGGTCTGATTGGAGTTTTGAACTCTATAGAGAGCGAAGGGAGGTTTTCACTGTTCTACGATGCAATCGGAACTAACGGATTGCGGATAGCTGATACTTACAATGGAAGTGGCCAATCGTACGAGTACACAATATTTGCTCCTAACAATACTGCCTTCGAGAGCTTTCTGGGGCAGTATGACACTTACGAAACATTGAGCGATATTCCTGATGACCTACTTCGCAGCTTGATCGAGTATCATATTGTAGAAGGCAGCTTTAGTGCAGTAGATTTGGGTGGAACCACTCAGACTACCGTTCAAGGTGGAGAAATTAGTGTTGCTGGTACGACGCTGACTGGAGTTAATAATACCGCCGATTTAGCTACGGCTGGTGCTGATCGGGCAGCCCGTAATGGTTTTCTGCACGAACTAAGCGGAGTGTTGATTCCATCGACTTTTCCCACTCAGACGATTCTAAATATTGCGGGGGGAGACGACTTCACCAGTTTAGTGGCGGCAGTAGGCCGTTTCTCTGATCTGGTAGATGCTGTTAGTGGCGGTAATGGTGCCTTTACCGTAATGGCGCCTACCAATGCGGCATTTGCCGCATTCCTGACCAGTCAGGGTTTTGCTTCACTGGAGGCGGTTCCCGATCCTTTACTGAGGACTATTCTAGAGTACCACGTTATTCCCGGAGTAGTTGGTTCGGGTGATATTTTGGGGGCTCAGAACACGCTGAGTGGTGAAGTGCTCGATTTAGCCGATGATACTGATATTGTGGCTGCTGCTGATGTAGCGGCTACCAACGGACTAGTACACGTAATCAGTGAAGTGCTGGTCCCACCGAGTCTGAGTTCAGTAGCCGGAGTTATCCTTACCGATCCTAATTTTAGTACGCTAGCTGCCGCGTTAGTCGCTAAAGATTTGATTACGCCATTGAGCACTGGGGCACGTACGATATTCGCCCCGAACAATGCTGCTTTTGCCGCGGCTGGCATTACTGATCCGGCAGCAGTAAGTGATAGCATTTTAACCTACCATGTCTTAGGGAATTCAGTGGCTTCAACGGCCGTAACGAACGGTTTTGCTCAAACGCTCAATGGTGCTTCACTCATACTAAATACTGATACGGGGGTGACCATAGATGGAGTGGCGGTAGTCACGGCTGACCTTGCTGGCAACAATGGATTCGTGCATGAGATAGGGGGTATTCTAACCCCTCCTCAAAGTAATATTGTCGAGTTGGCCGTAGCTACTCCGGCGTTATCTAATTTGGTAACTGCCTTACAGAAAACTGGATTAGATACAGTGCTAGTTGAAGGCGGGCCGTATACTGTATTTGCCCCGACTAATGCAGCATTTGCCGCGGCGGGGGTTGATGTGGATGCCACTGCTGGTGAGCTTTTACGGCCAATACTTCTTTATCACGTTTTAGGTGACCGGGTACTTTCTAGTGATTTGCCCAACGGCAACGTAGAAATGTTGTCTGGTGATCCAATCAATGTCAACAACGCGGTATTTACCGTAGCTACCGGAAGTGGTCAATCAGTAGATTTGACAGCAGGCAGTACGCTTAACGTACAAGCAACGGATGGCGTAGTACACATCATAAATTCGGTGCTGCTGCCTTAGATATTACTATCAAGATATGATAGAAACCGCTTCGGGTATTCCTGGAGCGGTTTTCTTTTTTGTCACTTATAGCGGATTGATGCTTGACCTTGCTGAGCGGAAAATACCATCGTATTGGCTACCCATATAAGCTCCCCAATGAATCTGGTCTGGAGTATTGATTAGTTTCTCCAGACGGTGGACATTTAGCTGAGCGGGGTGATCACTATCATTATTTCTAACTTGGGTGACGCAGTAGATAATATCTACCCAGCCATCGCCATCGGCATCGCCAACCCAAGGGGTTGAAGAAAAATTAATGCCTTCTTGGGGATCATGTAAGCGAAACACTTCCCGTTGTCGAAAGTCGAAGACCACCAAGCGATTGAGAGGAACTTTGGACTCGAATTTTTCTTCTACGTAGTTCGTACTCATCAGTACATCATCAAAACCATCTTTATTAAGATCTATTACCACCGGAGAAGCGTACTGAAAGCGGCCTAAGGTGTCTTCGTAGAGAATATTGCCATTACGGCCATCTACCATAAACTGAATAGGGTCGCGCAAGGTCGGCCACTGACCTTTTCCGTAGTTGGCAAAAAAATCAGGAACATCATCCTCGGTAAAGTATCCCACTGCCGGAGTGGTATAGGCTTCTGCGTTGGGAATGGCTCTTTGCCACAGCAGTGAGTTAGTCTTGCCATCAAAAGCCAGCATACGTCCGTCAACCGAATTGGCGACAATATCTAAATTGCCATCCAGGGTAATGTCTATCAAAACGGGTGGGGCGATAAACCCTTTGTTGGAACCAGTGGCTAAAAGCACAGCTTGGCTCAAGTCCTCTTTCATAACATCGGCTAATGATGTCCGGTACAGTCCGCCACCGATCGTTTCTCCTCCAGTACCAAAGATTATATCAAGACTACCATTATTGTTTAGATCGGCTACTACTGCTGATAAGTAGGTTTCTTTTCCGTCGGGAACTTCGGCAGTTGCTAATAGCTCTCCGGTTCGGCTACTAACCACCATCAAGTGACCCGGGGGACGATTAGGGTCATTCGGTTCAGCCAGGTAATCTCCGCCGTTAGCTATGAGCAAATCCTCAATACCATCCTGATTTTGGTCAGGAATACGCTGGGGATTATAAAAGTTGTAGAGTCCGGCAACTTTCCCTGGGTCGAGCGAATCACCTGCTGGATAAAACTCCCACAACAATTCGCCATTTTGCCCATTAATTGCCATGAGCTCGGCCCGGCGGCCGCCAATAAAAATATCGTCTATCCCATCTTGAGTAACATCCAACAACATAGCTGAACCGACAATTTGGTCACGGGCGGCTATGTGCCACAAGAGTTTACCATCTTTACCATCTAAGGCAACCACTGCGGTATCGGTAGGGTGAAGTTCCTGGTATCCCGTGCCCAACACAATATCCAGTATGCCGTCTCCGGTAAGGTCAGTAAGACGAACTGAAGAGTTGGTTCCGACATTAGGCAAGTCAGCACGCCACTGAGTAATGTCGGGGGTGCGATAATACTGAATAGCTCCCACTACCGAGATAATAATTGTAACAGCTATGCTGATAAGAATCCACTTTTTCACGGTATTGATGTAGTGTGGTTATGGGTAGAATGCAATGGCTTAAATTTTAGTTTATTCAAAGTAAGCTGCTCTGGGTTCTCTTTTCCCTCAGTAATCTGGTAAAACGTATTCACCGAAAGATCAGTAAGAGTCTGCGTTTTAGAATTGGGCCAGTGGACAGTCATCTCTTTAATGGTGTTAGCATTTCCCAGCCCAACTTCAACCCGTAGAGTAGACGCCCCGAAACTCCCGCCTGAATTGACTTCCCGGTAAACCTTTCGCTCGTTTCCACTTTCTTCTATGGTCAAAACTACTTTTGCTCCAATAGCTGAGTGATTAGACTGGCTCCCTACTAAATGAAGTGTAATCCAATTATGTTCATCCTGATAGGGGTTTTCAAAAAAAGCATTCTGAAATATATCCCCCTCGTAAGCCCCGCCCATCGACATAAGTAAGTCCTGATCGCCGTCATTATCAATATCGGAGAAAGCAATCGCATGGCCTTTCTGCAAATGGCCCATGCCCGTAGCCGTGGTTACATCCTGAAAATACTCGCCGTGCGCGTTTCGAAACACTCGGTTGGGAATAACGGACGCGAGCATAGGGTCTCCGGTGCCTAAGTACATATCCAGCCAGCCATCGTTATCCAGATCGCCGTAGTTGGCGCCCATAGCGTACAGAATTCGATCCAGATTGGTTTCTTCCGAAACATTACTAAATGTGCCGTCCTGGTTGTTTCGAAACAGTAGTCCGGTTTGAGCGTCGTGAGGGAGTTCCAGGTATTCAGCCGCAATATCGGTGGTAATTGCTCCGCCATCTCCCGGCCAGTAGCCTGCCGCGAAAATATCCAACCAGCCATCCTGATCGTAGTCCCAAAACCAAGTGGCAAACGTCGGGCTGAAGCCCCCTAACTGAGCTTCTTGGGTAACATCCGAAAAAGTGGGAACACCAGCCTCATCAGAACCATTGTTTTGAAATAGGTAGTTGGAGTATTGTTCACTACCCCCACTGGTAGAAACGTATAAATCGGGCCAACCGTCATTATTGAAATCCCCCGAGGCAACCCCTTTTACTGTAATAGAAGGAATTCGGAAGCCCTCTTTACTAACCGCCACTCCGGCTTCCTTAGCTATTTCGCTAAAGGTGCCATCCTGATTGTTGAGGTACATTTCGCAGGGATGAAAAGACTGGGTGCCAGATGTTTCATTACCGATGAATAGATCTAACCAACCATCCCGGTTAAAATCGCTCCAGGTAGCTGTCTGGGTAGGGTGAAATGATAAAATATTTGCCGCAATAGTTACGTCGGTAAACGTGCCATCGCCATTGTTTTTTAGCAAGGAATTGGGGTGTTGACCGTATTCCTGTAGCCAAGCTCCCCGAAGGACAAATACATCCAACCAACCATCGTTGTTATAGTCAGCTTGTACTAAGTTTAACCCTCCGAACAGTCCGGTTAGATTAGCAGCATTAGTTTGTTCAGTAAAGGTACCATCGGCATTATTCACAAAAAAACGGATAGGAGCATCTTGCCCCCACTCCGAAATCAGTATATCCAGATAGCCATCGTTCGTAAAATCATCGACCACCAGTCCCCCCGAACGCCCTCGGAAGTCAAAGCCGATTCGGTGAGCAATATCGGGAAACTCCTTCATGGGGTACTCCGACTGAAAAGCCGAATCGGGAATTAACCATTCCTGCGGAACCTCATCGGGGTATTCACCTAGCGTCATATAAGCTACGTTCAGTAGCCAGCGAGCACTCAAGTCATCCGGCTGTTGCCGAAGAATTTCTTCGTACTCTTCAATCGCCTGCCGAGAACCTTGGGGCAGTTGATGAAAACCGGCGGGTTGAATAGGGAAGAGGCAGGAAGAGGCAGTGTGGTTGAGAATGCAGTTTTCTTGTTCACCGAATCGAAGGTGACTTAATGCTAAATACGAAGCGAGTTTATCCAGTTCGGGAGCGGTAAGCGGACCGTCTAATTTCCCAGCTTCTTTTAGTGCCATTAGCATCTTTAATTCCTCCGCGGCTAACTCTGAGTCACCCCGCCGGAGTAAATCCAGTGCCCGATAATACCGATAAGCGTAGTTATCCGGTTCGGCAAGAAGCAAACTATCATAGTATTGAACTCGGCTATTGTTAGCATACATGTTTTCAGAATTATCGACCAAGTCTTGAGTCTCTTCAAGTAAATGGAGCATAGTCGCGTGGCTTCGTTCTTCTAACGAAGACTCACAACTACTAACCAGCATTAAAAAAATTAGGGCCTGACCAAATCTGGCAAATAAAAAATAGTAGCTGGGCATTATATAGTGGAAATCAACGATAAGCTAATCTACAAAAAGTATGTCGTAAATAAATTCTGGCGTTGGATTACGTCGGGTATCGCTGTATCTTTTGGTGTGGAAAAACCCTTTGTAATTTATCGTTCCTCGGCGGGTTCGGGCAAGACCTACACCCTGGCCCGGGAGTACCTAAAGCTTTCCCTGCGGTACCCCCAAGCCTACCGGAACATACTGGCGGTAACCTTTACCAATAAAGCCACCCAGGAAATGAAGGGGCGGGTACTACAGTACTTGCACGAAGTGGCTAAGGCAGATAGCAGTCCGTTGCGGAAGGGGCTAGCCGAAGAGCTTGATTTGCCCGACTTAGAACTATCCCTTAAAGCCGAAAACGTTCTACAAAATCTGTTGCACGGTTACTCCCATTTCTCAGTAATGACCATTGACTCCTTCTTCCAGAAAGTAGTACGGGGCTTTGCCCGGGAAATGGGATTACAGGCGGGGTTCAGAGTAGAATTGGATATAGATCGGGTACTGGATGAGGTAATTGATCAGTTGCTATTAGATATTGGCGAAACCCAGCACAAGGAGATCAGGAGGTGGCTCACCCATTTTGCTGAAGAAAAAGTAGAGTCCGGCAAGAGCTGGGATTTTCGTCGCGAAATAAAAGAGCTGGCCAAAGAATTATTTAAAGAGAACTACCGGGAGGAGCACGATCAAACTGTAGATTTACAAACTCGATCGGTTGCGGAGCTACTGAAGCAGCTCCGGGAAATGCAACAGGCTTTTGAGCAACACATGGCATCTATTGGGCAGGCTGCTCTTGAGCTAATGAACCAGCGTCAGGCTGACGTTAGTGACTTTGCCTACGGAAGTAGTGGGGTGGCTGGTTATTTCACTAAAATTTCCGAGGGGAATAGTTTTTTGCCTACGTCCCGGGTTCTTCAGGCCAGTGATAGTCTGGAAAGCTGGGTCAGTAAAAAGAATCCTGATCGCAAGCGATTATTGTCGGTGGCTAGTCAGCTGCTTCCGCAACTGGAGCAGGCATTAGAAGCTTACGATGAATACGGCACTTTGTATCAATCGGCTGTACAGATGCAGCGGTTTGTTTATGCCTACGGTATACTACATCACTTAGAGTCGGAAATTGATAGCCACAAGCGTGAGAATGACCTGATGCTGATTTCCGATGCCCCGGTATTCCTGCAAGAAATTATCGGCAAAGATGATACACCCTTTATCTATGAAAAAATCGGAAGCTACTACCGACACTTCTTGATTGATGAATTTCAGGATACCTCCGGCTTGCAGTGGATGAACTTTCGTCCATTGGTAGAAAATAGCCTGGATGCTGGAAACGAGAACTTAGTGGTAGGCGATGTAAAACAATCGATCTACCGTTGGCGGGGGGGCGACTGGCAACTCTTACTCAATACCATTCAGCAGGATATGCAGGAGTGGCGGACGGATATTCGGCAGCTCGACCATAATTTTAGAAGCCACCGAAACGTGTTAGCATTTAATAATGCCTTGTTTCAGACTGCTCCCGAGGTACTGTTTCAGCACATTACGGCGGGGTTAGATAGCCTGACCGATGAAGTGTTACGGCAGCAGTTACTCCAGCAGTCCGAAGTACTTCGACAAGCCTATCAGGATGTTACCCAGAAGCTTCCGGCTACCTACGACCTTCAAGCAGATTGGCAGGGTCACGTACGTATCGAGTTGCTGGAGGAAGATCATTGTCTCGACGAGGAAGGCGAGCCCACTGACTGGAAAAGCTATGTTCAAACCAGATTGCCCAGAATGGTTGAGAAGCTACAGTCTGAGGGATACGCTGCTAAGGATATTGCTTTTTTAGTACGCAACAAGCGGGATGGTCAGGCAGTGGTGGATACTTTTATGCAGTACAAGCAGGAAGAAAAGAATCAAGCAGCTTATAACTACGAAATCGTGTCATCTGAGTCGTTGGTGCTTACCTCTGCACTGAGTGTAAGGTTGCTGGTAGATCTGATGCGTTTTTTGGATAACGATCAGGATGAAATTGTTCGTAGCAGTATTCTCCATAAGTACTATCAGTTAACTACTGGTGAAAGCAGCTCGGACGAATTGCATACCATTTTCAGCAATGAAGACGATGATGAATTAAGTAATTTCTTTCAGCAGCTACCGGCTGATTTTGCGAAGTACTACGCCTATCTTAATAAGCTGCCCGTATACGAATTGGTAGAGAATCTGGTATTGATCTTTGATTTGGGGCAATACAATGAACGAGCCTACTTACAAGCGTTTCAGGATGCAGTGTTGCAATACTCACTTACCGAGCGGGGTGACTTACGATCCTTCCTGATCTGGTGGGATGAGCGGGGAGCTAACAATTCCGCCCAGATCTCGGAGGAGACTGACGCTATGCGGGTGATGACTATCCATAAAGCCAAGGGGTTACAGTTCAAAGTGGTGATTGTACCGTTTTGTGACTGGGAACTGGATCATCAACCCCTGAAAACCAATATTCTCTGGGCTTCACCGCAGAATCCTGAACTGGCGAACGTCGGCCTGGTTCCCATGAAGTATTCTTCTCAACTAACCCAAACTGTTTTCAGTCGGGAATACTACGAAGAGAAAATTCGGATTCATATGGATCATCTGAACTTATTGTACGTAGCGTTTACCCGAGCCGAAGAAGGACTATACGCCTTTGCCCGCCCCAAAGCCAAGGGGAAAAGTTATTCGGTAAATGGAATTGCCAATCTATTGTACAATATTTTACCGGAGTTGGAAATTGAGGGAGCCAATTCTCTGGCTGGATGGGATGAGATGGGGCGAGTGTTTGAAGTGGGAGAACGGAAGATGGAGCACGGAGAACGGAAAATAGAGAACAAGAAACACCATATAGCATTACCTGAATATTCTTCAGTAAGATGGCGGAATCGTTTGAGTGTTCGGCCACTTTCTAGAGGCTTTTTTTCTACTGGGGTAGGGCAGGTGAGTCAGGTGGTTTTGATGCAACAGTTACTCGTTCAACTTCCGTCGGCAGATCAACTGCATAGCCAGCTAGAAAAGATTGCTTTTGAGCAGGGGCTTACTTCTTACGAACGACAAAAGTTAAAAGAACAAGCTAGCATCTTTTTAGCTGAAGGCAAACCATTAGAGTGGTATAAACCAAGCGGAAAGAAACTGATACAACGCCCGATACTTATGGCTAAAAAGCGATCGGTGGTACTCGATAGAGTAGTCCAAGACGAAGAAAAGGTGATCGCAATCAACTTTTACACTCACCTGGATGAACCAGAAAAAGTGGAAGCCCTCTTCCTAGCAAAAGATTATCTTCTAAACCACTACAAGGAAGTTGATCTATACCTAGTCAACGTAAATCAGTTGGAAGTAAGGAGGGTGTTGTAGTATTATGGTGTTATTGTGTTAAAGTATTCATGTGTTCGTGTAACTTTGAACACCTTACTGTAATTGAAGCAAAGCAATCTGAATAAGTCCAATCAGGAAACCAAGTACGCCACCTAAAATCTCAATAAACTTGAATTCCTTACGCATAATCGAGTACAAAATTTCCTCTAGTTTGTCGGTAGAAAAGCTGACTACCTTTTCGTAAACGGTGCGTTCCACGTCTACCTCCTTCTCTATTTTATTGGCAAACTGGCCGATAAGCTCGGGTAGCATCAATTCTAACTCCTGCTGTAGCGTTGCCTTAATTTTTACCCGCATATCATCGCTCATAAATACGTAGAGCATGGGCATACTTTCCATCATACGGTTCTGTAGAAAATCATCTAGCTTCTCATCGATCACTTGATGCACATCGCCCAAATTTTCCGGATTGGTGATTGCCTTCCGCACATCTTCCATTGAGAATAGCTCGTCTGAGACAATTTTCCCTAGCTTTTCAGCTAACTTCTTTTGCCGCTTAGGGAAAATGCCCTGTAATTCCAGAAATAAGATTTTCACCTTTTCCCGGGGATGAAACAACATTTTGATCGCAATAAAATTGGTGACCCACCCGGTAAGGGCAGCAATAATGGGGAGTGTGAATATGATCATATAGTACTAATGTGTTCAAGGATTGCCGGGGCAGCCCCGCCGCGCAATGTTAATGGGTTCAAAGTTACAGTATTAACCTGAATACCCGAACACTTGAACACCTGAACACTTATTTTGATCTTTAAACACCCAAATATGACAACACTGGGCACGATAACATATTAATCCCTAAATTTTGTATCTTAACATCTTAAATTTAACCGATTACAAAATCTGTAAGCAATGACCGAAACAAAACACTTAGATCGAAGAAACTTCATGAAAACCACTGGAGCTGCGGGACTTGGAATTACTTTTTTGAGTAGTGCCGTGCCAGTTTTTGGAAAAAATGCCCCCAGTAACCAACTGAACGTAGCGGTGATGGGGGTAAACGGCCGGGGAGCTGCCCTCATGAATGAAATTCTGAAAATAGACGGTATGCACCTCTCGCACATTTGCGATGTAGACCAATTAGTATTAGATAAAACCATACAGGAGGTGAAAGGGTCAAAGCTGCAAAAAAAGCAGCCCAAAGGGCTTACCGATTTCCGGGAGGCGTTAGAAGATGACAAAGTTGATGCATTAGTCATTGCCGCCCCTGATCATTGGCACGCCCCGGCTACACTATTGGCATTGCAAGCGGGCAAGCACGTGTACGTAGAAAAGCCCTGTGGTCATAACCCTCGCGAAGGAGAGCTTTTGGTGGAGGCGCAAAATCGTTATGGTAAAGTAGTGCAAATGGGAAACCAGCAGCGTTCGGCTCCCGAGTCTATCGAGATCATTCAGCAGATACAAGATGGTATTATTGGTCGTCCTTACTACGCCAAAGCTTGGTATGCGAACGGACGAGGATCTATTGGCAACGGTAAAGAAATACCCGTACCTCAGCACTTAAATTACGACTTGTGGCAAGGGCCCGCCCCTCGCCAGCCCTACGTGGATAATCTCATCCACTACAATTGGCACTGGTTCTGGAACTGGGGAACCGGGGAAGCTCTCAACAACGGAACCCACGAGATAGACGTCTGCCGCTGGGCTTTGGAAGTTGATTTTCCTACGCGGGTAGGTTCTCAGGGTGGTCGCTACCACTTCGATGACGACTGGGAGTTTTATGATACCCAGATTGTGAACTACGACTTCGATGGGGGTAAAACCATCACTTGGGAAGGGCGAAGCTGTAACCCGAACCCGGTGAAAGGACGAGGGCGAGGTTCGCTAATCTGCGGCACGGAAGGCTCGGTAGTCCTTGACCGCGATGGCTACGAAATATACGATATGAAAAACAATCTGGTGAAAGAAGGAAAAGCCAGTACGAAAGCAGCTTCCATGGATACCCGGGGGGGCGATAGTATGACTAACTTGCATATTGTCAACTTCCGCGATGCGGTGGTAGACGGCGCAGCCCAAAACTCGCCAATTGAAGAAGGGCACAAAAGTGTGCTAATGTGCCATTTGGCGAACATCTCCCAAGAAATGGGACGAACGTTAGCCATTGACCCTAGTAGCGGACGTATCAAAGATGATGAAGAGGCCATGAAAATGTGGAGCCGGGAATACGAACCGGGCTGGGAGCCTCAGGTAGATACTCTAGGAATGAGCAATGAGTAAATTAAAAGCCCAGGTTACGCCGGGGCTTTTTAGAAGCTGTTTTAGTTATTACTTCGGTGGGAAAGACCGAGTTTTAGTAGGAGGGAGTCGGGTACACTGGGTGATGTTCGGTAATGTTCCTTATCCAAGTCTTCTAACTGCTGAATCTGGCGAGCACATTCGTTTAGCAAACTGATTTCTACCAGGTCCAACTCTTGTTCCGATGTAAGTACAAACGAGACTTCGTGATCGTCAATTTCTTTGCTATACTCATAGCCAAAGTCAATCAGAAGTTTCTCGAACTTCTGCTCCACCGAATGATCAATACTTACACTTACCGTTGGCATAACCAGTGAATTTTCATGCTAATTTACGATTGCCAATCTAGGAAGAGGTCGCAAAGGTTTTCAAATCAAGTTTAGGGGCAAAGGTACATCGTAAGTTTGCCCCACATTCCCGGATTTACTGCAAATAATGTTCTTCGCTTTTTGGCAGAAAAGCACAAATTAATACGTTCGCCCCTCACTTAATTGTCGGTCATTAACAAATAATGCCCGTCAGTGCGGGTTAAAAGTTAGGGCTACAGTTTCAGCACTAAACATTTGACACTACTGGTTAGCCAATTTTTTGGTCAAAGTCAAGGGAATTGCTCATTATCCAAGGTTGATCTTTCAAAATGGCGTTAGCGCGAGCGTATACCAAGCGGGGAAGGTAGTCGCCCCGCTCTTTGGCCTGTTGCAAATACTCCTGCACATCCTCTTTAGTAGATAATTGCTCAATCTCCGCAAGAAGCTTTTGCTCCCGCTCCCGCTCAAAGCTGGCTGCCAGGAGCACCTCATCATCCGAGAATTTCTTGCTCAGCTCGTGCCCCAAATTATAGCGACGGTTAAACTCAGCGTAATCCATTGAGTTAAACCGGGCGGCATCAAACCAGCCAATAAACGTAGGTACCAGTGTCCATGAGAAACCTAAATACCACCAGCCTTTTCGTCGTTGTCCAATATAAAAACGATGAATGCCCAGCCCTCCCAATAAGATAGCTAGTAGAATTGCGTAAGGTTTATGCTTCATTACGATATAAACGATTTATCAGTTTAGTCAGATAGTGCTTAACTTTTGATAGTTGGATTGTTGATTGTTTTTTGGGGGTTAGGGGTTGGGAGTTTGGATTTGGGAATGGTTAAATTGCTGGTTGTTTATTGTTAAAATTTTCAGTCCCCAAGCCTCTAGCTTCTAATTTTTACTAATTTTCAGCTTTAACCTTTAATCTTCCTCCCGTCTCCTAATTCCGGTCTTCCGAAGATCAAATAATGTTCCTAATTATCACATGCAAAATGTAAGTGAAGTAAGTTCTGGGTCTTTATTTTTGGAAACTTACCCCCAATTGAACCTTAGTTGGTGGCTGTGAGTAAAAAGAATGAAGTATTGCCTAAGAGTAGATGCTATTTTTACTCTTTTTAATATTTGATAGGGCTGTACAAAACTTTTACTAAATTCGTTTATTCAATAGTATACTTGATGCATATCAGGTTATGATGAAGTAAACCCCCGAAGTATTGTGATGTTAGGAGATAATGTAAAGCCTGCCAAAGGAGATCTTTTACTATCGGAGCCTTTTCTGGCCGATCCTAATTTTGAGCGATCGGTTATACTTTTATGCGAACACAATAGTGATGGTTCGTTCGGTTTTGTGTTGAATAAAGAATCAGATTTGCAACTTTCTGATGCCTTGGACGAAGTGCAAAGTTATGACCAGAATCTGTACGTAGGTGGGCCAGTACAGCATAATACGTTACATTTCTTACACCGAATCTACCCTCCCTTCAGCGGCTCAGAACCAGTAGTCAACGATATTTTCTGGGGAGGTGATTTTGATGAACTATTATCTCTGATAAATACCCGACAAATTTCTCCCGACGATATAAAATTTTTTGCCGGATATTCTGGTTGGGAGCCGGGACAGCTAGAAAACGAAATTGCCGAAGATACCTGGATTATTCACCAGCAAGCGACCTCTAATCAAATATTTGATACACCAGCTACTCAACTGTGGCAAGAAATATTGCGTAGTATGGGAGGGAAGTACCGGATGTTTTCTAACTATCCGATTGACCCCCGCCTGAATTAAAACATTTACTCTTTTTTTCTATTCTAGTAGGTAAAGAGGAGTCTGGAAATTGAACAAAGTACTATGGCAGAAGCTTCTGAAAACCAAAAAGATAAAAGTACGGACGAAAGTTCTCAAGCTGAAACCACTGTTTCTTTAAACGAAGAATCAGTAACTGATGCTGCTACAGATAATAAGGACCAACCGAAAGAAGATAATAACCCTACTGAGACTGGGGTACCCGAGAATACTGAGCCAGATCCTTCAACTGAGGAGGGTTCAAACGCTCAGATCAATACAGATTCAAGTGAAACTCAAGTGGAGAAGGTGTCTTCGCTCTCGGCGGAAGCCAAAGGTGATGGTAGTGAAACCGAAGGTAATGCTAATAAGGTAGAATCAGTACCGTCTACTCCCGAGGAAGATGAAACTGTATTAATAGTTGAGTCAGAACCATCGGAGGGTCAGGCTGAGGTTATTACGAATCAAGAAGAAGATTCAACGAAGATAGAGGAGGAAGAGAACGAAGTAGTTGATGAACCCCAAGAAGCAGTAATAGCTGCCGAAGAAAGTCAGCCTGAGCGACCCTTGGTTGAACCAGAGGAAGACGCTCCTGCTAGTAGTCAGGTCGGGGAGAGTGATGCTAACCAGCCGGAGACTCTAACCTTGGAATCAGTCGAGAGTGTAACGGCAGACGAGAAAGATTCATTGGATGAGCAAGTAGAAGCTTCTCAGCCAACATCTGCTGATAAACAAGAAACTGAACCGGTCGCTAAAACTGAAGAGACTGAAGCAACGAACGAGAAAAGTCAGCCTGAGCAAGCATCATCTGAACCAGAGGAAGACGATGACACTAAAGAAAGTAGTGATAATAATGAAGAGCAGGAGTTGCCTGACTACAGCCAGTTTAGCCGGGAAGAACTAGCCCGGGAGATTGAGGGACTGGCAAAAGGCGATCAAGTAGGGACCATTACCGATCAGGTACGGGAATTAAAAGTATACTTCGATGACCGAGAAGAGGCTGAGCGGCAGAAGGCATTAGACACTTTTGTCCAAGAGGGAGGAGAGCCGGATGGCTTCGAGTATCGACCCGACGAATTTTACACCTTATTCTACGCGGCTTATGACAAGATTAGGGAGCGGCGTTCTCAACATCGGGCAGAGCGGGAGAAAACCCGTCAGGAAAACCTGAAAGCAAAAGAAGAAATACTCAATCGGTTACGCGATTTTGTAGATAGTGAGGAAACTCAAGTAAGTATCTCTAAACTCAAAGAGATTCAACAAGAATGGCGGAGCATTGGTGAAGTACCTTCGGCTCAAAACCGTACACTTTGGGCTAATTACCACGCGCTATTAGATCGGTTTTATGATAACCGAAGTATTTATTTTGAGCTTAAAGAGCTAGATCGTAAGAAAAATTTAGTGAGTAAAGTAGCCGTAGCGGAAAGAGCTGAGCAACTAGTAGAGGAGCCTGACATTAAGAAAGCTACCCAGGAGCTGGACGAACTTCATGAAGAATACAAGCATATTGGCCCGGTACCCCGCGATGAGCAGGAAGCTCTCTGGCAGCGCTTCAAAGCCGCTTCGGACAAGATCCACGACCGTCGCCGGGAAGATGTAGAGGCATTTAAAGAGCAACTAAAGAAGAACCTAGAAGAAAAGCTGAAGTTAGTAGAGGAGGTGAAGGCGTTTACGAGTTTTAATAGTGATAGTATCAAAGAGTGGAACAAAAAGACTAAGGAAATTCAGCAGTTGCAGAAGCGCTGGGAAGCTGCCGGAAGTATGCCCCGCAGTCAGGCTAAAGAGGTAAATCGGCAATTTTGGTCTAGCTTCAAGGAGTTTTTTGCTCATAAAGGAGCGTTTTTCCAGCGTTTAGATGCCCAACGGGAAGAAAATCTTAAAAAGAAACAAGCCCTGGCTGAAAAAGCCGAAAGCCTAAAAGATAGCGAAGACTGGAAGAGCACTTCTAACGAACTAAAACGCCTGCAGCGCGAATGGAAAGAAATCGGCCCAGTTCCCGAACGGGCGCGGGAGTCAGTATACCAACGCTTTAAAGCGGCCTGTGATGCCTTCTTTGAGCGGAGACGCAATAACAGTCAGGAAGCGGAGGTCGAGTACCAAAAAAACCTGAGAGTTCGGGAAGAAATTTGTGAGAAGATTGAAGCCCTAGCTCAGGAAAAATCCAGCGATCTGGATGCCCTGACTGAACTAATTCAACAGTATAGCGAAACCGGATTTGTTCCCCGCTCGGCTATGAAGACCATCAGTGATCGGTATCAGCAGGCAGTGAATCAATTTGTAGAGAATGCCGAAGACCTGGACGAGAGTCAAAAGAAGGAAGTGCTGGTAGAAATAGAACTAGGTACACTGAAAGGTAGCCCTGGTGGTCAACGACGGATTGACCAAAAGGAAGGCAGTATCCGCCGTCAGATTAACCGGTTAGAAGATGATATTGCCCTCTGGAAAAATAACATCTCCTTCTTCACATCTTCTTCTAAGCAAGCTAGCAAACTCATTGCCGATGTAGAGCGTAAGATTGAAAAGGCTACTGCTGAAGTAGAGCAGTTAAGATCTCAGCTAGATATTTTGCGAAATTTAAAATAGACGATCTTCTGCTTGGGAATCAGACCTGCCCCTGCTATATTTGCAGACTTTTAAGCCTCCTTAGCTCAGTTGGCCAGAGCAGCGCACTTGTAATGCGCGGGTCGTTGGTTCGAATCCGACAGGAGGCTCGCCTTTAAGAAGTCCGTTTCTATTCAGATTCGGGCTTTTTTATGCGCTTTAGGTTGGTTTTGACTACTCCTTCATGCACTAAATTTCTGCCGAGATAACAAGTTTATTGGTGGTTTTTGCGTGTTTTCTGAAGTAACACCTTGCTTCTCCAACAATAAGACAGGTTACCCTACAAAAAAATACAAAACACATCAGACACTATTCCATGCAAACGCTATAAATGATTACAAACAAAAAACCTTAAACTCAATCTAGCAACCGAATGGTAATCTGATTGTAGTAGAGTGTGGTTTTACCCTCAAAGCCCGAGTCAGTGCCGACAATGATCCACAGCTTACCCTGATCATTTGCTTTTACTTTTAGCGGATTAGCACGATTATCTCGATTGATGAGCGCATAAGTAAATTCTTCCCCCTCAATACCAACCGTGCCCAACACCTGCATGTCAGCCCCAGGCTGTGATTGATTACCCTTATCCAGATTCATTTGCCACCAGCCGTCTTGCGCTACGGCGGCTGGTTTCTGGGAAAACGCTCCTGCTTTCAGATAGACCGAACTGCCCGGACTCCCGCCAATGCCTACCGAGTTTTCAGGGGCATCGGAAGCCACTTGTACCTCTACGACTAAATCATACGTGGCATTGGGAGTAAGATTGGTCACTGACCGAGTAATAAACATGAACAGGTCATCGCTCCGATTACTTCCTTCTATCTTAATTGCCTGCTGATTTTGATCCAATGGTTCAGGTAACGGTACCCATTCGGAAGATAATTCATAAAAATCATCTTCGCCCACCGGATAATCGGCAAACCCATTTTCCCAGCCATCTGTACTAGATTCAAAAGTGTAGTTGTATTCATTAGACGGAAACACACAATCACACAACCACACTCGATTTCTTCTTCACATCCCCAGAAACTTAGCATAACCGCTAGGGTCATAATGTTTGTACAAAATCGGTTCATTACAATGCTATTTGGCTTTCCTTTACTAGACCTACTCGCAACGCAATAGGTTGGAATCACGCAAGAATAATCAGTTGCTGATAGTACTTTCCCCTAATTATATTGATGACGAGCTAGTATTGAAGGCAATCATATAGCCGATATTGGTGGTTCCCGCGGAAATCGAGTCCGACAGGGGCTATTATTCAAGAAAACCCGTTTGATCTTGAATTAATCGAGGCTTCTTTTTGTCCTAAAGCCATCCGCAGTACTTTGAAACTTACTGACTAGATTCTCTTCCTGATTTTTTTTGTAACTTTCCTCAGAAACAGCCTTCAATATGCCTCGTTCGCTCACCAAAGTCGGTCTGGTACTTCTGATCGTTTTTTTGCTTCCGGCTATTTACTATTCGGTAAGGGAGTTGGAAACCGTGCGGGAGAACGAATTACTGATTGAGGAAATCTATAATGAGCAGTTAGAAGCTATTCTCTTTTCCGTAAACCAGTACTCGGAGGATATTACCCGGTCGTGGACTCAGGAATGGAGTGAGTTACTTCAGGATAGTGCCTGGGAAAATAGCGAAGAGTTCAACCAGTTTTTTAGTGAAAACTATGCTATCCGGGAAGTATTTATCATCGACTCTTTTCCTAATACAGAGATCCGCCTCTATAATGATGAAGGGGAGTCCCTATTTTCGGTAAATGCCGATATCATTCTCAATACTCTGATTCGGCAAAAAACGACCATTCAGCGGCTGTTCAGCTATCGGGAAAACGGATACCTAAAAATACAACCGTTTTCTTCCGATACATCTTCCCTTGAGCTACTGGTTTTCTTACCGAATGATTGGAGAAGACCGCATACTGTTTACGGCTTTGTACTAGTGGCTGATGTATTTGTCAGTGATTTTCTTGCCCCTCGTATTCACGCTATTGCTCAGGAAGATTTCGTGATTTCAGTCCATCAGAAATCAGCCGACATGCCTTTGTACACTACGGCCAATGGGTTGAAAAAAGGAATTGACTTCGGTCCGCGCAAGCCGCTCTGGCTCTTTCCTGACTACTTTCTTACCATTCGTTTGGAAGACCAGGATAAACCTAGTTTGGCGGAGCAACGCTTT
>JBCCTI010000021.1:0-91840 GCA_039198955.1 Bacteroidota bacterium | reverse complement strand
GTACAGTTTCACACTGCCGCATACTCCACCCAAAAGCAAGGGCGAAAAAGCCAGTTGGCAAGATATTATCGGTTTAGATGCTCTAAAATTAATGAAAGAACGCTCGTTTGCCGTATTATTCATTGCATCCCTGCTCATCTGCATCCCTCTCTCATTTTACTATAGTTTTGCCAACCTATTCCTGAATAACATTGGAGTAGAGAATGCTGCCGGAAAAATGACAATGGGGCAAATGTCGGAAATCCTATTTCTGTTGCTGATGCCGTTTTTCTTCAAGCGGTTGGGATATAAAAAAATGCTGATGATTGGTATGGCGTGCTGGGGACTGCGCTACGTGCTATTTATGCTGGGCAACCCTAGCGAACTAGTTTGGATGCTCTACGGCGGAATTATTCTGCACGGTATCTGCTATGACTTCTTCTTCGTGACCGGGCAAATTTACGTGGATGAACGCGCCCCCAAAAACATCAAAAATGCCGCTCAGGGACTAATCACCTTTGCTACTTACGGCGTAGGTATGTTTATCGGCAGCCTATTATCGGGAATTGTCGCCGAAAACTACACCGTTGACCAATCTACGTATCTATGGGATAAAATCTGGCTCGTTCCAGCAGTGCTCTCCGTAATTGTGCTGGTGTTATTTACTATCTTTTTCAAAGAGAAAAGAGCCCGACAGTCGGCCGATGAAACTCGAGCCGAGATCTCTCAGGCAATCCCCGAATCGAAACCCGCTTAATTCCACGGAGTCCGGAATCCGAAGGCCGGAGACCGGAAATTGAAAAATTGTACATTCTTACTTATAAATTCGGACTCCCGTCTCCGGTCTCCAGATTCCGTCCCCTGATTTCCAAAAATTCACTTATCTTTGTCCGCTGATTTTATTGGTTAACCTAAACTCTATTTACACAGTGAAAATTGCATCCCTGGTTTTAAATGCGGTTCTGCTTATCGCGGTCATTTATTTATATGTACTTCATTTTAGTGCTGGTAAAGAAACAGCTGTAACGGCTGATGCTCAAATGAGCAATACTGCGTCTGGAGCCATTCCTCGCATCGCCTACGTTAACTCAGATACGCTGCTGGCCAATTACAAATTTTTTCAGACCAAGCGGGAAGAGCTAGAAAAGCGGGCGGAGGATCTTCAGAAAGAATACGAAAACCGGGCCCGAGGTCTACAAAATGAAATCAGTAGCTTTCAGCAAAATGCGGGGGGTATGACGATGAACCAAGCCCGGGCCGTGGAGGAAGACCTTCGTAAGAAACAGCAAAATTTACTTCAGTATCAGCAAAACCTCAGCACCCAACTTTTGGAGGAAGAGGGAAAAGTGAATGACGATCTCTACGACCGGGTTTCCAGCTACCTGGAAGATTACGGTAAGAATGCGGATTTTAAACTAGTGCTAACCTACACCAAAAATAGCGGTGTGCTTTACGCCGACGATAGCCTGGATATTACTAACCAAGTAGTGATGGGGTTAAATGAACAGTATGATGGTAATGATACAGTAGCCAGTGACACCACTTCTACTGAGTAATAGAACCTTTTCTCCTTTTTGTTTCTTTTACTAGATTTCGTTGGGTTACACACGTCGCGTAGACCTATCGTATGTTTGAATCGAAGGTCAGTTACTCACTCTTGAACTTACCAATAACTTTTATCCCCTCTGCGTTATTGTAACTAAAAGCTATGCGATACCTACTCATCATGTTAACCTTCATCTCACTACTAGCTTTTCAGTTACGTGAGCCTTTCGATATTGCGGACTATTTCGGAATTAAAGCGCAAAAACACGATGATCATGGAAAGGAAAGTATCCGTATAAATCCTATCATAAAGAATCAAACCCAAGATTCTATCGGACAATTTATCAATCGGTATCCCAAAAGATTTAATTACCTATTGACGAATCGTACTGATCTGAGAAGCGAGCTAACAAGATATGAGGAAATGTATCCCGACACGGTAAAAATTTCTCAGGCGTTCGCTCGTCATTTGCAACAATGTGATTCTTTCTTATTGTACGTCAACACGTTTTTAACCCCAATACAAAATCCCAGTCAGCAATCAACTATCATTTACAGTAAAGATGAATTAATGGAAGTAGCATCCAAATTTTTCTTCTGTGATCGGGTGAGGCCTGATTCTACGATTGGTGTACACGTATGTATCGGATTAAACGGGGTAAAGGAAGCTCATTGGGCAAAAGATTACACCTTACTGGAGGCTTTTTGTTTTGAAGCTATTTTCGAAAATCTGTTGAACGATACCCAAGAGGATGACAGATTTATGAAGAACGTAGCGATGTATAGAGACAATGCCAGTGACGTTCATCGGTCGCAAACTAAAACGTTAGACGACTATTTGGAGGAAGTTAAGTTAGTGGTCTTTGAGAAGATGAAGTACGATGAAACGCTAAAAGAAGAACTTCTCAAGCATTTCCAAGAAAACAAAGAAAATTTACCCTTTGAAATCCAATAAAAATATAGCTGGATAACCGAAATCTCTTCTCATCGGGTAAGAGCACAATGGTGCCATCGTGCTCTTATCCGACGAGATAATCTAAGGTTTGTAGTGTACTATAAATGAACATCTAATGTATCAAAACCGTACAGGTAATTCTATTTCTGTAGATAAAAAGTTGCGTATAAGCCATTACGAACCTATTTCTCGATGACCGGATCTTTTGGTCTATTAGTTGCCCGATGATTGATACCTTCAATCACCTAAACCTATGTTTAGCAACAACCTTAAACTCTCTCTTCGGTATTTTTGGAAACATAAGTTTTACTCTTTCATTACCGTGTTGGGGTTAGCAGTAGGTACGACCTGCTGTCTGTTAATCACTTTCTTTGTATTGGATGAATTAAGTTATGATCGTTTCCATGAACATGCTGATCGTATTTATCGGATTACCTCTAAAGCCGACTTAGGCGAGCAGTCGTTTCACTTCGCTAGTAGCAATGCCCACCTGGGCGAAGTGTTGATAGATGAGCTTCTTGAAGTTGAGCGAGTTACGCGAATAGATGTACCCACTGGTGAAGTAGCCGTTCAGTACCAGGATCAATTGTATGCTGAAAATGGTGTACTCAAAGTAGATTCTTCCTTCTTTTCAGTATTTAGCTATCAGTGGATACAAGGTGATCCAAAAACTGCATTACAAGAACCGGCTAGCGTAGCTATCACCCAATCCGTTGCTAACAAATACTTTAGTACAGATACGGATATTGTAGGAAAGACACTAATTATAAACCAGCAGCCACATACGGTTACTGGAATAGTGGAAGCCCCCCCAAGTCAGGCACACTTCACCTTTGGATTACTGCTGCCGTATCAATACAAGCCAGAAAGCTCAGTT
Organism: Bacteroidota bacterium; assembly: GCA_039198955.1. GTDB lineage: Bacteria > Bacteroidota > Bacteroidia > Cytophagales > Cyclobacteriaceae > Tunicatimonas. The sequence goes on along the minus strand of JBCCTI010000021.1, from coordinate 88,484 downwards.
AATTGGCTCTCCCTGAATGAAAATTATACCTATGTATTACTTCAAGAGAGAACGAGTGCTACCGCATTTAGCACCAAACTCCAACAGCTATTCCCTAAGTATAATCCTGACATTTACCCCATATTACAAGAAATGAAAGGCTCCGTTGGGTTCCCTTTACAGGCCATAACCAACATTCATCTCGATTCGCACCTCGATGCTGAAATAGAAGCTAACGGAGATAGACAATACGTGTATATGCTCATACTTATTGGAGCTTTCATCTTGATAATTGCCAGTATTAACTTTATCAATCTATCTACTGCTCGGGCAGCCGAGCGGGCTCAAGAAGTAGGTGTTCGTAAAACGTTAGGCTCTACCCGAAAAATGCTTATTTGGCAATTTCTCACGGAGTCATGCATCATCAGTCTGCTGGCGATACTACTAGCGCTAGTTCTAGCAGAACTTGCCCGAGGCCCCTTTAGTGCTATCAGTGGAAAATCCATCAATTTAGCTCTGATTTCTGATAGTAGGTTGCTGATCATTGTCGGTATACTACTGTTGACTACCGGAGTAATAGCTGGGCTCTATCCCGCTATCTATCTTACTCACTATCAACCAGTAGCCGTACTGCGTAAGAAATTTATCACCACTCAGCAGGGTTTTTCGCTACGAAATGCGTTGGTAGTTTTTCAGTTTGTAGTTTCTATTAGCTTGATTATTTGTACTCTACTTATTCACCGCCAGCTTTCTTTTCTTCAGGATAAACAGCTAGGAGTGAATGCTGAGAACGTTCTTATCATCGAGAACGCTCATCGGCTCGAGGATCAGCGTACTACGTTTATGGAGCAACTACAACAGCTTTCACCAGTCTTAGGAGTGGCTGCTTCTAAGCAAAACCCGCTCTATATTGAGGATGGTGGCGACATGCGATTGAAAGCAGCCAGTGAAGATACCCGTAAAGTAGTCCGGCGCGAATACACCAATGAAGATTATCTGCCCACCATGCAAATACAATTGTTAGAAGGGCGTAACTTCGAGAGACGCTTCACTTCAGATAGTGCAGCCGCTATTATCAATCAACAAGCCGCTCAAGCTCTAGGATTAAATGAACCGATAGGTGAAGTATTGGTTTTCAACGATGAAGAGTATCGTATCGTTGGGGTAACCGAAAACTTTCACTTTGATGCGCCACAAAAGCTAATTGAGCCATTACTAATGCTATTAAAAGATGAACCTTGGGCGCAGCGAGTGATAGAAGTACGCCTAGCCCAAGAGAATATCACTGCTGCTGTAGAAACCATAGAAGATGAGTGGCAGAAGTTTTTACCGGACTTTCCTCTAGTCTACACCTTTTTGGATCAGGATTTAGATACCCTTTTACAGAAAGAAAAGAGACTGAGATCAGTAGTAAGTCTGTTCACCGGATTTACCTTACTGGTTGCTTGTTTAGGTCTGCTAGCTCTGGCTGCTTTTATGACTGAGCAACGAAGAAAAGAAATCGGTATTCGCAAGGTGCTCGGTGCTACGGTTACTAACATTGTGATACTGCTCACTAAAGACTTCACTAAACTAGTTATAATCGCTTTTCTACTCGCTATTCCCATAGGGTATTTAGGCATTCAGCAGTGGTTAAAAAATTTCGCCTATCGCACTGAAATCTCCCCAGGAGTATTTCTCGTAGTTGGGGTTATAGTATTGTTATTAGCTTGGTTGACTGTTAGCTTTCAGTCCATCCGAGCAGCCATCGTCAATCCAGTAGATAGTTTGCAAGATGAGTGACTTTCTGAACAAATCATATCTTTCAAATCTCGCTTTTATTCTAGTTAGTCAACATAAAGTCAGTTATTATTGAGCACCATTATATTATAGTACAAATTTCAGAGGACGTCACTGTCAATGTAAAAAGCTCAAGCTGACAAACAACTAAACTAGTCATTCGCATCTTTTCAGGCTTTATACAAAAGAAAAACCGCAGACAATCATCTGCGGTTTTTACTTTACAACAACCTTGTCGCGCCACTGAGGGCGCAACTTCAACCTATGCAAACTTTAACTCTAAACACTTACGTCTCATACGCCTTAACCTCTTTTTCAATTTCAGTTTTTTCCTCAACCCTTACATTACAAATATACGGGGCGATGATAAGATCGCTGCCAAAACTCGGTCAGTGGCCGAAATAGCTCGTTCAATTCCCAGTTGCCCTCGTTATAACCTACTGCTAGATATACGGCTTCGTAACGGCGGTTACAGAATGAATACTTGTTTCCGATATGCACTTTTGTAGTAACTTGTATTTCATCAAATTCAAGAGCCTCCCAACGAAAAACCGTCTAAATGCGTTGTTAACACTAAAAGTCCAAAATTGGAAAAGCATGGATTTCAGGAAAGAACTTCAAGAACACCAAAAGCGAACCCAAGCCCGCTTCAACGCAATGGATCCCAAACTCTCTATTGTTAAAGAGACCCTATCAGAATTTCAAAAAGATTTATCTGACCATAAAGCCGATGTAGATGAATTATATGATTTCATTGGTCAGATGTACAACGACTTTGATCGGCGATTCAATGAGTACGAACGTAGGCTAAGCGCATTGGAAAGCAAATAACCAAATACAATCACCTAACAAAAAATGCCAAAAATCCGCTCTACTGTCTAGCAAGGTATAAACTTACCTAAATAGGTATGCTGAATCACATCCTACTGAATGTCCCGACTGGCCCGAATATTTCAGATCAAGCATTTTTTGTTGTTTAATGCTCTCATTTGGTTGGGTGTAAGCGTAGTCAGCCTGATGGGATACTACTCGCTCGCGCTGGATTGGGGTACTACCTACTCGCTTCGCGATAGTATTCGGCAGCCGTTGGCAACAGTACTTTCGTTTTGGATACTCAGCTTCATTGTATTTGATCTATTTCTTGCCACCCGCCACTACCAACGGCGTTGGTTTGGGTTATTTCATCTGGGAGCTAGTATTCTCTTTGGCTTCGCCCATAAATCACTTAGTTACGTTAGTGGCTTGTTACTAGAACGCTTGTTTCTCTCGCAAGAGTCCAAAAACTGGCAGGAATTGATCATTCTCTGGAAGCAGACTTGGTTTGACATTGCCCTGGGGGTAGCGGTTTACTGGATTATTTTGCTAGTACTGTTCGCCCTAGAAAACCGCCATCGCTACCAAAACGAGCGACTCATTTCCCGCGATTTGCAGAATCAACTATCTGAAGGAAATTTGAACTCGATGAAGCTACAAATGCAGCCCCACTTCCTGTTTAACGCCCTGAATACGATTGCCATGATGGTTCGTAAGCCGAACCAAAGTGCTGCCCTAGCTATGCTGAACAGCCTGAGCGAGATGCTGAGAAACAGCTTAAGTCGCCACCGCCAAGCGTTTATACCACTGAAAGACGAGCTACAATTAATTGACCAGTATCTGACTATTGAAAAAGCCCGCTACCAGGATCGGCTTGCGGTGGAGCAAAACGTACAACCGGAGGCTTTAGCCATTCAGGTGCCTAATCTTATTTTACAGCCCATCGTAGAAAATGCCTTCAAGCACGGCATATCCCAGAGTATCGGACCTGCCCAGCTTACGATTTCGGTTTGGCTGGAAAACAACCAACTAATTATGGAAGTATTTAATACCGGCAACCAACTACCCGAGGGCTGGCAACTACACCGCCACCAGGGAATCGGCCTGAAAAACACCACCAACCGCCTGATGCAACTCTACCGGGGAAACTTTAAGTTTCAGATCACTGAACGGGAAGACGGCGTACTGGTGAGAACAGCGCTACCCCGGCACTAGACTGTGTTTAATCAAATAGCTCTTTTACTTTCATTGAGAAGCTTGGAACCGCCTGTGAAGTAGGATTTCCCTCAGCTACTTTAATGTATCCCGATCTTCGATAGTTTTAGTAGACTCACTACGAAAGTTACGAAAACTTCGCACAATTTGGTATTTTGAACCGAGATGAAAAGAATAAAAACGGCTATTGTAGACGATGAATTAGAAGCCAGAGAAGGGGTTGCCCGGCTACTCGCCAAAGACCATCAAGTAGATGTGGTAGCCGTTTGTTCTAATGGAATTGAAGCTATTCAGGCCATTCGCGAATACCATCCCCAACTACTATTTCTGGATATTCAAATGCCCCAAGTCAACGGCTTCGAAGTGCTCAATAGTATTGCTGAGGAGTTTCTGCCCGCCGTCATTTTCACTACCGCTTACGATGAGTATACGCTCAAAGCCTTTGAGGTGCACGCCATTGATTATCTGCTAAAGCCCTTTACTGACGAGCGGTTCTACGCTGCTTTGAACCACGCCAAAACTATTATCCAGAAGAATACCACCATTCATCAAGTGCCTAACCTCGTCCGCTCCCAGCTAAAGGCAGGTCAAACCAGTCAGTTAGTTTCCGAATCGGCTACTTCCGAACGGCTTACGGTGAAAGTAGATGGCAAAGTCCATTTTATTCCTTTCCAAGAAATTATCTGGATAGAAGCCTATGACTATTACGTTAAGGTTCATGTGGCCGAGCGGTTCTATTTACTACGGGGTAGTTTAAAAAAGATGGCGACCCGTTTGCCTAATCCTCCGTTTATCCGCGTTCATAAATCCAGCATTATCAACCAAAACCATTTACAGCAAATTGCCCCCCAGAGCAACGGTAATGAGTTTCAATTGACCCTCACTACCGGAGAAGTACTGAATAGCAGCCGCAGCTACCGCAACCAAATTAAAACACTCCAGAAGTAAAGAAAAATAGGTTGTCATTTCCATTCACTGCACTATAGCGGTTGTTGACTGCAAAAACTAGCACTTTCCCGACTTATTAGATACTATTAATGAGTAATGATTGATGAATAACGCATCAGTCATTAATCATTACTCATTATGGTCAAGAACTATCTCAAAATCGCGCTCCGCAACTTTTGGCGGCACAAATTCATCTCGCTTATCAACCTGATTGGCCTGTCACTGGGTATTGCAATTGCCATTCTTGCCTTCCTATTTATTCAAGATGAGTTTCGTACCGACCGCTTTCACCAAAACGCTAACCGTATCTATCAGGTAGTTTTAGAAGAGAAAAACTTAAGTAGCGGAGAAATAGTTATTACCGAAGCCCAGCCGTATCCATTAGCACCATCTCTCCACGAAGACATACCAGAAGTAACCAGCTTCGTCCGTTTCAGGAAAAACGATTACTATATTAAAATCGACAATCAGGCAATCAAGGAAACCGTCGTATTTGCTGATTCTACCCTATTTCAGGTATTTGATTTTCCGTTAATGCAGGGTAATCCTAAATTTGCCCTTGTTGATGCTTTTTCCGTTGCCATCAGTAAGAAAAAAGCCCAACAGTTTTTTGGGGATATCAACCCCATAGGACAAACCATTGCAATACGCCTCAATAACGAGTACACAGATTTTCGGGTGACATCAGTATTTGAGGATATTCCCAGCTATTCGTCCATTCAAGCTGAGATAATTATTCCTATGCATCAATCGGTGCTAAAATTGACAAACACTCAAATTTTTGATCCTGAAAGAGAGGCTTTGTGGTACGTAAGCTCATTCAAAACTTTCGTACTGCTTCACTCCTTATCAAAACCATCATCTCTTGCTGACAAATTAGCTGATGTACGAGCTACGTACTATCCTGATGAGGCCGAATACTTTGTAAAAGAAAAGAAGGAATCAGGCAATGATCTAGAACGAAGATACCACCTACGTCCGCTAGCTGATGTATATTTCTCCTCTTCGTACATGATCGGAAAAGCTGGAAGTAAACCCGTCTACTCCTATGTTTTGGCTTCTATCGCCGGAGGAATCTTGCTAATGGCTTGCTTTAATTATCTTACTTTGAGCATCGGTCGGGCTAGTAAGCGAATCCGCGAAATTGGTATTCGGAAGGTAGTAGGTGCTCGTCGTCGGCAGATAGCCTACCAGTTTACTAGTGAAGCAGTAATACTTAGCATTTTATCGTCGGGAATAGCATTAATCCTGGTTATTGGGTTACTACCTCTGTTTAACCAATTGGCCGATAAAGCGTTAACCGTAACCTTGCTTGCTGAACCACTTACGATGGTGGCAATAATTGGTGTTTCACTCGTTACTGGATTATTATCTGGCATCTACCCTGCCGTCTACCTCTCGTCGATTCCTACATTAGATACTTTTGTTAAGAAATTTGCATTGGGTCGGATTAATATATTTACCCAAGTGCTGGTCACTTTCCAGTTTTGTTTGCCAATTGTTTTTCTGGTAGCCACTCTCGCCATGATTTATCAACTACAGTTTATGCGTTCGGAAGACTTAGGCTTTGATGATGAGCATGTACTAGTAATTGAGAATAACGCAGTTAACCGAAATCAAGCGTGGGAGCAGTTTCAACAGTGGGCGAAAAATAATGATCAAATAGTATCTACTGCTTTTATGGATGGAGTTTTTACTAAACTTCGTACTATATTTTACTTCCGAGACGAAGCAAAACAAGCCCATCAAGTTTCGGTTTACCACATATCGGATTCCTTCTTTGAAACTATCGGTTTGTCATTAGAACAAGGGCGGTGGTTCAATCCTAATTTGGCTTCTGATTCTACCGAATCTATTGTCGTAAACGAAGAATTTACCCGGGCTTTCGGTTGGGCAAACCCTTTAGGAAAAGAGATTGAAGGTCGTCGGGTTATCGGCGTATTGGAAGATTTTCATATTGAATCTTTATCATCGGCTATTCCCCCCGTAGCCTTTTACCTTACCCAAGATCAACGAGACAAACGACATTTTTTAGCCAAATTATCTTCAGATAATCTCGCACGAACATTATCTGATATTGATAATCTTTGGCAAAATGAAATTTCAGATAGCCCTTTCATCTACTCGTTTATGGATGAGGACTTCAACGCACTGTATCAGCAAGAAGAACGCTGGAAGCAAATTATGCAGTGGGTAGCCATCATTACGGTGATTATTGCTGCTTTAGGACTGATTGGCTTGACTGCCTTAGCTGCTGCCGGAAGAGAGAAAGAAATCGGGATTAGGAAAGTGCTAGGGGCTCCGGTAGCTTCAATTTTGGTACTACTTTCTAAAGACTTCTTCCGCTTAGTACTAATCGCTTTAATTATTGCCATCCCGATAGCTAACTATGCCATTACCGAATGGCTCGCCGGATTCGCCTACCGGATAGATGTGCAGTGGTGGCTATTTGCTATCCCGGCAGCTTTAATTCTTCTGGTAGCAATTCTCTCAGTTAGTCACCAAACTCTCAAAGCTGCTACTCGCAACCCAGTAGATAGTTTGCGATACGAGTAGCAAAAATTCACCGGAACTTCCAGCTAATTTTTATATTTTTTTCAGATCAACTTCTAAACTTTATGCTTCGTAACCAAATTCTGATTGCTGTTCGGCACTGGTTTCGTAACCGGGGTGATACCCTCATCAAAGTTGCTAGCCTCACTTTGGGCATTACCGGATGCCTACTGATTCTGCTATTTGTGCAGCACGAGAGAAGTTACGATAACTTCCACACGAATAATATTCATCGGGTATATTACCACCACTTATCACCCTCCCAAGATTGGAAGGGCGTACTAACTCCAATACCTCTAGCTCATTTTATCAGGGATAATTTACCGGAAGTGCAACAAATAGTCCGTATTCGTAAAGATAAAGGGGCTGTTGTACAAAAAGGCGATCAACTCATACAGGAGCCCATCATCTTCGCTGATACTAATTTCTTCTCGCTCTTCAACTTTCCCTTACAAGCTGGAAATCCAAAAGATGCCTTGTGGAGTCCCTATAGTGTAGTACTAACTCCCCAATCGGCTGAGAAGTACTTCGGTACTCAGGATGTATTGGGAAAAATACTATCAATCCGCTTACCGGAAGATAGTGTATTTTCTGATTTCTCAGTGAGTGGTGTCACCGAGCGTATTCCCACGAATACAACACTGCCCTTCGGTGTACTTCTCTCAATGCAGTGGCGACACCATAAAGAACTCAGATCGGAAAAAGGAACCTGGCGCGGTAGCAGTTCAATAACGTACGCAGCACTAGATCAGCATTCCTCCCCCACTAAAGTACAAGAAAAGTTGAATCACCAATTGCAAGTAGATGTAGGCGAAGAAACGAAAAATACCACCTATCTCTTCCAACCGATTACTGATGTTCACGGAGGTGAAAGTATGTATGGTGAAATTGTTCCTCCCATCAATTTTAAGTACTTATTGATTGCTAGTGTCGTAGCCTTCTTACTACTAATCATAGCGGCTATCAATTTCACTACTTTAACGTTAGGAAGGTCAGTCAACCGTTCTCGGGAAGTAGGGGTACGAAAGACTTTGGGAGCTTCCCGTCGTCAGTTGATCCAACAGTTTCTCGGCGAATCGTTACTATTGACCCTAGCAATCGCTATTCTCAGTTTGGGTCTCGCCTATCTACTTATCCCTTATTTTAGTCAGTTGCTGCTCAAGCCTATCGAAATTTCTCTAACTGACCCGAATATTTTAATATTACTAGCCAGTACCGTGCTAGTCGCGGGTATTACGGCGGGCTTTTATCCAGCCTGGGTTCTTTCTAGCCTATCAGCCACTGGTGTACTGAAAGGACAAACTATCGTCAGCCAAAAGCACCGAATTATCGGAGCACTGGTAGTTTTACAGTTCGTCGGAACAGTTGTCTTACTAGTGGGTAGCAGTAGTATGCACCAACAACTATCACTTCTTCAAAACAAAGAACTGGGTTTTGAGGAATCACACGTAATACGTTTAGAAGTCCCATCCCGAGGAAGTAACAAGCTATTTCAACAGTTCAGGACCCGGTTCGCTTCGGTACCCGAGGTTCACTCTCTAACCGCCAGTTGGCAACTGTTTAGCCACGAGGCGGTGGGTATTGGCTTTCAGATACTCCCCTGGGAAGTGGAAGGCCAGGAAGTGCAAGCTTACGAAATGGGCGTTGGACCTGATTTCCTGGAAACTACGCAAATTGAATTGGTGCAGGGACGGAGCTTCTCCGACTGGTCGGAAAATATGCCTAAGCAGCTTATTGTAAACGAATCTTTTGTAGCGATGATGGGATGGGACCATCCTATAGGTAAGCGGTTTGGTCACGAATTTATCTTCAAGGAATCAGAGATTATTGGAGTAGTAAAAGACTTTCACTTTCTTTCGCTTCACCAGCCTATTGGTCCGCTCATTATTCACCCAATGAATTACTACTCTAATATTTACGTAAGGGTAGCCTCCCGCGAAATTCCTAACACGCTTAATAAGCTAAAACAAGAATGGAAAACGGTTGCGCCGGATATTCCCTTTAACTATCACTTTACGGATGAAGATATTGCCCGTCAGTACGAAACCGAGCAGCGTTGGGCCAATGTCATCACCTATACTTCTTTATTGGTAATATTTATTGCTTGTCTGGGATTATTCGGAATGGCTTCATTGCTAACCCAGCAACGCACTAAAGAAATTGGGATTCGCAAAGTGTTAGGAGCTTCAGTGACCAACTTATTGGTACTACTATCCAAAGACTATCTCAGACTACTGGTCGTTGCTTTGCTTATAGCAATTCCCATTGCTAACTACTTCATACGAGAGTGGCTCAATAGTTTCGCTTACCGAGTCTCAGTACACTGGTGGATTTACGTATTGGTGAGTATCGGAGTATTGATCATTGCTTTGCTTACCATCAGTGGGCAAACCCTAAAAGCAGCTACCCGCAATCCGGTGGATAGTTTACGATATGAATAACCTTCACAATGAACAATGCCGCCGTGGCCCGGTACAGTTAACAATGAGCAATTGACTTCCAACTGAAGATAATTGCACACTGTTCATTGCTATTTGCTAATTGAAAGAATTATGATAAAAAACTACTTCAAAATTACGCTGCGTACTCTGTGGAAGAGTAAGCTATTTTCTCTTATCACCATCGTTGGATTAGCGTTGGGGATGGTTGCCGGATGGATGATCTTTCGCTACGTAACTTATGAGCTGAGTTACGATCGTTTTCACCAAAATGCTAGCGATGTTTACCGGATCTGTCAGAACATCTACAAAAGTGGGGAACTGGATGTCCAGACTGCCCGGGTTGCCCCGGCGGTGGCTACGGCCTTTCGGGAAAACTTTTCAACCGTAGACAACTACACCCGAATGGTCATTCTGGGTCCCGACGGGGTGCTGACTCATCAGGAACGCTACGCGGCGGAGAAGGAAATCTATCTGGTAGACTCGGCCTTCTTTTCTATTTTTTCTTTTCCTCTCTTGTTAGGTAACCCCCAGACGGCATTGCTTGAGCCGTTTAGCGTGGTTATCAGTGAAAGTACTGCTAACACCTTGTTTGGTGAAGAAAACCCATTGGGAAAAACCATTACGATTGACGCTGAAAACTTTGATGGGATGTCGCCGGAGTTTAGAGTGACGGGAGTGATGACCGATTTGCCTCAGAATACCCACCTCCAAATGGGAGTGCTGGTCTCCTACCCTACCCTGTTTGAGTTTGTCGGTCATCAGTTTGATGATTCCTGGGAGTGGAACAATACCTACACCTACCTGCAACTAGCCAAAGGGACTGACCCGGGCTTGCTGGAAGATGGGTTTCCAGCGATTGTCCAAAAGTTTAACGAAAAACAATTCGCCGAAGCAAATATCAACTGGGAATATCAATTACAGCCTATTCCTGATATTCATCTGCATTCCAATCTACAACACGAGGCTTCAATCAATGGGGATGCCGTCTACGTATACCTTCTGGCGGCATTAGCATTACTGATTCTACTTATCGCCTACATCAATTTTGTAAACCTGACCACTGTAAAAGCACTAAAGCGAGCTCGGGAAGTGGGCATCCGAAAGGTGGCCGGAGCGCAACGCGGTCAACTAATTCGCCAGTTCTTTTTAGAGATTTTGCTAGTCAACCTGCTGGCTTTAATCATCGCTGCCCTGCTCGTGTCGCTTACTTTTCCTTTGCTCGCAGAAAAGTTTGGGTTAAGTGCGAATGTATCTATGAACCTACCCTCTTCAGCTTGGGTCGTATTGGGAATTTGGTTAGTAGCATTGGTGCTGGGGAGCGGGTTTTATCCGGCTACTATTCTATCTGGATATCAGCCGATAAAGGTACTGAAGGGTCAGTTTACCCGCAGCAGTCAAGGCCACTCGCTGCGTAAAGTATTGGTGGTGGGACAATTCGCTTTAGCTTTTGTATTTATTTCCCTTACGCTAGTGGCTAGTCGGCAAATTCAGTTTATGCAACAGCAAGATCTGGGCTTCAACCCTGAACAAGTAGTGGTACTAAAAGCCCCTAAAAGTGTGGATTATGGCTACGGAAATAATTTCACCCGTTTTCAGCAGGAGGTCTCTTTATTACCCAATGTGCTGAGTGTTTCGGGTAGTAAATCTGTACCTGGTCAGGGTATTTACCAATATGCTGACCAGCTAACGTTGAACGGTCAGTCAACTTCCGGAGTATTTTCGGTTCAATCGGTTGATGCCACTTACTTTGAGCAGTACGATATTGAAATTCTGGCGGGAAGAACCCTCCGTGAAACCAATAACCTTCAGACGGTTATCAATGAGTCAGCCCTAAACTTACTGGGCTACGAACGACCAGAAGATGCCTTAGGTAGCACTCTCAACCAAAACGGGAGAACCGGAGAGGTTGTGGGAGTGGTGCGCGACTTTCACCACCAGAGTCTGAAAAAAACAATAGAACCCATCTTGTTTCAGAACCGCCGAGGTTTCAACTACTATACCGTTGAAGTTCAAACCAGTAACCTTGCCCAAACACTAGAGCAGCTTCGCGATAATTACCAATCGCTATTTCCTGGCAGTCCGTATGAGTACTTCTTTTTAGACGAGTTCTTTAACCGTCAGTATCAGGCCGAGCAGCAGTTCAACGAATTATTCCGGCTGTTTTCGGGCTTGGCAGTCGTTATTGCTTGCTTAGGACTACTAGCCCTTTCTTCTTTCAATCTGACGCAACGTACTAAAGAAATCAGTATCCGAAAGGTACTGGGCGCATCGGTTAAGAGTCTCGTGCTACTGCTTTCTACTGATTATTTGAAGCTAATTGGTATTGCCCTAGTGATTGCCATCCCGGTGGCTAACTACTTTGCCACTGAGTGGCTTAGCAATTTTGCCTACGCTATTAAAATCAGTATCGGGTTACTGCTACTGCCTGGCGTAATTATTCTGGGACTCACTCTACTGACCATCAGTAGCCAAACGCTTACCGCTGCCCGCCGTAATCCGGTGAACAGTTTGCGAGAAGAATAACCGGGGTGAAGGGTACAAGGTAAATGGTGAATGGTAGAAGGCTATACATACCAGCACCTTTAACCTTTTACCCTGTACCTTTTTACCCTTCCCAACATTTGACAAAACAGTACTATTTCTATAACTTCCAAGTAGCTGTAAAACTTGACTAAAATGGCAAGCCTGAAAACTCAACCTTACGACCGTGATATTCCCAAGTTTCTTTCTGCTGTGGAAGATACTCAGAAGCGAGAGGACTGCTTTACTCTTCTAGAGCTGATGAAGGAAGAAACAGGCGAGGAACCTCAGTACTGGCACAACAATATGGTTGGGTTTGGTCAGTACCACTACCGCTACCCTACTGGTACGGAAGGTGATTGGTTTTTAACAGGTTTTTCTCCCCGTAAAAAGAACCTAACTATCTATATTATGGCCGGATTTGACCGCTACGATGATCTGATGGTAAAACTGGGTAAATACAAAACTGGAAAGTCTTGCCTCTACGTCAACCGCCTTAGCGACATCGACCTGGAAGTACTCAAAGAATTGGTAAACGAATCTGTAGCGTATCTACAGGATAAATACCAATAAAAAGTTGATAAAAGTCATACGCTACGAAGAGATAAGTCATAACGATTCAGCAGTAATTTTTCTTTCTTAGTCTAAGAAAAGTTTCTACAAGCTTTATAACTAGCTTCTCAGAAACGCAGTCATCTAATCTCGATATTCGAGAGTTCTGAATTTTTAATTGTTGAACCCTTTTAACTGCTATACCTATGGCTTTTGACCTAACTCAGTACGGGATCGATGTAAAAGAGATCCTGAGAAACTCAAGTGTGCCTGTCTTGTATGAGATCGGCCTACGCCACGAGAAAGGAACCGCCATCTCGGATACTGGTGCGTTACTAGTTTATTCCGGTGAGAAGACTGGCCGGAGCCCGAAAGACAAACGGATTGTCCGCCATCCCGATTCCGAAAACAATATCGATTGGGGTAACATTAACATTGAGTTAGACGAACATACCTACAAAGTTAACCACGAGCGGGCTATCGATTACCTAAATACCCAAGAGCGCCTTTTTGTCGTAGATGCCTTTGCCGGATGGGACGAGAAATACCGACTTAAGGTAAGGATTGTGTGTACACGCGCCTACCACGCATTGTTTATGCAAAACATGCTGATTATGCCTAATGAGGAAGAGCTAGAAAATTTTGGCACTCCTGATTATGTGATCTTCAATGGCGGTGGCTTCCCGGCTAACCGCTATACGTCTAGCATGACCTCTAAGACCAGTATTGATGTCAATATCGAGGAAAAAGAGATCGTTATTCTGGGCACCGAATACGCTGGTGAGATGAAAAAAGGAATCTTTTCCATCATGAACTATCTGATGCCCCTCCAGGATGTACTGCCCATGCACTGCTCGGCCAACGTGAGTGATGAAGGCGACGTCTCGGTTCTATTTGGGCTATCAGGTACCGGGAAGACTACCTTGAGTGCCGACCCTAAGCGGAAACTGATTGGCGATGACGAACACTGCTGGACTGACACCGGAATTTTCAATATTGAAGGTGGATGCTACGCCAAAGCTATTGACCTTTCGCCAGAAAATGAGCCCGATATCTATAACGCCATGCGCTATGGTACTGTATTGGAAAACGTAGTTTACGATCCAGAAACCAGGGAGGTAGATTACAGTGATACCAGCATTACGCAAAATACCCGGGCATCTTATCCCATTGGTTTTATCGACAACGTTCAAATTCCTGGTATTGCCGGACATGCCAATCACATCATCTTTCTAACCTGTGATGCGTTTGGAGTGTTGCCCCCTATTTGTGAGCTGACTCCCGAACAAGCTTCTTATCATTTCATTTCTGGATATACCGCCAAGGTTGCTGGAACTGAAATGGGCGTAACCGAACCCCAGGCCACATTCTCAGCCTGCTTTGGCGCGGCCTTTATGATGTGGCATCCTAACCGATACGCCGAGTTGCTAGCAGAAAAGATGAAGAAGCACAATACCAAAGCCTGGTTAGTGAATACCGGTTGGACTAGGGGAGCCCACGGAGTTGGTTCCCGAATAAAACTGAAGTATACCCGAGCAATCATCGATGCTATTCACAACAATGATTTTGAAGGCGTTGAAACCAGAACCGACCCCAGCTTTGGCTTTGAAATCCCGCTAAGCTGCCCCGGTGTTCCGTCTGAGATACTAGTTCCTAGAGATACTTGGCAGGATAAGGACGCTTTTGATGCCACCAAAGAAAAGCTGGTAGGTCTATTTCAGGATAATTTCAAGGCATTTGAAGATAGTGTCAATCCAGAAATTATTGAAGCTGGCCCCAAGGTTCACCAGCAGGTATAATGGTTGACATTTCTAAGCTACCAGTTTTATAGTAGTTGTTTTAGGGGGATTGACTATCAGTTCCCCTAAAATTTTTTTGTTGTTGGCTAGTAACGCCCAAATAAAGTGAGTATACGCCCCAACTGCTTGAAACGCTAAGATTGTCTGTTTGCAAAATCCTTTCAAAGTGCTCAGTTCGCACATTTATTTTAGTGTTTTTTTAACCTCACTCATCATCACTTTTATTATCTGATTCCTCCTCAATTTCTTCTTCTTTCATAGCTTCTTTGAGTAGCTTTGATATTCTATTCGTTCTGTTTTGATATATCTGATAAAATGATAGTAGTATGGTCATGAAAAGGGCAATTATTGATATCCAGTAACTAAGAGTTGATTTGTCAAGATAAGTAGTTACAAGATTGTTGCGATTATATAATTCATCTGCGATTCTAACTAGATCACTTTGAACTCTGGAATAGTCATGTTCAAGCTTCGCTCTTATGTTTTCAAAATCGTTCTTTTGATTGTCGTCTAACTTATCAAAAGGATTAGTTTGCGAGTGAGTCGAAATAATCTGAGTTAACTTTCGTAGATACAAAGTATCAACACTATCATTTAGATAGTAATCAGTTTTTAAATCATCCAAAATCTTCGATAGAGGTGTTCCTTCCAGGTAGTATTCTTCTTCGACCTTATTAAAAATATCTTTAATTAGATTTGGTGACTTGATCTCGCGGTTTTCGTAAATATTTTTTACAACATCAATATTAGCGTTATTGTTGATTGAAAAGGAGATGTCTTTTTTAATACTCTTACTGAAATAGTCTTTGCTTGTTCTCCCTGTTGTACCCGAAACTAGTAGAGCGAGAGTCATCGATGAGATTAACGAAACAGACAAACTTAGAAAAGTACTTATCAATCTTCTAGTTCTTTTTCGTTTGTACTCTAAGTCCTCTTTTTCTTTAAGTCTTCTAAAGTACTCCGCTAGTTTTGAAGGTCTTCTTGATTCGTCATCTTCATTTTCCATGCTCTGATATTATTGCTAATAGTTGCACAACGGTAACTAGTCACCGTTACTTTTCTTATGGTAAGGGCATTCTTCGTGCTAATCTAGCAAATTTCTGATGCTTTTGAATTAGCAAGAAGCAGCAATAAAGCTAACCTGAATATCTACTCAAATTTGTACCCGATTCATTAGTTTACTGAAGTTGGTGGAATCTATCCGTAGGTAAGAGGCTATATCTTTTTGAGAAACCATGTTGAGCAGATGAGGACTGCGCTGTACGAAAACTTTAAAGCGGGTTTCCATATCAAAAGCGAGTAATTCGTGCTGCCGCTCGATCACTCCCACTAAAAAGTACTCTACCGCTTTTCGGTACAGCGTTTCAATCTCCCGGTAATCCCGCATCAACTGCTGATGCTTATCGTATGATAGTCGCAGAAACTTGCTATCGGTAATGGTTTCCAGATAGTATCTAGAGGGAGTCTGGGTAAAGAATGATTCGGGAATACCACTGAACGAAGGGGCGTAAGCAAAAGCAATGATATGCTGTTTGTCGCCATTCAAGTAGTAAGATTTTTGAATTCCTTCTACCACATAGTAGGTAAATCGCTCGGTTTCACCCGGAGCGGTCATAATAGTTTTCTTGGGTAATTCGTAAGGTATCCAGTGCGAAAGATATTCATCCAGAACCTCATCGTCTACCGAGTAGATTTTCGTCAAAAACTCTTTCATCTGGGTCGCTGAGGTCATGTGAGCAATATACCTCACGATGAATTTGGGAACAAGCTACTGCGTGTACTAAAAATATGCTTGCATTCAGGAAATAGGTAGCTGAGCCGTATTCCCTGTGATAACTTCCCTTTTCAGTCCTTAGTATTGTAGTTTTTGTGAGTCCTGACCAGATTAAAGTATAACCCCTGAGACGTCACCGCGAGGCTCTGCGAAGCGGTCTTTCAAAGCGTGAGATTGCTTCACATTCGTTCGCAATGACGTGCTTATTATAACTATTTCTGGTCGGGTACTAAGCTCGGCTTTTGTATTATTTTTTAGCTCTATCTACTAGTTCAGCGATTGTTTTGTGTTGATGTGACCATGAAGACCAAACTGACTTGGCCCACCTTTCGGCGATTTCATAATAGGCATCGGCATCTTCATTATCCCAAAGCTCAAATACTGTTAGCTCGCCAAATGATTGAGGGGGTTCCAGCCATTCCAGTATATCTTTGCCTTTATAGTATTGGGAGAATTGGCTTCTCAACGTAGACATTTCTGATATTTTTGCCCCCTGTTCAAATACTCCGTATAAGGACGCAAGATGAATATTTACCGAATTCACCGCTCGTTTATCTTCCTTTTTTCCTACGTGTTGGCAAGCATACGCGTCAACCGTAAATTGATGTCCCTTCCAGTATCGTAGATCAGAGTATTCTCTCTCCATAATTTCGGTGAACATCATCCAACATCCAGGAGATGCTAGCATGTATTTATGACATTCTCCCTCTATGTTTAATGACTTTGTACCACAGCCAAAACAGTTGATATAGTCACTCATAGCAGGATATTTTACTTTTCACTAGGTTGTCTGACCGCTATCGGTTTAATCTAACACTTTCTTATCTTTCAAAATAAAGTCAGCTAAATCTCTGGCCCAAGTCTGATAGGTAAATAAGGAGGGATGCACACCATCACTAAAGAACTCCGACGTTTCGGTATCTACGCTAAATTTCTTGATCCAACTATCTAGCGTAATCTTCTCCGAAGAGTAATAAACATCAGGCAAAGGCGCAATCGCTTGGTTAAGCTCGTCGCCTAGCATTTCTACCAAGTTACCTACCGTAAATTTTATCAGCGGTGTGAATGCCGGAAACTCTTTTATAGGTGGCATATTGGTGAAAACAATAGGTGTTTTCGGGAATTTGAGTCGCAATTCAGCTACTAACTTCTCAATATCTTTCCGCCACTTGACCGGGCGATTAAGCCGAAAAGCATCGTTTCCTCCCAACCCAACGACGATGATATCAGCTTCGTTTTCGGTAATCTTCGGGAGAATTTTTTCGGTTACCCTTTTAGCCGTGTACCCACTTCGAGCGTACACTTTCCATCGCACATTTGCCCCAAGTTGGTTAGCAATTTCCTGGGCCAGCGTTCCGGTAAACCCTTCGCGATGCGTTCTCACCCCTACTCCGGCAATAGTACTTTCGCCAATCGTCAGGAGATTGATTTCTCTCGCTGAACTTGCTTCACAATATCCCTCAACTCCGGTTGCTTCGGGAAGTACTGGCACACTGGCTCTAATTAGTTTGCCCTAATAGTACATAAGCGGTAACAAAGGTACGGCTACTGTAGCTCCTAAAATGTGTCGGGCATTCATCAGGAATTATTCACGTTTCAGCTAACAAAAAAAGTCATGCAAATATACATGACTTTCTACTGGAATCTTAATCGTTAATTCTATACCGCATCAGCAGTAGCTTCTTCGGCTTCGGCTGCTTCGTAGGCCTCTACCGGTAAGCAACTGCACATTAAGTTACGGTCACCGTAAGCGTCATCAATTCGGCTCACCGACGGCCAGAATTTCTTTTCTCGGACATACGCTAACGGGAATACTGCTTTCTCGCGAGAATACGGATACTCCCAAGCCTCGGCCGTAGCTACTGCCATCGTATGCGGAGCATTTTTCAGCACGTTATTCTGAGGGTCAGCTAATCCGGCTTCAATATCGCGAATCTCTTGTCGGACTTCAATCATAGCATCACAGAAGCGGTCTAACTCAGCTTTGCTTTCGCTCTCCGTAGGTTCAATCATCATCGTACCCGCTACTGGAAACGAGACCGTGGGAGCATGAAAACCGTAGTCCATTAGCCTTTTGGCAATATCTGTCACCTCAACACCTGCTTTCTTGAAATCCCGACAATCGATAATCATCTCGTGGGCACTGCGTCCTTTCTTCCCGGTGTAGAGCACTGGATAATGTCCCTCCAGTCGGAATTTGATGTAGTTGGTATTCAAGATGGCAATTTGCGTCGCCCGGGTTAGCCCTTCGCCACCCATCATCGCAATGTAAGCGTAAGAAATAGGTAAAATGCTGGCACTTCCTGCCGGAGCAGCCGAAATAGCCCCGTTAAAATTACCGTCGTAGTTGACCGGGTTCTGAGGTAAATGAGGAGCAAGATGGGCTACTACCCCAATCGGTCCCATTCCTGGGCCACCTCCCCCGTGCGGAATGCAGAAAGTCTTATGCAGGTTAAGATGGCATACATCAGCCCCAATGTTAGCCGGACTGGTGAGTCCTACCTGAGCGTTCATATTGGCTCCATCCATATAGACTTGCCCGCCATGCCGATGCACCAACGCGCAGATTTCCTGAATATCTTCTTCAAAAACCCCATGGGTAGAAGGGTAGGTGACCATCAGGGCTGCCAGGTTTTCACTGTGTTTTTCGGCGTTCGCCTGCAAATCAGCAATATCAATGTTTCCGTGGTCATCACATTTCACCAGTACCACTTTCATGCCCGCCATTACTGCACTAGCGAAGTTGGTTCCGTGAGCGGAGGTCGGAATTAGAGCAATGTTTCGGTGCCCTTCACCGCGCTCTCGGTGATAACTACGAATGACCATCAGCCCAGCAAATTCACCCTGGGCACCTGAGTTGGGTTGTAAGGAAACATCAGCAAATCCGGTAATTTCACAGAGCCAATCTCGGAGGTTAGCTACCAGTTCCTGATAACCCTCGGTCTGGCTAGCCGGGGCGTAAGGGTGCAATTGCCCAAACTCGGGCCAAGTAACCGGAATCATCTCCGTAGTAGCGTTAAGCTTCATAGTACAGGAGCCCAGAGGAATCATGGAATGTACTAGCGATAAGTCTTTGCTTTCCAGTTGCTTGATATAGCGCAACATTTCGTGCTCCGAGCGGTGGCTGTTAAATACCGGATGGGTCAGGTACTCACTCTTTCGTACCAAAGCCTCGGGCCAGTCTAACTCAAGATCATCAGCCTCCTGAGCTAGATCATAATTACTCACCCGCGAAGCAACTGAGGCAAACAGCCTGAGAATTTGTTCTATGTCACTTAGTGTAGTGGTTTCATCTAAAGAAATTCCAACGTCACCGTCGGAGAAGTAGCGGAAATTGATATTTCCTTCCTCACTCTTTTCTTTGAGTATATTCTGATCAGGAACTGAAAATCTTAGGGTATCAAAGTAGTATTCGTTTCTTTGTTCTAACCCCAGTTCTTCCAAGCCATTAGCCAGAAGTTTAGCCAGACCGTGAGTACGCTGGGCAATGTTTTTCAAACCATCAGCTCCGTGGTATACTCCGTACATTCCGGCCATTACGGCCAGTAGCACCTGAGCAGTACAAATATTAGAAGTCGCCCGATCGCGCTTAATGTGTTGCTCTCGGGTTTGAAGTGCCATTCTGAACGCCGGATTCCCCTGAGCATCTACCGACGCCCCAATGATTCTTCCGGGAACCTGACGTTTGTATTCTTCCCGCGTAGCAAAAAAAGCCGCGTGTGGCCCACCGGCCCCCATCGGGATACCAAAGCGCTGAGTGGTTCCTACTACACAGTCAGCACCCATCTCACCTGGAGGAGTTAGAAGGGTTAGTGCTAACAGATCTGAGGCTACCGCTACTTTTACGTCGTATTCTTGAGCCGATTGGATTAACCCAGTATGATCATTAATTGCCCCATTAGCATCCGGATACTGAAGAAGTATTCCGAACAAGTCCTCATCAGTTACGTCCAGAGTATCCAGCGAACCGACCACCAACTCAATCTCTAGGGGTTCAGCCCGGGTTTGTAAAACATTTAGCGTTTGAGGAAACGTATTTTTGTCAACGAAAAATTTACTTGCTTTCTTCTTACTACCCTTTCGCAAACCGAAGAACATACTCATGGCTTCGGCAGCGGCGGTAGCCTCATCGAGCAAAGAGGCATTAGCCATCTCCATCCCCGTCAAATCCATAACCATCGTCTGAAAATTGACCAGTGCTTCCAGCCGCCCCTGAGCAATCTCTGCCTGATACGGGGTGTAAGCGGTGTACCATCCGGGGTTTTCCAGGATATTGCGCTGAATAACGGCGGGAGTGTAACATCCGTAGTAACCCTGACCAATATATGATTTCGCCACTCTATTTTTTTCAGCCAGTTTCTTGAGCGCAGACAAAAATTCAGTCTCCGTCTGAGCAGTTGGTAAGTTCATTGGCTGGTTTAGCCGAATAGATGCCGGAACGGTTTCACTGATTAGCTCCTCCAGGGTTTCAAGCCCAACTGCTTCCAGCATTGAAGTAATTTCTTGATAATCGGGGCCATTATGGCGTTTTTCAAATGGTAGATACGATTGAACTGATAATTTCATGGACATTAGGTTCATCAAACTAAAGGGTGATAAATACTGTCAACAGTGTAGGTTGATGCGTCAGTTGCGAACTCAAATATACAAGCCAAAGGCTTAGAACCAGCAACTTATTTTAAGAACTTTTTCTTACAAACTAGCAACCTAAAAAGTAGCAAAGAGGTTCGGGGAAAATATGAAATAAGAGATGAGAAATATGAGAGGAGTTGGAAGATAGCCCAAAAATACTTCTACCTCTATTTTGACCTTTAGCTTTCAGTTTCCAAATTCTGGTCTCTGGTCTCTGGTCTCTGGTCTCTGGTCTCTGGTCTCTGGTCTCTGGTCTCTGGTCTCTGGTCTCTGGTCTCTGGTCTCTGGTCTCCGGTTCTAGCTTTTACGCCGCAAAGTAAAGCAGGTGATTTCACCACGACTAAAGAAGCGGACGGGTACGCCCGACACCCCGCAACCAGAGCTGGTATAGCCAGTCATGCCCTGATGATTCCAAAGCCCCTTGACCAAGTTTTTTCCTCGAGAGACATTGTGAATAATTGGTGAGCCATTCGGTAGGCATACTTGTCCGGCGTGAGTATGCCCACAAAGATAGAACTGAAAGCCTGCCTGCGCGGCTTCCTGGTACAGTTCGGGCGAGTGCACTAATGCAATTTTAAAATCTCCTTCTGCTCGCTGCAACGCATGAACTGCATCATTAGTCAGATAACAGTGAGGATCATCCGTGCCTACGAGTGTAATTTTCTCGCCATTCCTCTGAATTTGAACCTGTTGATTATTAAGAAGCTGTATCGGCATTTCTGTTAGGTGACGAGCAATGTGATGAGTATCATGATTACCCAAAGTAATAAACACTCCGTCGGGTGCCTGCGCCATCCGGAAAATTCGGTAAAGCGGATCAAGCACATTATTGTGGTACTCGCCGTGGGCGTGTAATCGGTAGTCACCCGTAAAGACAGCAACGTCAAACCGAAGAACATCCAAATATTCACAAATGGTATCTTCAATGCCCGGCAGGCTATCCAGGTGCAGATCAGTTAAGTGAACAATTCGGTAGCCATCAAAAGCTGAAGGTAAATCATCGAAGTATAATTCGTGCTTACGAATGAGAATATTACGAGCATTTTCTATACCTCGCTGATAGAGCAAGCTCGCCTTTAAACCGAAGACGAAATAGGGTAAAATATAATCAAGTCGGGAAGTTTTTCCTTGGCGCAGCTGATATTCACTAAATCTGCTAAAACGAATATTTTCCAGCCTTCGCCGATTCTCTAACCAGCGTTGGTGCTGGTCCTGCACCTCCTCCAATGAGACAATACTCGCTGAGTAGCTTGTCTTCGTTTCCTGAACAGTATTCATACGCCTGCTTGAATCTATATCCAAGCCAACGATTACAAAAACTGAACCTAAGTTCAATCCCGCCATTCTCAAGTAAGGAAATAGGTAAACCTGATCGGGATATTATAATGATAGTCTAAGCTCTGCTATTCCGTCAAAAATAATGTTTTCAAGTTCAACCAGAGTGCTTTCTTCTTATCTATGTCGTGGGCAATTTCTACTAAAGAGTCAGCCCAGAGGTAGGCTCTTCCAGTGTTATCTCTGTCAACCGAATACTTTTTGGAGAAGCTGTTAAACTGCCAAGCTTCGGGGGGCATTCCAAACGAAAGACAGTAGCTATACGCTAGTTCTTGCGCTATTCTATCGGGTTCAGGCGCTTGTTGAACATTTACTAGGCAGATATCATCGAGGGAAAGTTGTACAGCTTGAAGAATCTTCTCGAGTAGCTGCTTGCTTACTTCGGAAAGATGAAGCGCATCGGGCTCATCAACCAGTACCAAAACTTTTCGCAAGTTAGCCCCTAACGGTTGATAGGTTGTATCCGCCAAGGTCTCGTCTACCAAGTAGATTGACTCCTGAAAGAAGAAGGGCAGGAATGTGAGATCGGAGTCAATCATTAGAGTATTTTGGTTGGTAAGGAATATCAAAGATAGATTTCAGCTCCTTGGCCTCGTCTGGTCTCATCCGCCCGGCCAGCACCAGACGCAGTTGACGACGACGGAGAGCACTGTCAAACAGTTCTTTTTCATTTTGCGTCTCGGGCACCAGCTCCGGCACTTTCATCTTCTTACCCTGGGGGCTGATCGCCACCATCGTAAAAAAAGCTCGGTGACTTTCAATAACCCGGCTATTGGGTACATCTTCGGCCTCAACCTCAATATACACTTCCATTGACGTATTGAACGCCCGGGTTACTTTGGCCTTCAACGTTACAACATTGCCAATTTTTATGGGCTGAGAGAATGATACATTATCCACCGAAGCCGTTACTACCAGATTATTGGCGTGTTTTTGGGCGGCAATAGCCGCGACAATATCCATCCAATACAATAGTCTTCCCCCCATCAACCCATTCAAGCCATTCGTATCATTCGGAAATACCATCTCCGTCATGGTAGTGAATGATTCTTGCGCGGTTTTCTCAGTGTTTGTCATTAGAAATAGAAAATAATTAATGAGTGATGACTAATGATCAATGTCATTTAACGGCTATTATTCATTAATCATTCATCATTATTAACTCGTTTTAAGCTTCTTCCAGGCCCAAAACAGAAAGGCCCCACCTCCGAGAGCTACTAACGAAAAAATTATTGCCAAGCTGGTATTGCTATAAATCCAATTGCCGGTGGCAAATAAGGCGGTGTATACGGTAATGCAGCCGATCAGTACGCAGAGTACCTCCAGAGGCAATTGCCCGACTTCTTTCTTTAACGGCACGCCTTGCTCTTTAGCTTTTCGAATCACCGCATCCCAACCATTACCCCCCGGTTTAATCTTCTGGTAAAAGTTAAATAGCGTTTCATCATCCGTAGGACGGGTAAGAAAGGCCGAAGCTATCCAGATAACGGTAGTAAGCAGGGAACCGATTACGATCGTTTGCCAACTTTCTAACCCATGCTCAGCAAAGGTAAAGTAACCCGCGATAATTAGCGAAGCCACCATGGCTACTATTTCGGTCATGGCATTGATTCGCCACCAGAACCAGCGTAGAATATAAATCAACCCAGTTCCCGCACCAAGTAATAATAGTAAGTTGAATGCCTGACTAGCATCGGTTAGTAATAATCCTAAACCTAATCCCAAAAAAGCCGAAAGTACGGTAATAAGCCGAGCCGCCCAGACCAACTGTCGCTGAGATGCCTGTGGATTAAAGAACCGCTGATAAAAGTCGTTCACCAGATAAGAAGCCCCCAAATTGAGTTGAGTGGAAATCGTGGACATAAAGGCCGCAATGAGCGAAGCAGCGACTAAGCCCAACAGCCCTGCTGGAAGCAAAGTAAGCATGGCCGGATAAGCGACATCATCGCCCAGCTTATCGGCTGATAGTGTCGGGAAGACTCGCTGAATATCAGTCAATTCTGGAAAAACAACAATAGATGCTAAAGCGATTAAAATCCAAGGCCAAGGCCGCAGGGCGTAGTGGGCAACATTGAAGAAAAGCGTAGCTCCGATAGCGTTTCTCTCGTCTTTTGCTGAGAACATCCGCTGGGCAATGTAGCCTCCGCCACCCGGTTCAGCCCCCGGATAATAAGATGCCCACCATTGCACCGCCAGAGGCACTAGCAGTACCGGAACCCAAACCGATGGATTAGAGAAATCAGGCAGAATTTGGGTTTTCTCCAGTACGCGCTCATCAGCCAGCAAAGCACCCAACCCCCCTACCGACTCGTGATTTACCAAAAAGATGCAAGCCCAGATGGAGCCAATCATCGCCAGAATAAATTGTACAAAGTCGGTGATAACCACTGCTTTCAGTCCACCAAAAGCACTGTAAGCCAAGGTGATTGATCCGGCTAGCAGCAAAGTGAGCCAGCCGGGCATCCCCAGTACAATTTCCCCAAACTTAATGGCCGCCAGCGAAACGGCTCCCATCACCACCACGTTAAACACCAACCCCAGATATAATGCCCGGAAGCCTCGCAGAAAGGCGGCTGCTTTACCACTGTAGCGTAGCTCGTAAAACTCTACGTCGGTCAGTACCATCGAGCGACGCCAGAGCTTGGCAAATACAAATACGGTTAACATACCCGTCAGCAAAAACGCCCACCAGGCCCAGTTCCCCGCTACGCCATCGACCCGCACCAGTCCGGTTACTAAGTTGGGAGTGTCGGCCGAAAAGGTAGTAGCCACCATAGAAACCCCTAGCAGCCACCAGGGCATATTCCGTCCGGACAGAAAGAATTCAGATACGTTATCGCCAGCCTTTCGAGAGACGATCAGCCCGACAATTAACACAAAGAGAAAGTAAATAGCGACAATGATCCAATCGAGCGTAGCAAGTTGCATGTAGTAGTTTTTTCTGGTTTGGTTCGGATAATTATAAAATCAGCCAGCAATATACAGGTTAGATTTATAATTTTAGGCAAATAGCATGGTAAGCCGAAAATGAAGAACCCGGAGTTAGCAACATTCAAATTATTCGTTAAACGCTATGTCTCTATTCCTGAAGCTGACTGGAAAGTTGTGTCCCGCAGCTTTCGGAAGCGACAGATAAAGCGGGGAGAAATCATTTTAATGGAAGGCGAAGTTTGTCGTCATCTCTGGTTCTTAGAGAGTGGTTTACTGCGGTACTACATTGTTCGAGATGGTGACGAAAAGAATAAGTTTTTTACCATAGCCCCTTACTTCTTCACCTCACAGTACAGTTTTAACAATCAGACTCCCGCCAAGGAAACGATCCAGGCTATTGAAGATTCGATGGTTTGGGAAACTACCCGTCAAGAAAATCAGCAGTTGCTTCAACTAGCGTCCTGGAATCGGTTTGCCCGTAAAATCACCCAAGAGGTTCAGTTCTTTACTGAAGAGATTCTGGAGGAACTACAAACCGAAACAGCGGAGAACCGCTACCTAAAGTTACTGGATAATCAGCCCGAACTATTACAAAGAATCCCCCTCAAATATCTTGCTTCTTACCTAGGTATTGCTCCGCAGTCGTTGAGTAGAATCAGAAAAAAGGTGATGACACGTAGCCGAAGTTAACCTAGGTGCAGTGAATTTTGGTAGAACATAGCCAATTTTGAAGAAATCAAAATTTTCTCAAAATGTTTACGATAGGTCAACAGAAAAACCATCACTTTTCCGGTACCATAGCCATTGATAAACCGAAAACTGAAGTCTGGAAATTACTCACTGATGTAACTCAGTGGAGAGACTGGGATACTGAACTTAAAACATCTTCGCTAGTGGGTGAATTTGCATTGGGGGCAACTGGCGAACTAGTTCCCAAGAAAGGACCCAAGCTCACGTTTGTTATTTCCGAATTCATCCCCGAACAATCGTATACTGTCAAAACAAAAATGCCGGTGGGTCACTTGATGATGAAGAGAACGCTAGCCAACCGAGACCAACTTACCTACTTCACTGATGACATCTGGTTTACTGGGGCACTGAAGCGGGTTTTCGGTCTAATGTTAGGTAGTGGATTTAAAGCGGTGCTGCCCGAGGTGATGGAAAACTTTAAGCGGCTCGCCGAACAGCATAAACAGCCTAAGCCTACCTTATGATCGCCCTCAGAGTTATTTACGTACTGAATATCATTGTAGCCGGACAAATTGCTGTTTCGGCGATGTTCAATCCTGCCCGGGCCGCTACCACTACCTTTGGCAGTGCCTACCCACCTACTGAGGTGATGCGACTGGTGGGCTGTCTGTGGTTAGGCATTACCATTTTGTCTATTCTTGGCCTTTGGAAACCTGTCACCTTCTCACCGGTGCTTCTGATACAATTGATCTACAAGGGCTCCTGGTTATTGGTAGTGGCATTACCCGCCATCAGAAATGACGAACCCATTCCCACGGGTATGGCAATCTTCTTTGTCGTTTGGGTACTAGTACTTCCGTTTCTGATACCTTGGTCAGTTTGGTTGAAGTAAACTATTCCTCCGAAGAAGCACTTAAGGATGATTGGTCAACCATCTGACGATAGTTTTGCCAATCTTTTTCGTAAAACTTCTTAACTTCTAGTTGAAATTCACCAACTAATTGCTCTGCTTGTTCCACTAGTTTTTTATCTTGCTCCGAAGGCATATACAAACGAGCCTGTAGGGCTTGAAGAGCATCGGATACTTTAAAGTAGGCAGTAGTCTCGAAAGACTGCCAAGCTCCTACCTGTTTTTCGGGGCGTTTGCCTTTAGCTAGTTCATTCAGCGACTTGATTTTCTCCCCTGTACTTTCCGATTGCTGCGTCAGGTTTTCGTATTCCTGATTACCGGCTTCTTCAAGCTGCGCTAATATATTCTGAACAGTCGTATCGCTATTGGCTAGCTGATCAAGAACTTGAGCAAAAGAAGCTACGGTAGTATCCAGTCGTTTTCGTAAAGTATATAATGCCTCATCCACTTCTGGCTGATACTCAAAGCGAGGATCGGGAATTACCTTCACTTGGGTGGTATCCTTCATCCCAGCGTAGTCCAACGTAATAGTGTAGGTGCCCGGCAGTACCGGAATGCGGCGGGTTTCTTCGGTAACGTAGGCTCCTGGCAGTTCAGCATTCTTCTCATTCAGCTTCCAGGTAAAGTAATTGAGCCCGGCCACTAGGCTATTCGCTATAACTGTCTGGATTTCCTCACCATTAGCGTTCAGAATGTGGGCAGTCAGTTGAGCCGTATCGGCGATTTCGGTTATAAAGAAGGGAATTTTGGTTTTCTGGAAAGGGCGATTCTCTCCCTCGAAGGTAGTGTGAAAACCAGTCCAGATATTGCCGGGTGGGGCAATGAATAACCCCTTTACCTGCACCGCATCGTTCATTGGTAAAGCAGTTAATCCATCTTTTAATCGTTCAGCCGCCGCTTCGCGTAACGTTAACAGATCATCCAGTACCCAGATGGCTCGACCAAAGGTGCCAATAATTAAGGCTGATTCTCGCTCCTGAATGGCTAAGTCCATGGTAGAAACCGACGGAAAACCGTTTTTCATTTGCGTCCAGCTATTGCCTTCATCCATACTGATCCATAATCCGTTTTCAGTGCCGAGAAACACCAGGTTCGGCTCTACTGGATCTTGAATAATCGCCAGGGCGTAGCCCTTTACATCCTCAGCATCCACCATTCGCTCCCAGCTTTTCCCGTAGTCACGGGTCAGGTACAAGTAGGGAGCGTAATCGCCCTGGCGATAGTCGTTTACTACTATCCAGGCCGTTCCAGCATCGTAGCGAGAGGCTTGAATCTGGGTAACCCAGGCTTGTTCGGGCAAACCGTTTACATTTGCCGTAATATTCTGCCAGTCTTTTCCCCCGTTGCGAGTGAGTTGTACTTGCCCATCGTCAGTACCAACCCAAATAGTTTCTTCTTCCAGCGGACTAGGGGCAATAGTCAATATAGCGTTATAGAACTCGGCTCCGGATGCATCAATGGTTAGCCCGCCGTAGTCCTGTTTTTGCTGATTGGGGTTATTGGTAGTTAAGTCGGGAGAAATAATCTCCCAGGTTGCTCCTCTGTCCGTTGTTTTATGCACGAACTGACTGCCGTAGTAAGCAACATCTTGATTGTGAAGATCACGGGCAAAACCGGCATTCCAGTTGAAGCGTAGGCGGGTATTCAGATCAGGCGCAGGCGGCTTGATGCTCTGGTAGTAGCCCGTTAGCTTATCGTAGCGGTAGAGGTCACCGTTTTGGGAGGTGCCGTAGCCAAAGCGAGCGTTGGCGGAATCGGGCGAGATATAGAATCCGTCGCCCCCCACTAAATATTGCCAGTAGAGCGTGCGGATGCCGCCTCGCTTCCAGACGTAACCGGGCCCCGACCAGTTGCCGTTATCCTGCATCCCACCGTACACATTGTAAGGTATCTGGTTATCCACCGCAATATGGTAAAACTGCGCCACTGGAATGGTTTCGGGAAAGTACCAACTCCTGCCGTGATCATGGGTGATACCCAACCCACCATCACCGCCAATAATGAAGAATTCAGGGTCGTTAGGATCAACCCAAAAGGCGTGAAAGTCGGCGTGAATACCTTTAGTCTCATCCGCCGGAATCATTGGAACTGGATCAAAGCTTTCGCCCCCGTCGTAGCTCACACTCAGCGGTTGATAGATGTTATACAGCCGATTTTCGTCGGCGGGATCCACCGCTAATTCCTGAAAGTAGAACGGCCGATTATTGGTAAACTTAGGATTATCATTAATCATCTCCCAGGTAAATCCCCCATCGTCGCTGCGGTAGAGGACATTTTTCTTAGCTTCCACTTTGGCGTATACCCGATTAGGATTACTCGGGGCAATGGCAACCCCGATACGCCCCAGTTCTCCGGCGGGCAAGCCGTTTTCTTCACCCAGTTGCTGCCAGTTCTCACCGCCATCCATCGTCACAAATAGTCCTGAACCCGGTCCACCCGACGTAAAACTGTAAGGCGTTCGCCGATGCTCGTACATCGCCGCAAAAATCTTTTGAGGATTGCTCGGGTCCATCACCATGTCTCCTACTCCTGACTGGTCATTGGTAAACAGAATCTGGTTCCAGGTCTGCCCACTGTCGGTAGTCTTGTACACTCCCCGATGCTCATTCGGACTAAACGGGTCGCCCATCGCCCCCACGTAGACTACGTTTCCGTCGGCAGGATCAATTAAGATGCGGTGGATGGTTTTAGTTTCCTCTAGCCCAACTAGCTCCCAGGTCTTTCCGGCATCACGACTTTTAAATAACCCTTGCCCTAGGTTCATAGAGTTGCGCGGATTCCCCTCTCCGGTGCCAACCCACACCACGTTGGAGTTATCCGGCTGCACCGCTACTGCGCCTACATTCTGCGTCGGAGCATCATCAAAAATACTCGTCCACGCCGTCCCACCATTTTCCGATTTCCACACTCCACCCGAAGCCGCTCCCACGTAGATCGTTTTGGTATTACCATCTACCACATCAATCGCCGTAATGCGCCCGCTCATATTAGCCGGGCCCACGTTACGGATGACCAGGTTCTGGAATTTTTCGGGCTCGTAGCTTTGAGCAAAGCTGCTTTGCGCCCAAGTGAAAGTCAGTATAAGTAGTGTAAGACGAATCATCAGCAGGTAGTTTGTAGTGATTCAGCAAGATATTCATCCTTTTAATCTTCTGGATGATTATTTCCTAAAAACTTATCTTCGTTTCATAGGACTGGTATCCGAAATAACTACGCCCCGATTCATACTAACGTAGTTTTTCTACATCAGCGAGCACATCTTCAATGCCTAGATTAGAAATAGGTATATTGTTCTCAGCTAATAGATTTTCAGACGACAGTCGGCTTAAGTTAGCAATTTGGGCAGCTTTACCCAATGTAATTTTCTGCTGTCGGTAAAGTTGAATAGCTAACGCTTGTTTAACCTGCTG
Source organism: Bacteroidota bacterium (assembly GCA_039198955.1). GTDB lineage: Bacteria > Bacteroidota > Bacteroidia > Cytophagales > Cyclobacteriaceae > Tunicatimonas. The sequence continues at coordinate 58,203 of JBCCTI010000021.1, read as the reverse complement.
TTGTAGCTCTTCTTCGTTCTCGTTGAGCGTAAGCAAAATGTCTGACGGGAGTTCTATATGAATAGTTTGTACGCTCATAGCCACAATTTTGCACAAAAAATACAGCTTTTTTCAAAGCTTTTCAATTTGCTCTTTGGTTAAGCCAGTTGTGTCAATAATTACTTCGATGTCAACCCCTTTTTGCTTCAACTTCTTGGCAAATTCCGTGGTCTTTTTATCTATAGCTTCTGATACCGCTTCATTAATTGCATAATCCATTGTATTTTTATTATCGCGGTATGCTTTTAGGCTTTCTTGATAAGTTTGCATTTCTTTTGGTTTTAATCTGGCAATCTCTGCCTCCTCGAATAATTTCTTGAATACTCTTTCTTGTAGTTTTACTGGTCTTTCCTGCAATCTGTTTAAATTCTTCAGTACATACATCCATTTATCGAACTGGCTGACTAACTCACTTTCTTCTTTATTGAATTTAGGCATCTCTAGGTAGAGAAACATTAGTTTATGGTAGAATACTTCAAAAGTCTGGTTATCTATCAGTTGAATTTCTCGCAGGAAGCGCCCTTGCTCGCTGGTATCCTGGAAGCTGAAGTTAAGTATACCAATGGTGTAGACGGCTTTTAAAAATAGTTCCATTCTTTGCCCTTGGACGCTTGACTTTGAATAGTAAACGTAGAGTAGAAAATACTGCGATCCTTGAAATATTGCTGCTTAACATTCTGTAGCTCGATGATAAACTTCTCACCACGCTCGTTCTCGCAGTATAACCGGGTGGCCGGAGCCATCGAAGATCGCTTTTCGGTCAATTTCGGTATTGCCCAGATGTTCGGTGTTTAGGTAGGTTAAGTCCTGAACCTGTTCTCGATCAGCGAGTACCTGATTAAGGAAATCGATGAGCAGTTCTTTGTTAAACTCAGTGCCAAACAGTTTTTTAAACCCGAAGTCAGTAAAGGGATTGATGTATCTCTCTTGGCTATCCATCATGACAAGATAATTATTTTGCATCTTAAAATTTGATCGAAAAATACTACTGAGTAAAGTAAATTTATTCAGTGGCAAAGATCAAATCTACGTGATTGCCCGACAGTTCTTCCAAAGTTTGCAGGACATATTCAATTCCTGATGAAACTGGATTATGATTAGAGATACCAACATAGCCCTGCTTGTTTGGTGCCCGAAGTGCCTGTTCGTAATTTCTCTTTTCCTTTTTCGTCCAGAATTTCTCTTGGATTTCATCTAAAGAGCCCAATGTATTGCGAATTGCTAGCAAGAAATGAGAGCTTTCCTGCGGCTTCCAGTAGCCAATTCTAAACCTATCCTCATCAGGAATGAACTTGTTATCATCTATCAGAGACCGACCAGTAAAGAGATAGCCCCACAGCCGCCTCGAGTCTTCATCCATATGTTTCTGGATCAGTTTATCGCTAGCTGAGTATCTCCAGGTAGAAAAGTCGGGACCAATAGGGCGGATCAGCTTTCTTCCTTCGCCCCAATCACAGTAAGTACCCAGAAACTCTAATACTAATTCATCAACTTTTTGTTGACCACCTTCCCACAATTGATTAAAGGACTCGGTTTTTTCTAGGGTATTTATGAAATGGGCGCTTCCGATTGACTCATTATATTCCTCAATGGATTCTCTATTGGTTTTTAAAAACCATTTCCGAAAATCAGCAAAATCATTGTCAACCAACTCTGACAATGAAGATGAATATTTCGGAATGCTGTAAGAAATTCTTCGTCCCACTGATTACGGATATTATTACTTTCTTTTTCCTCTTAACCTGATTTATGTTTTCATTCGGAATGAAACTCTACTGCCAAACATCTGAAAGTCATAAATACCTTTAGCTTCAAACTCTTCAATAGAAGATGCTGGATTGATCACCTTCAACCCAAATGCTTCAATCTGCTGCGTTAAGGCATCTAAGTTAGAAAGAACGTTACTGTTCACATTATCTTCAAACGCACGAAATATTTTGAGCTGGTCGTCAGTAAAGGAATTAGATAGTAAATATCCAGTGAATAACCCGGACGTATTTTTCTTAACCATCACTTCTGCTACCTTGCTATCTGAATAATCGAGTAATTGTAGTTTTGTCATTTAAGTCAGTATTCTCGCATTATATCAGTTACCAGTTATTTTTGCGTGTGGCGACTATATAACTTCTTTATCGACAAGCTTTTTTATTCCTTCTGATATCAAATCTTTTCTGATATCGATAAATTTTTCATAATCATTATCTAGGCCTGCCTCAAAAGCGTTAAGGTTCATGAAATTACTTTTTAAAACTGTTTCAAGTTGGTTTCCTATTCGCTTCTCTATTTCCTTAAAATATTCTGAAGGCCTTGAGTCAGAAATTTCTCGATTATTGGTCAAATTCAGCATACAAATATTAGCATGGTGATTTCTTTGAGTACTAGAAAGGCCTACCTTTTTAAGGTATGCATCTGGGAAAATATGATGAAATTCAAGTTTGTTTGTGTATGCAAGAGCGCGCTTTAAGTCTACTGCGCCCCCATTCAAGAGACTAAGTGGTTTTTGTTCTCCAAGTAGAAGGGCAAAGGTTAAACTAGAAGCCTTATTAAGAACAAAAGTATCAAGTACAAAACCTTTAAAATTGATTTTTTCCTCAACAGGAACTTTATCAATTTCTTTTGTTGCAAATTTCCTTATGTAGGCGAGGTTTCTGGTAATCAAACCAGTATTTGCTCTCCCAAAATGTCCTGTAAAAGAAGTTTTCCAAAACCAATTCTTAAGCTCCATTCTTTCATGGATATCGGGGGTAGGATTTAGATTGAAGTATTCAACTAAGTATGTCAGTTGCAATGCGTAGGGAAGATAGCTAATTGAAGGTAACAATAGTTCGCTTGTCAGAAAATCAACAGCCAGTTGATATGCTACAACGGAATTACTAGCTGCTAATTTCAAATCAGCAGAAGTACAATCTCTTAGCTTATCAATATCCTCTTTGTGAATACCAAGGCCAACACAAGCGGAAATACTTCTTAAGATATGGGTGTCCTTGATGTCCTCGAAATTCTTTTTTTCGCACGCTTCTTTAATTGCTTTTATCGCGTCATTAAGATCAAACCCTCCTTTCCAAGTTGCAGCTCGCATCAAATCTACCATTGTCAATTGTCTACCTGAACTGTTTATTCTTTCAAAAATGGGAGCGACTTCATTGAGCTTCATATCACCAATTTTTACAGCAGCAATCTTGTAGTCTTTAATGGAGTTCAATAGCTGATTTGCATTTTCATAATAATTATCTGCTTTTTCGCCAGCAGCTTCAAATGCTGAACATTGTTTATTAAAATCCCTCGTATCAAGTAATTTATTTAGAGGGAAAAGTGAAACTCTATCTACACCGTCATGGTACACAAATTTTTCAGAATCTAAGTCAAATACTATATTCCAAGGACTTTTCTTGTTGTTTCCCTTCCAGAAGAGAGGTCCGCATAGTGTAGATAATCTTTGTTGTCCATCAAGCAAATAATTTGTTGGATACTCCTCCTCTCTCTGATTAATTTCTAAATCGGCTATTTCCCTCTCGCTTGCTAGTTCTTCATGTGTAAGCCAAAGTAATATACTTCCTATAGGATATCCATTGTAAATACTGTCCCACAATTTAATTATATCGGTTTTTGTCCAGACAAATGGTCTTTGAAATTTTGGAAGTTTTATGTCGCCAGACTTGACTGCTAATACTAATTCTTCTATTCTAAGAATATCTGGTTTTGGGTCTTTGTACTTTTTTTTCATTATATATTTATTGTTGAAGACTAAATGAAATACAAGTGAATTTTTGCATTTCATTTGGTAAAAAGCGCATTAATAATATTAATACGGTAAATTTTAGTTGAGCGCACCTAAATATTGCCAAAAAAACAACTTGAACCAATAGGTAGACAAAATCTACTTATAAAATGCAAGAAATGGCAAAAAGTGTTATTATGCGCTTTATACTTACGTTTAATAAGTAAAAAGACTTATAATTGGTGCAATTTTTTCTTTGGGTGTTGCTATATTACCGATCATCAGTAGTTTACTCGAGAAAATATTAGTGATATGGCTGGTCAGCAGTGAAAAGTACTCTGGGATAGATTATATTTTACTAGTTCGGAACGAAATATTCAGCGCAAGAGATCGCTACTGAGCAGTCATTAGCAGTATCCCCCAGACAAAAAGTTATTACTGACGGGTCATAAGCCACATCCCCACCCAAATAGATCGTTACTGACCAGTTATCTACGATCGCTCCAGCCTGATAGCCTACTACCAACTAGTCATCAGCTATCGCTTGGGCTCAATAAACTATTAATGACTGGTTAAATGGAGTTGTTTTTGGCTTATAGATCGTTGCTGCCTGTTCTGTAATTCTTCGTTAATTACCATAAGTGGTTACTCGCTGGTAGTCTGGGTAGGTTAAGTAGATGAGTAGAGTTTTTAGCAATATCCCCGGATGAGGCTTTGCGAATTCCGGGGTCTCCCTGGTAATAAGCTGTAGACCCCGCAACAGGTGCGGGGGGTTGTACTAGGTTTCTTTTATCTGCCTACTCAATTACTACTTAGGTAAGTCACTCAACCAGGCTTCGGATTCAATTTCTACCAGGTAGCCTTCGCCTACTAGTTTGGCTTCTACCAGGGTGTTGGCGGGTTGGATACTGCCAAAGCGTTCGCCGTGGGCGCGGGCTACGGCTTCCCAGTCGTTAATATCATTGACAAAAATACGGGTACGTACCACATCTTCCAGCGAACCACCTAGTGACTCAATGGCTCCCTGAATTTTATCAATCACAAAGTGGGTTTGGGCGGCGGCATCGCTTCCACCGATCTGCCTTGAGCCGTGGGTAGCGGTAGTGCCCGATACCGAGATACGATCACCGCTGCGGACCGCTCGGCAGTAGCCCGCCATATCTTCCCAACTGGTGCCGCTAAACACTTTTTGCCGACCGCGATACTCAACGAGTTCATACGGCTGGGGCATAGTATCCAGATGGTGGCTTAGGTCGCCGGAGGCGGTGAGGAAAGGAGGTTTACGGTACTCATCGCCACAGTCGCCTGGTATTGGATTTAACCCCTGTTGGGCTTGTTGTAACTTTTGATGATCTTCAATATCCAGCTGAAGCTCAAATATCTTCTGGTTTTCCCGAATGTACTCGCTCTTGCCCAGTCGGGCTCCTAAAATCACCCCAGCTACGGTGGGTTGATCTAAAATAAAGCGGGTAGCCACGGTAGCCATCGGCACCTGATGTTTATCGGCTACCTGATGTAGTGCTTGCAGTAGCAATTGAAACTTGTCCCAGCCCCCCGCAGCATCAATAAAGCGTTTATACTTCATCTGTGACCAGGTATGCTCTTCGTCTACATCAGGCTCGGGCTTATCCAGCCACTCTTCGGTTAAGAAGCCTCCCGCCAGCGTCCCAAATGCCAGTATGCTTACTCCATACTGTCGGCATACCTCCGTCATGGCTCCGTGCGCCCGCTGGTCAATCAGCGAGTAGCATATCTGGTTAGACACAATTTCAATACCACTAGCTACTGCTACTCGCAAATGCGCCGCATCAAAATTAGTAACGCCTAAATGGCGAATTAGCCCCTCCTCTTTCAACTCCTGCAACCAAAATAGGCTATCCAGCCATACTGGATCAGCGTAGTTCCAGGCGTGAAATTGTAGTAGGTCTAGGGTATCGAGTTGCATTCGGTCTAATGACCGTTGTACTGCTTTCCGCACCTCATCTTTGGTAACTGGTCCTGGTTTGGGAACCCATTTGGTAAGTAGTTGTACCGGTTGCTCGGTAGTGTTTTGCTTACAATACATTCCGGCAATTACTTCCGCCGAACCGTAGTGGTCAGCCATATCGAAAGTAGTGAACCCGGCTTGTACGTAGGGATCCATCGCTTGAGCGGTAGTTTGGGGGTTGAGGGTTTGTCCATCGCGCTCCATATCGGCAATCTGCCAAAGTCCGGTGAGTACTTGGGATATTTTTAGATCAGGGGCAAGTTCAGTGTAGGTGACCATTATTCAGGGGGTAAAGTTGAAAATTGACGGCGAAGATCTATACCCTTTTTCTGGAGTGAAGACCAGCGAACAAAAAATAGTAGAGAAGCTAACAGCATCACAATGAGCCAGATGTAGGTAGAATGAAAGTACCAGGCGTCGGTTTCGCTACGTAAATCTTTCCAGATATGAATAACCAGAAATCCTAAAAGCACCAGCGTTCCTGCCCAGCCCAATAGCATTCGGAAATTTTGCCGTTTAATTATTTTAATGTTTTGGGCTAATGTCGGGTTTACCCGAGCAATGGTAACCAGGGTGAGGCACATCAGTAGAAAGTTAACCATCATGGAGGTAACCATAATATCAATACCCAGAAAAAAATCTCCGGCAAAATGACTGCCTAAAATACCCACCGTAGCCATACCGCCACTCAGCAGTAGGGCAATATGCGGAGTACGCCATACCGGATGCACTTCAGTGATTCTTCGAGGAAAGATACCATCCTCAGCCCAGGCAAACATCAGCCGGGATACCGAAAGCAGCATTGCAGGTAAATCGTTAATAAGAGCAATAGCTGCCCCGGCCACAATTGCCACGGCTAACCCGGCCGGAAGCACGTAGCGTAGTAATCCGGGTGCACTGATATCCTGCTGCGTAGCTTCCTGCGCTACAAACTGCCAAGGCACCGTATGATAAACCGCTGCCGTAAATAAAAAGTAAAAACTTCCGACTACCGTAATCGCTAGGGCAATAGCCAGTGGCAGGTTACGATTGGGGTTTTTGGCTTCACCTCCGGCCTGAGCAATAGAATCAAACCCGATGAAGCTCGAGAAGAGTAAAGCCGCTGCAGCTAGAAATGTAGACCATTGAAAGGTAGCTTCCGCGTTAGTCGCTAAGACTTGTCCTTGCTGTTCTTGTAATCCTGTAGCAAAGTCAGCCGGGGAAAACCAGAACCCGGCTACAATGACAATAGTCCCCAACCCGAACATCAGGAACATGAGCGGAATAATAGTTCGCTCGTAAAACTTAGCCCCCCGGATATTTACTAGTACGAACGTCCACAACAGTAGCAACGCCAAACTTACTCTTACCCACCCAACTTCTAACCAAGTCGCTACCTCCGGCCAGTCCAGCCCCAAGGCAATGTCCCGAAAAAAGGGAATAATCACGTAGGCAATCACCCCGATGACAATGGACAACCCAAACCACTGGGAGAAACTAGCTACAAATCCCAGGTACGGATGCAGTCCGCGACTAGCGTACAAGTAGCTTCCCCCCGCCCGAGGCATGGCCGATGCCAACAAACTGTAAGCAAAGGCTGCCAGCACCGCCGGAACAGCAGCTAACAGAAAGGCGGCAAGCACATACGGGCCAATACCTGGCACATTGCGCTGAATCATAAAGGGCACCACATTGATCGAGGCTCCCAGCATAGAGCAGATTCCGGTAGCAGCCAATCCAAGTAACCCTAGTCGCCGGACCAGTCCAGTAGCAGGTTTTATCGTAGTAGTGTCAGCCATTGAAGAAGCGAAAATGCAATTTTTTAGTAATCAATACTACGATGTTAGTTGAAAGTTGACAATGCACGGTTGATGATAGAGACCGGAAGCAGGAGTCCGGAGGCCGAAGTGTATATCCCTGAATAGCGTTGATCATCAGTTTCTGTCGAGCAATTTCCAGTTTCTAATTTCCAACTTCCAAATCTGGTCTTCGGACTCCCAGCTCTAACCAACTAAAGCACATAATCGGTAAATAGCTTATTCAGCACTGTATCAGGGTCGGCACACAAACCGGGATGGACTTGGGAGCTTTGGATAATGGTACTGCGGGTAGCAGTTAGCCAACGAAACCGGCGGGCGGGGTCGAGCTGGGCGATAGGCTGGTCTTGGGCTTTGCCTTGACAGATGGCATCCCAAGCTTCTAGATATCGCTCCAGTTCGGTAAGATCAACTTCTGAGGCAAACGCTTGAAGACGTTGGGTATCAATTTGGTACTTCATCTGAAGAAACCGCTTACTTTTGCAGAAAAGAATCACTCCCACGTTCAGGAACTCCTCCCGCTCTACCCGAGGGACGAAGCGGATGAAGGCGTATTCATACACTTGCTTGTCGGGCATTGGTAGCTTCTTTAGCGAGTAAATCAATATTGGATAAGCGAGTGGTGAAAACCTCGACGTATACTTCTCTCTTTTCCTGAGGAGAAATAGACTCGCCTTCTTCCATCAGCCAGTCATTGGGAATGACCGCAACAATACCCTGAATAGTTTCAGGACTTAATGCCGATCTGATTTCCTGAGAAGCTTTGTCTAGCTGAGTGGCTCGGTTCAGCAGCACGTGATCTTTCACTAGCGGAAACGTACGCTGGGCGTGGTCTTGCCAATTATCCCACGAATGGTGAAAGTACAAACTGGCACCGTGGTCAATCAGCCACAGTTCCCGCTGCCAGTTCAGCATATTGGTGTTTTTGTAGGTACGGTCAACGTTAGCGATGATGCTATCTAGCAGTAGCACTTTAGAGGCGGTGAGTGGATCAGCAACTGAAACTAGTGGATCGTAGGTAATAGCACCCGATAGGTAGTGTAAGCCTAAGTTCAGTCCCACGCTGAACCGTAGCAAATCCTGTATTTCTTCGTCCGGCTCAGTTTTGCTAAACGAATCATCCAGGTTCATAAAGACCAGCTCCGGCACCTTTAGTCCAATAGCCCGAGCCAGTTCGCCCCCGATTAATTCTGCAATTAATGCTTTTTTGCCCTGCCCTGCTCCCCGAAACTTCAGTACGTACAAAAATCCATCGTCAGCTTCTACAATGGCTGGTAGCGAGCCTCCTTCCCGCAGCGGTTGCAGGTACCGAACTACCTCTACCGTTCGTATCTCCGGTTTATTCATGTGCCCAAGATACTACTTCCACCAATTTTATTGGTAAAGATGCGAACTTAGTAAGTAGAAGGCTGCGAATTACGATGCGTCTTCGGACTCGGCTATCTTTCGTAGTTTGGTCTTTCCTGCATCGTTTACTTCTACCTGAGCATCGCCTCGGTATTCTACTCGTCCGGCCCCGCTAATCTGGGCATCTAGGCTATCACTTACGTTAACAGCGGCTTCAGAAGCTGCCCGGCTATCAACTCGCGCTACACTAGTACTCAAATCAAGAGCCCTAAGCTGGGATGAACCGCCTAGCTTAGCATCCAGGGACTGAGATTCACCTAAAAGCCGGACATCAGCATCCCCGGTCATGTCGATAGCTATAGAATCGGCATCTACCTCAGCTAGTAATTTTGCTGATCCGGATAAATCCAGATTCAGGTTTTGGCTAGGAAACTCGGTTAAGGTGGCATCAGCATCACCCTTCAGCCGTAGTTGTCGTAACGTGGGTGTACTAATTTTTACCTCATAGACTTCTTTGCGGCGATCGGAGTAGTTGCCGTCGTAGTAAATCACTAACCGATTACCTTCCTTACTAGCCTTCATTCGGCTCAGAGGAAGTTGGTCAGATGTTACATCTACCGAGTATTCCTCAGCTGGGCTAATTTCTACCCGAAACGGTCCCCGCACCTCTATTGATTCAAAGTCACGAATGCCGAGTCGGTAGCTCTCGCCACCCGTTTCATTGGTAAAGTTATCTAAAGTATCGATAGAAGTAGCTGGCTCACTTTCTTCTTCCGGACAAGTGGTGCAGATCAACCCTTTTTCGGTAAACATAAAGGTATTGCCGGGCAGATCGTACCTTCGATAGCCGTAACGGTATAGGGTATTTCTTAGTATCTCAGTGAGGTTACGTTCCATCTGGAAAGGTTGGTTGTAAGGAACCCGCAGCGTTAGATCTAATTCCTGCCCCCGAAATTTTGCTCCTTCTTTAAACGTATACACCGGAGGAAACGAAACTACTGAGTCTTGGATAAATATATCGTAAGTAACCAGCTGGGCATTTTCTAGAGCCCGCTTCCGACTGCTCCCTCGAGCTTGAAATTTTTTCTCAAGTTCGTATTGATCGCCTTCGTAGCCCACAATCGTTAGGTCTACTTTCGGATCGTCATAATCAGGATATTCGGTAAGTTGTAAGATAGCCGTTTCGCCATTGAGTGACAATTCTTCAGTGTCCGTATACCGGGCTTCTTCCCGAAAGTCTATTACTACCGGGGGTACCGTAGCTGCCAGGCCAATCAGGCAGACAAACCACAAACCTACTCCTGTCCAAACTACGGCTGAACGCAGTAAGCGGCGACGCGCAATCACGGAGATACCACTAATCACTAGGCCGAGGGTAGCTAACAAAAGAGCACCCATTAGGAATACGATACTCGCCGGGGAAAAACTGTTTTGGATAACCTCTATTGGAATGTTTACCCCAAGTTCAAAGGGTTCTAACGTAGCCAAGCCCAGGGTTACCCCCGAAATAGCTAGTAAAGACAGAAGAAAAGCGACACCAATGAGAATCAGTAACAGGCCGAATAATACGCGGGCGGCCTCGCCAACGAACACCAGCAATCCGCCCAATGCCTTGCCTAAGTTGGCAAAAATGACGGCTATCAGGCGGAAAGGAAAGAGCACAGCTCTCAGTAGCGTACTCTCCTCGCCACTCTCGCTTACGCTAAAGTTTTTTTTTACACTGGACTCGATATTGGAGAGCGTCACGGGTTCGCCCTTCATCTGCATGCGGTCGGTGATTGTTTTAGCTTGAGGAGTGATAATCCACAGTACAATGTAGATGATAAGTCCACCTCCTCCGAATAATACCGCTAATACAAATAGTAAACGAAGTACGGTAGCATCGGTGCCGAAGTAGGCCGCTAGACCACCCGCTACTCCGCCAATAACTTCGTTGTCGGGATCGCGGAACAGCTTTTTGATCTTCTCACCCTGCTCCAGATCGGTTCGTCCGGGTACTACAATCCAGAAAACAATATAAGTAATGAAGGTAATAGTACTCAGTGCCCCGAAAGTGATAAATGCGTCGGCGAATAAACCAAAAATCAGCAGTAGACGAACCCAAAGCGGATCAACCCGGAAGTAATGAGCAACTCCAGCGGCTACTCCGCCCAGAATTTTTCGTTGGGTATCGCGGTACAAGCGACGACGATCCTCCGACTCTTCGGAAGAAGACTGACCTTCAGTTTGACCCTTTGGATTGTCAGTGTAAGCAAAGGCTTCTTCATCACCGTAATCCTGAGCAGCAAAGTCTTCTACACTGCCCATGGTAGCGATTACTCCTTCCACATCTTCCTTGGTAATTACTTGCTTGGAAGGGTTTAGTTTTTTGAGAAAGATTTCGGCAATACGGCTCTCAATATCGTCCGTAATTTCTTTACTGTCTTCGTAGTTGGAAAAATAGCGGGATATAGAGTCCAGGTAGCTCCGTAACAATTCGTAACCATCCTCCTCTACGTGAAAGATTATGCCACTAATGTTAATACTTATATTTCGTTTCATGATTGCGATGATTTTTGGGGGTCGGTAACGGGGGTCGGTAGACTTTCGCTACCGTTATTATTGGTTGTTATTTGGTTGGTTGATTTGACTAATTCTTCCCAAGTTGTTTTAAGCTGGGTAAGGAAGTCTTGCCCAGCTTGGGTTAGGGTGTAATACTTGCGGGGCGGCCCGGACGTTGACTCTACCCACTGGTAGTCGACTAGTCCGGCTTTTCGCAGGCGGGTTAGTAGTGGATAAAGTGTTCCCTCCACCACCATAATTTTGGCCGAAGTAAGTTCCTCTAGCATATCGGAAGCGTATACTTCGCCCCGAGAGATGATGTGCAGGATGCAGTATTCTAAAATACCCTTTCGCATCTGCACCTGAGTGTTTTCGATTTTCATGAATCCATTATTTTCTTGGGTTAATGTTGTTTTACTGGTTCGGTTGTCAGTAAGCTAAGCTCTTAAACTGTTGTAAGTTAGACGAAACGAAGTTCACCTCAAATAATGTCCGGTTCTTCACTGGTTTAGCCTCTACTACCTCTTTGGGTGGTTCATTGCTACGGGCGGGGGGCGATGAACACACTCCCACTAAGGTAGCAATGGCAATCAGCAAGATCTGCACAATAAGTTTTGATTGAGATAGCAGTTGTAACATCTTGGATTAATATTATTTCTGACAAATGTATCGTATAGTACTTTGTTATACAAGGTATCTGGCAAGAAAGTTACACTCGTGAAGATGTATTTTTAAATTTTTTAGATAGTATTAGGATTAACTACCTGTAAATCAGTTAATTAAATTAGTAAATTGATAACTGATTTTTTATTATCTTAGCTAAACGACTAACCCTAAGACGTACTTTATGCTTTTCCGGTCATTATTTTTTGCTCTCCCCAAGTCTTTTTTCATGATTCAATTTACTATTTGTCCGCCCCTACTCTTCGCTACTCCACCTGACACTTTAGACCATTTCCCCAGCTATCGAGTGGAAGGAGGAGCTCCTACATTTTACAAGCTAATAGCAGAAACACTCCGATATCCTCGTTCTGCCCGTCAGAGTGAGATCATTGGTACTTCCATCATTTCCTTCGTTCTACACCCTTCGGGCGAAATTTCAGAATGGAATATTATCAATTCTTTGGGAAAAGAAATCGATGAAGAGGTCATCCATGTATTCAAAAAAACCGAGAAAATATGGCTCCCTGACAGCTTAGAAGAAAAATCATACGTTCTATTTTTTCCCGTACACTTTATCATCAATGGTCATATCTATAATCTGACAGCCCACAGTGCGGGATTTATGCAAGAGGAGATCAAATTGGTAGCCGAAGGTAATACTAGTAGAAAAACTCTAACCGACCAGAGCTTGGCTCAGCAAGCAAATGATTTGTACCAAAAACAAAAATACAAACCAGCTATGAGGCACCTGAACGAACTGATCCGGCGCAATCCGTTCAGTTCTGAACTGTATAAAATGAGAGGATACTGTCGCTATATGACTGATGATAAGGTAGGAGCTTGTGAAGACTATCAGAAAATTGAAACTTTACTCCACCAGCCCATCCCGCCCGCTGCTCGTAATATTTGTATTGGCTACCCAGAGAGGTAAGACCTCAAATGCCCCTTGTTTTACTGAACATCGAGCCCCAAAGTAAGTTGAATAGTTGTGCAAATCCACCAATTTTATCAGGAGTATTTGAGGCTGACGAACGAGGTGCTACCCCAGATGGCAAGCCAGCAATGTTTGCCTGTCCGGTTCAACCACTGTTTCCAGCGCATAATCTTGGATACGCTGTTTGAGGATTGTTGGTACAACCACCTAGACCGTACCAGCAAAATTCCAGCCTACCGTCAGCTATCGGAAGATCAACTAGTTCAAGCAGTCACCATTGCCCGGTCTATGGTTGATTCCTCCCAAACGGTAAATCGACTGAATCGGCAGAGTTTAGTTTATCGCGGGAAAATACACGCAAAAAAGAGAAATTAAGTATGATCTCACCCGAATCAACCTTAGAAGAAATACTCGACCATGTTTGGGGCATGCTGCTACGGGGCGGAGCTGATGGTAAGCATCCCTACCATTTCCCATCTTTTGCCACTTTTCACCACCAAAATGGTGTGGAGCAGCGCACCGTGGTGCTCCGGAAGGCAAACCGGGAACTGAGGCAACTTATTTGTTATTCAGATAGCCGAACGCAAAAAGTAGCTGCCATCCAAGCAAGTAGAGAAGCTCACTGGCTGTTTTACGACCACAGTAGCAAAGAACAAATCCGGGCGAAGGTGCTCACGGAGATACATCAGCAGGATGAAAAAAGTGGAGAAAGGTGGGAAACTATTCCTCCGAAAAGCCGGGGAGATTATTTAGGGCCGAACCCTCCTGGAACGTCTACTGATCAGTATACTGATAACTTACCCGAAGATTTTAAAGAACAACCAACCCGAGAAAATACCGAGGTAGGCTACGGAAATTTCGCACTTATTGTCAGTACAGTGTATCAACTCGATTTCCTAAAACTAAGTCGGGAAGGGCATCTTCGTGCGCAGTTTAGCTGGAGCGAAAATTCCTGGGAAGGCAGTTGGGTTGCCCCTTAAACGAAAGTAAAAAGATCGGTAAAGATGACCGCTATGATTGCGGCTAGTAAGAGTAAAGTGAGCAGAATAGTAACTGGGTTGTCAAAAATAATTTTAAAAAGTTTGCCCATCAGTCACTGGTTCTCGACTTTCTTCCTAGCGGGTTTCACTTCTGAGATTTCCTCATCGTTCTCACTATCTTCCTTTTGTACCGCTAAAAAATGGGTGAACGTCAAGGCGGCGGCAATTCCTAGTAGTCCCCCTACAATCCAGGTAAATAATTCTAATCCTTCGGTTCCGTTTGCATCAAACATATTCTTAGTCGTTAAATTTCAGATGAAAAAAGTGTTCAAAGTTATTGTGTAAACATGAATACCAGAACACATGAACACCGTGCGACGGTCGCCCTAACACAATGTTCGGCAATTTTACCAAAATACTTAAAAACATACTAGCTTTGCGCTTTAACAATTACGATAACATTAGCACAAAACTTACCTCTTAACTGAGTTTTCCACATCTTGTTTAATTGGCAAGAATGGAACGCCGGGGCAGTAAATTATGAAGACTTACTTACGAATCCTTTCTTTTGCTAAACCCTACCGTCGTCATGTCCCCCAGTATCTGGTATTTGCTTCCTTATCCATTTTATTTGGGTTGATTAACCTAACCTTGCTGATCCCCTTGTTTGAAGTGCTTTTCAATCAGGTAGATGAAAATACGGTGGTAGCCACGCAAAGTGCCCCCGATTTTTCGCTGTCGGTTAACTACGTAATAGCCACTTTTAACTATTACTTTCTACAAGTGATTGATCAGTATGGGAAGGTCGGAGCACTGGGGTTTGTTTGCGTAGTTATTGTGCTATCAGTCTTTTTGTCCAACCTGTTTCGCTACGTGGCGGGCATCACCCTGGCCAAAATCCGGGCTACGGTGATTCAGAAATTACGTTTGCAGATTTTTGACCGGGTATCGCGCTTGCACTTGGGGTACTTTACCAACGAACGGAAGGGCGATATTATCTCACGCATGACTAACGATGTGCAGGAGGTAGAAAGCTCAGTGGTAAATACCCTGAAGATGGCTTTTCGCGACCCGGCGACGATCATTGGTTACTTTACAGTGCTGCTCATTATGTCGCCCCAACTTACTGTTTTTGTCCTGCTTGTGCTCATTCTGTCCGGCGTGATCATCTCCCAGATTAACAAACGTTTGAAAAAGAAGGCCACTGAAACCCAAGAATCGCTGGGGCGTATTGTCGGTATTTTGGACGAAGTGCTATCAGGAATGCGGATTGTGAAGGCATTTAATGCCCGCCAGTTGGTGCATCATACTTTTGAAAAGGAGGTAACATACTACGCCCGGGCCAACGTATCAATGGCTCGCAAGCAAGAGCTAGCCCCCCCCACTTCTCAGTTTTTGGGCGTGACTGTGGTGGCGGGTATTCTGTTTTTTGGGGGCACCTTGGTGCTAAATAACGATTCATCGCTGAGTGCCAGTCAGTTTATTACTTACATCATTATCTTCTCCCAGATGCTAAACCCGGCGCGGTCAATTACTAATTCTATCAGCAGCATTCAGCGGGGACTGGCTTCGGGAGAACGGATTTTTTCGGTGATTGATACTCAGGAGGAAATTACCGACTTACCCAATGCCCGTCCCCTACCGGCATTTGAGCGGGAAATCCGCTTTGAGAATATCTCGTTTGCCTACGAAGACGAACTGGTGCTGCAAGATATTAACCTGACGGTCGAGAAGGGAAAAACCATCGCTTTGGTCGGTCCCTCGGGTGGGGGAAAATCAACCTTAGCCGACTTACTTCCCCGCTTTTACGAACCTGGACAAGGAACGATTTACGTGGATGATGTTCCACTGAACGAATATCAGATCAAGTCGTTGCGCCAGCACATGGGTATTGTGACCCAAGAATCCATTTTATTCAATGATACTATTTTTAAGAATATTGTCTTTGGTAAACCCGAGGCTAGTCTGGAAGAAGTGGAGCAAGCTGCCCGAATTGCCAACGCCCACGATTTTATCATGGAAACCCCGCAGCAGTACCAAACAGTAGTAGGTGAACGAGGTTCTAAACTTTCTGGCGGTCAACGTCAGCGCATCAGCATTGCCCGGGCGGTGCTGAAAAACCCGGATATTCTAATTTTAGATGAAGCCACCTCAGCCTTAGACTCTGAGTCGGAACAATTGGTACAAAAAGCCCTCACCCACCTGATGCAGAACCGCACCTCGCTGGTCATTGCCCACCGCCTCAGCACTATTCAGCACGCCGACGAGATTGTGGTCATCCAGCAGGGTAAGATTGTAGAGCGGGGCACACACCTAGAGTTGGTAGAAGAAAATGGATTATACCGCAAACTGACGCAGATGCAGACGGTGTGAGACGAAGATGGAAGAGGAAGTCTGAAGACGGAAGAAAAAAGTATGGAAAAAGGAAGAGAGAGGGCGATCAAAAGTAAGGGACTGCGGTCTGTGAACTATTGACTTTTTACCAATAACTATAGTTGGTAAAAAACCAACAAATATATATTTTCGTATACGTGAATGTCATTAACCGCCGAACACTCATACAATATTCTCTAAAGTACACTAATGCTAAAAATGCCTTAGATACATGGTATCGGGTCTGTAAAAAAGCCGAGTGGAAGAATTTTAACGAAGTAAGATCAGATTATCCGAGTGCTGATGTAGTAGGTGATAATCGCGTGGTATTCAATGTTTTACATAATAAATATCGGCTGATAGCCCGATTTAGCTTTATGTATAAAGTAATACAAATAAAGTGGTTTGGCACCCATGCCGATTACAATAAAATTGATGTAACTAAGGTGTGATGATTACTAAAATAATTGAAACTGAAGAGGAGTATGACCGGGCATTAGCAAGAGTAAACCAGCTTTGGAATACTCCACCAAACATGCCAGAAGCCGAAGAGTTAAAATTACTACTGTTACTTATCGAAAAATACGAGGATGAACACTATACCATTGATTCACCTGATCCAATAGAAGCTATCAAAGTGCGAATGGATGAGCTTAATCTCAAACCTAAAGACATGATCCCTATTATTGGGGATAAAGGCACTGTCTCTAAAATCCTAAACCGCAAAATACCTCTATCGCTTAGTATGATTCGTCGACTATCCCAAAGACTTAGTCTTCCGGCTGATATTCTCATTCAAGAAGTCTCGTTAAGTTCTGTTTCTTAACAATATTTTTCACCTAATCTTTACGAAATGAAACCGATTCGCCTATTTTTTTATGTGGTACTGATTTTTTTTCATTTGGCTTTGGTAGCTTTCGCTTTCAGTCTAGATGAATCAGTGGCTCAAGGTCTGGCAGAAAGCGCTAGTACCATCCGCACGATTACTTTGATTGGACTAGCAATGTTTCTGATTGTTTTCGCCTGGGCGATGTTTGACCGACAGCGGTACCAAAGCAAAATTGCCAAGCTAGAAGCGGAGAAAAATGAAATTAAAGCCCAGGTGTACGATATGAAACGGCGGGAAGACCAGATTGATGAAGAAATCAAATCCTTTGAGTCGTCGTTGGAGCCTAAAAAAGATACTCCTGAGGATCCCTCTGATACCGATCAAAAGAGACTTACATGATTGATTTGATTCGGGCTGAGCTCGATAAAGCCTCTCGCCTATTAGAAAAAGTACGGCAGGATGAACAACTACTAACTCGGGTCGAGCGAGCGGCTACTATTTTTGCCCAAACCATCCGAAACGGTGGGAAAATTATTAGTTGTGGTAACGGTGGTTCGCACTGCGATGCCATGCACTTTGCCGAAGAACTGAGCGGACGCTACCGCGACGAGCGAATGGCTCTTCCGGCTATTGCGATCTCTGACCCCAGCCATATTTCTTGTGTCAGCAATGACTACGGCTACGATCAAATCTTCTCTCGTTTTATTGAAGGCTTAGGTCAACCCCAAGATGCTTTACTCGCCATTAGCACCAGTGGCAATTCTCACAACATTCTTAAAGCTGTGGAAGCAGCCCAATCCAAAGACATGAAGGTTGTAATCCTCACCGGAAAAGATGGTGGAAAACTAGCCGATAAGGCCGACGTGGAAGTCCGCGTTCCCCACTTCGGCTACGCCGACCGCATTCAGGAAATCCATATCAAAGTCATTCATATTCTCATACTTCTTATTGAGAAACAAGTGGTTGCGAAAAGCTAATTCACTCATTTTACTACATAGCTGCTGAAATTCGTGTAATCAAGTTGTGTGAATTTTGCCTGTTTATCATTTTAGTGTTACAGTATTAGGGTGCTATAGTTGATATGTAGACACTAATGCAACTTTAGTACTGTAACACCACGCACCATAACACTCTAGTACTATCAATTTTCCATTGTCAATTTTCAACTAAAAAAGATGTTAGCTAAAACGTTTGGTGGAGCCGTTTTTGGAGTGGATGCGTACTTGATTACGATTGAGGTAAGCGTGGGTCAGGGCACCAAATTTTATATGGTAGGGTTGCCCGATAGTGCCGTCAAGGAAAGTGAGCAGCGGGTGGAAGCTGCCATTAAGCATTCGGGCTACGCTATGCCTCGCATCAAAACGGTAGTGAACTTAGCTCCCGCCGATATTCGCAAAGAAGGTTCAGCCTACGATCTACCCATCGCCGTGGGAATATTGGCGGCTTCCGGGCAAATTCAAGATACGCTATTGTCTAAGTATTTAATCATGGGTGAGCTTTCGTTAGATGGTATTTTACGCCCCATCAAAGGAGTACTGCCGATTGCGGTAGAAGCCCGTAAGCACAATTACCAAGGTTTTATTCTGCCGAAAGAAAATGCCCGAGAAGCTGCTATCGTCAACAATCTAGAAGTAATCGGGGTAGAAACCCTTAGTGAAACCATTGATTTTCTGCAAGGCAATCAAACCATTGAACCCTTCTGGCACGAGACCCGCGACGTGTTTTTTGAAGAGATCGATCAGTTTACAGTAGACTTCTCCGACGTACAAGGGCACGAAAGCATCAAGCGGGCCCTAGAGGTAGCTGCTGCCGGGGGACACAACGTCATTATGGTTGGCCCACCTGGCTCAGGTAAAACCATGCTGGCGAGACGGATCCCTACCATCCTTCCCCCACTCACGCTACACGAAGCCCTGGAAACTACTAAAATTCACTCCGTGGCCGGTAAGCTAGGTGGCAATAACTCACTGATTGCCCAGCGGCCGTTCTGCGCTCCTCACCACACCATTAGTGATGCTGCCTTAGTAGGAGGCGGTAATATTCCTCAGCCCGGACAAATTTCTTTGGCCCACAATGGTATCCTGTTTCTGGACGAATTGCCGGAGTTCAAACGAACGGTGTTGGAAGTATTACGTCAACCGTTGGAAGAACGAGCTGTCACCATCTCCCGGGCCCGGGGAACGGTGAATTTTCCGGCTAACTTTATGTTGATTGCCAGTATGAACCCTAGCCCCTCCGGTGATTTTTACGATGCCCAAACCGGAGGGCACCCCGATTCACCTACTGCGGTGCAGCGCTACCTTAACAAAATCAGTGGTCCTTTGCTCGACCGCATTGATATTCACGTGGAAGTCAATCCGGTTCCCTTCGACGAAATGACTGCCGACCGCAAAACCGAAAGCAGTGAAGCCATTCGGGAGCGGGTAATCGCTGCCCGACGGAGACAAACCGAACGATTCGAAGAATCTACAGTCTACTGCAACGCCATGATGCCACCTCCGATGGTAAAAGAAATTTGCAAAATATCACCCGCCGGAAAAACCCTGCTCAAAACTGCGATGGAAAGACTCGGGCTCTCCTCCCGCGCCTACGACCGTATCCTAAAAGTGTCCCGCACGATAGCTGATCTGGCTGGAACGGATGATATTGCCGTAGAACACCTCGCTGAGGCCATCCAATACCGCAGCCTCGACCGGGAAGGGTGGAACGGATAACTAAAATATGAGATGTGGAATGTGAAACAAGAAAAACTAAAGGCCGCTGTGCGTGGTGCTGGGGTTAGTATATCCCTACTCCAAGCTATTTACATTCGGCAATTGAACCATAACACCTAAAAACAATTTCCTGTTGAGGTAGCAGTTTTTATAATAATCGTCTACTTTTGGCTTTGGAAAATTTAGAAAAATGAAGCAGAATCTATTTTTATACTTTAGTGTAGTCTTAGTCTTGGTAATTTTTCAGCAGTGCGCTCCTACCAAAACTATAAGCACTCAGGGGGCTGATGAGTATAGTGAAGATTTGAGTCCGTACCGGATTCACTACTCTGATTCTATTGCTCAGGCGAATATTACTTCTAGCGAGCCCAACCCCGAACAGGTCATTTCATCGGTTTCTACCCTGCCTACTCCCAATGCGGTTACTGAGGAAATGGCGGAATATTTTAATGCCATAGACGAGCAAAACCGGGAGAAAAACGAATACCAAGGCTTTACTCTTCAGGTATATACGGGCAATAGCCGGGAGGAAGCCAACGAAGCTAAACTCAAAGTATATCGAGCATTACCTGACGCCGAACCAGCGGTAAGATTCTCAACTATCTGGCGTACTAGGATTGGTCAATACGCTTCCCGTCTGGAAGCCCAACAAGACTATATTGCCCTAAGAAAATACTTTCCCAATGTGCTGCTAGTGCCCGAAACTTTCCAGGCAGTAGATTAAAAAGCAACTAAACAGCTACATGGAATCTTTACTTTCCAACATAAAGTCGCAGGCACGGGAGCTTACCGAAGAAGCCGTTAGCTACCGCCGTCATTTGCACCAGCATCCGGAGTTATCCTTTCAAGAGCACCAAACGGCACGCTTTGTAGCGGAAGCACTAACCTCGCTGGGCCTGTCACCCCAAACCGGGGTAGCAGATACCGGAGTGACAGCACTCATCGAGGGGAAAAATCCGTCTTCGCGAGTAGTAGCTTTGCGGGCAGATATAGATGCCCTGCCCATCCAGGAAGCGAATGATGTTCCGTATAAATCGAGGAATGAGGGAGTAATGCACGCTTGCGGTCATGATGTCCATACCGCTTCCCTATTAGGTGCTGCGGGAATCCTTCGGCAGTTGCGGGATGAGTTTGAAGGAACGGTAAAGCTGATCTTTCAACCCGGCGAAGAGCGTTTTCCGGGAGGGGCTTCGTTGATGATAAAAGAAGGAGTGTTACAAAATCCAACTCCCCAAGCCATGCTGGGTCAACACGTATTGCCTCATCTTCCGGCAGGTAAGGTGGGGTTTCGGGAAGGCATGTACATGGCTAGTGCTGATGAAATTTATCTGACCGTACGGGGAAAGGGGGGACATGCTGCTATGCCCGATAGCAACATCGATCCGGTGATGATTACCGCCCAATTACTAGTAACGCTTCAACAAGTGGTGAGCCGTACTGCCGACCCCAAGATACCGTCTGTGCTTTCCTTTGGAAAAGTAATTGCCCAAGGCGCTACCAATGTTATTCCCAACGAGGTGCAGATAGAAGGCACCTTTCGCACACTAAATGAAGAATGGCGGTATAAAGCCCATCAGAAAATTAAAGATATTGCCCACGGCATTTGTAACAGCCTCGGAGGCTCCTGTGATGTCGATATTAAGGTAGGATATCCTTTTCTACAAAATAACCCCGAACTAACCCGTCGCGCTAAACGGCTGGCGACTGATTACCTAGGTGAAGAGAATGTAGTTGACTTAGATTTATGGATGGCGGCTGAGGATTTTGCTTACTACACTCACTACGTGGATGCTTGCTTTTACCGTCTGGGTACGGGCAACGAAGCCCGGGGTATCACGTCATCCGTTCATACGCCTACGTTTGATATTGACGAACACGCCCTGGAAGTAGGCCCGGGGTTGATGGCCTGGCTCGCCATTGCCGAGTTAAACTCAGCGGTTTGAGGCAGAATAATGTAGGTCAAATTAAGAACAAATAGTAAACCTAATAATAGCCAGTAAAACACTCTAGCCTGCTTAGATGTCTCTCCAAAAACAAGGTGATAAAGCCCGTACTTAGCCCGATGTTCGTAAGGGGTTTTCATGATAAATTAGTTCTGAAGACTAAGAGCGATGTTACTAAATTGTTACCTCAATACCTATCTACATTGTAAAGAATACCTTCCGAAGATTGGTTATATTTTCTTATTGAGCATTTGCTTCTCCAGCATCAGTCTGGCAACTACCCAAAATTACCGACTTGTCCTTACCGAGACTCCAACTACTTCCCTACTGCTCGGCTGGGAACTCATCGGAGGGTGCCCCGATTTGCAGCGAGTGTACTACGATACGGTAGATCATGGGCGAGACACCGCAGCCTACGCTTTTCAATCCACCATCACCGCCGCTAATTTTCATATGGGCATGGAAAATTACTTTTGTCATTTGAAGGGGTTGCAGCCAGCTACTAGGTATTATATCGTCATTGGCGAAGACAAAGGCATCAGTCCCCGCCTCATTGCCCAAACCTTTTCCCTAACAACTGACCGTTGGCAAAGCGGCTGGGTCTCACTCCAAATAGCGAATGATTGGGAAGCATGGCCTCAGATAGTTCAGCAAATCAAAGAAAATGCTTTAGACTTCGTAATGATGGACCATCTTTCGCTATTGACGACTGAAGATGATTGGCGAAATTGGCTAGAACATTGGCAGCCAAGCACTTACAATTATAGACTTGTTCCAATTGTAGCTACTGGTTTACTTACACCTGATATTCAGTATTTGCTGAATATCTCAGGAGGGAAACTGCGGCAGTACGCCATTGCCGATCAAAGTATTTTGCTGGTTACCGAATCTAAAGAGGTAAAAAAACGGTTCTGGAGATCACTACCTGACTCATCGCTGGTAATTTGGCACAACCCATTAATCAGTAAAGACCTATCTGAGAAGGTAGATTTAGTTCTGACTGGTGCCACCCGACAGGAAAACCAACTGCCCAACATATTTCATTTCCCAGACGGGCAAAATATGGTCGTGCTTGAGAAGATGAATGAAAAGCTACAAATTCGTTCTTCAGATAAAACTACGCTGTACGAAATATTTTTCAACTAAAGTACTTCAGCACCTCAACCCGGAACCCCTCGTTTACGGCCATTGCTAGTAGCACCGAGACGATTAAACCAATTGTAGCCAGCCCTACATCTTTTCCAACCATTCGCAGGGCGCCCCCTACACCTTTTCTGCGCTCTTCGCCATTGCTCTTTTGACGTAATCGGATACCAAGTTCACGCCCACCCAACAGACCAATAAACACCCAAGTGGTACTCATTGGAATGGTGCTAATCGTCAGTTTATAGATCAAGATTAAAGCATATACAAAGTCAATGATGGTCGCTGCCCGAATGTCAGTGACTTCGCTTTTCTCATTCACAATATCCTGTATTTTATCGCCTTTTAGAAAAAAGATCAGTCCCAGACCTAGAAACACAATCAGAGCAAAGCCCAGAAACTGAAATGCCCCCAGTGAACGAGGTAGGTAAATCGCAATGTTCGCGGCATCCTGCATAATCCAGACTGACCACAGCGTACCACTAGTTATCCACTGAGCCACTGCCCAACCGATAGCAGGTTTCCCCACAAAATACTTTCGGGTTAGGTTGGTAATCAGAAACCAAACGGTCAGCCCTAAAACAAACGCAATTAAATACGCCGTTAAGCTCTTATTAATCACCGAACCCACCGCGCTAGGACTAACAGCGAAGCTACTCAACAACAAAAACGTGGTAGACACGGGCATCCGCAACCGGGTAAGAATCAGCAGGAAAATGGGGGCTGCAATCTGTAAAAAAGCAAAGCTTTCTGGCTGGGGAAATGATAGGCTTCCATCGGTCTCAGTAGTGCGTAAACGCCCAAAGGACACCCCGCCATCGTACATAAACCAGCCAATGGTAACCGTTGCCAGGAAAATACCGCCGATATACAGCCAGAGAACATACCAGCGGCGGTTGGCATTTGAGGCAATAAACGTTCCCAGGGTTTGAATACTATCGTTAGAAACGGCTGAATAAGCCGCTACCAGAAACCCAAACCACATGGCTACCCCTGGATAGGGATATACGACGGCTGCCACAAAAAAAAGAACCCCTATTAGTAAAATAAACGTTCTTTCTTCCTTAACTAGGTCAAAAAACTGGTAGATTACTTCCCTAAATTGATTAGGGTTACTGGTTTGGTTCTTCGTAGTAGGCATGGCTGATAAAAATTAGCTCAATGATACTAATTATGCCGGGCAAAAAAAATTAGAGGCCTGATCTAAATGTTTATTCAGCAAGTTGTACAACCCAGCAACGATTTGGGAAAGCTTTTTGTTAACAGCAATAATTCAAACCTTCAAATAAAGAGAATCAGTGATTGATTTTGACCAGTTTACTCTAGATAATGGATTACAAGTACTAGTGCATGCCGACCCTTCGGTGTCGGTAGTAGCTACCAATATTTTGTACAATGTGGGCTCTCGCGACGAGGATGAAAATAAAACGGGATTTGCCCATCTGTTTGAACACCTCATGTTCGGTGGATCCACCAACATTCCTACGTTTGATGAGCCTCTCCAAATGGTCGGTGGTGAAAATAACGCCTTCACCAACCCGGATATTACCAACTACTATATCACTCTACCGGCGGCTAATTTAGAAACGGCTTTCTGGTTAGAGTCAGACCGGATGCTAAGCCTTTCGTTTGATCCCAAAGTACTGGAAGTACAGCGCAAAGTAGTGATTGAAGAGTACAAGCAAAATTATCTGAATCAGCCCTACGGCGATGCTTTAATGTTGCTCAAAGCCCTGGCGTACCAAACTCACCCCTACCGTTGGCCGACTATCGGGCGGGATATTTCGCATATTGAAGAGGCTACGTTAGATGACGTGAAAGCGTTTTTTTACAAGTTCTACCGACCCAACAACGCAATTTTAGTGGTTGCCGGACAGGTGGAAACTAAAGAAGTAAAACGTCTGGCAGAGAAATGGTTCGGCGACATTCCGGCGGGGGAAACCTACAACCGAAAATTACCTCAGGAGGATCAGCAGACTACATCCCGCACTTTAACCAAGTCGGGGGAAGTGCCAGCTCCGGCTATCTATCGGGCATTCCATATTCCCGGACGGGCGGGCACTGGATACCATGCTGCTGATTTACTTAGCGATGTGCTGGGCCGCAGCCGATCGTCCCGCTTATTTACTCGTTTGGTGAAGGAGAACCCGCTGTTCAGCTCCATCAATGCCTACGTAACTGGATCAATTGATCCTGGCTTATTAATTATTCACGGCCGACTTAATGAAAAAGTGGAACTTGAGGAAGCCAATGATGCCATCAACTCAATCATCAGGGAAGTACAAGAAAAACCAATTGCTAATGAGGAACTCAGGAAAGTGAAAAATCAGGCTGAGTCCACTTTGGTGTTTTCAGAGATAGAATTGCTAAATCGAGCTATGAATCTGGCATTCTCAACCCTCTTGGGCGATCCTGATCTCATTAACCAGGAATCAGCCAAGATACAGGCGGTAAGCACCGATGAGATTCAGCAGTCTGCCCAAGAAATACTGTCCCCAGAAAAAAGTAATACTCTCTTTTACGAACCCACGAATTGATGACTGATGACTGATAACTAAAAATTACTCATTCCACATCGATCATTTCTCATTATTCAGTACTTACGCCTTAATGTAGCCTTTTCGCTTCAGGATAGTTTCTAGGAATTTGCGTTCGTTATCGGTATTGAAGATTCGGAACGGTAAATGAACCAACTGGGCTTTAGATACAATCAGTACGAAATGGTCTTTACCAATACGCGCATCTTTAATCATATCCCACTTCAGAGGCATTCCCTGCTTGGTATTTACTTTAATCAGCACCTGCTGGCTGTTGATTTCGTAACTCAATCGTTCAAACAGTATTTTATTCTGTTCCATTTGGGTGACCCCGGTGAACTGAATAAGCCAAAACAAAACATATAGGGTTAAGGCAATCAGCGGTCCGATAATCCACCAGATCGACCAGATAAAAAAGGCCCCACACATGAGAGCCGCCACAATCAGAAACACCCACCACTGCTGGCGCAGCAGGTTAAACATAGCTAACTTAATGTAAGTACCCGTAGAGAGTTGGTATTTTTTAGTTTTTACAATCATGAATCCCTATTCAAAAAAATTCGGCGAACGTTGCGCGAGTGCAAGTATAAAGCTTTCCCGGTAAACTTGCTATAAAACCGGGTAGCCAACCTGCTCAAATTAGGAATAGAGACAACTTTGAGCCGGAAACTTATTGTCCAGTAGTATCAGCCGCAGTAGGCACAGTTAGTCCCAAAGCTTTGATAACTAAAGGTGTAACATTAGATTCATCAGGGTTTTGGGTGTAAATAAGCAAGGATTGGCCACCAACATTAGCCGGAAGAATGTGGGTGTATCCATTGACTTGGGCTACTGAATCAATAGTTGTTTGCACTTTCTTTCGCAATGGATTCATTGCCTGCATTACCTTAAACTGAAGTTGCTGCTGAGCGGTTTCTTGCTCGCCAACAATATCTTGCTGTAACTCTTGAAGTTCTTGCTGGCGGATCGCCAACGCTGTATCACTCAAATTGGTTGCCTCCTGCTCAAGCTGAGCTGCTTGAAGTTCTAACCCCTGGCGCATGGCGGTCAGCTTATTGTTGAGTTTTCGCTCAAAGGCAGCCACATCCTGCTGGGCAGTTTTAGCTTCGGGAAGCAAGCTCAAAACGTACTCTGACTGGACAAAACCAATCTTAATCTGCTGAGCCAACCCAGGACTGGTATTTAGTACGACGATAGCGAATAAACCGAGAAATATGTTCTTCATCAGAAATATACCGTTAGGTTAAGATAAGTACAAAATAAACTCCGAAAATAGCAAAAAACCAGAACATTTCCCTGGTTGATCACTAAGATTTAACAAGAATTAACACTAAAGAGGGTAGAAAGGCGTAGGGTAAAGGGTAGAAGGCTTAGGCATGGACAACCATCTCCCTTTCACCTTTTTACCCTGTACCCTTCTACCTTTCTATGAGAGTTGATCTCCTATACGTTGCAGAAGTTTTTTAGTAAGCATTATGCCATCTTTTTTATGAATTTCTTCTAGCTTCCCGCCAAACTCAATCCCTACGTAACCATCGAATCCCGCTGCTTTTACAATATTCATAAGCTGCTCGTAATCCATGTTTGCCTCTTTTCCCTTACGGGTAAACTCCGTGGATTTAGCACTTACTCCTTTGGCGTAGGGCATAAGTTCCTCAACAAGCTGGTAACGATCGTACTCTTCCCCCCTTGCGGTTCTTACATTACCGAAGTCCGGCAGGGTACCTACGTTATCGCGCCCAGCTTTTTCCATTACTGTAGCGAGCCACTTACCGTTAGAAGAGTAGCCTCCGTGGTTTTCTACCATAATATTCATATCCCGCTCTTTGGCATAGTCCGATAATCGGACAAGAGTGTCCACAAACAAATCAGCCGCTTCTTCCATTGATTTTCCGTCGTAGCCGTTCGCATTAATTCGCACGCCATGGCAACCTAGGGTATGAGCAGCATCAATCCAAGCATAATGCTGTTCCGCTGATTTTATTCGGACTGACTCATCCGGACTAGCCGTAGGATAATCCCACAAATCAACCATAATCAACACATTAGTAACTCCTAGGTCGTCAGCCCGTTGTTTGAGTTCTTTCAGGTACACCTGATTGTTTACCTTATCCACAAAAAACTGGTTTACGTACTCAACGGCCTCAATACCGTAAAACTCTTTAGCAACCCGAGGAAAGTCCAGGTTGGTCATAGCCCCTTTCCGAATGGGCTGGCGTAACGACCACTCCGCCAAAGATAGTTTGAAGAAATAGTCAGCACCCTTGAGTAAGCTTGGTAATGCCCACACTCCCAGAGAGGCAGTGGCTGCGTCTTTTAGAAATTCACGGCGTTGCATAGTCCTTATTAATGGTGTAATTGTGAAAAAATAGCAGTATTATAACAACGAATGTACAAATAATTTCTAACCTGACCATGCGCTACTTCATATCCCTAGTTCCCGCTATCCTGCTTTTCGCCTGTCAATCCCCTAGCCAAAATGAAGCTTTTAATGAACCGAGTCATCCCCAGAATGTACTTATTATTATTGGTGACGACCACTCGACGAATGTACTGGGAGCCTACGGCAATGAGGTTATTAGCACCCCCCACCTCGACCGGATGGCTCAGCGAGGGGTACGGTTCCATCAGGCCTACGCTAATGCCCCGCTGTGCAGTGCTTCCCGCCAGTCGTTCTTAACCGGAAGGTATCCGCACGCTACGGGCGTCACCTTGCTCCGTACCTCTTTTTCCGAAGAGCAGGTAACCCTTGCCGATCATTTAAAAGAACAGGGCTACGCTACTGGGATTATTGGGAAAAATCACTTTAACAATCAGGCCAACCACGGTTTTGAAGTGAAAATTGAACGAAGGGACTACTTCGCCCATCGGGAGGTCAACCCTAGCAAAGAAGTGGCTGATAGTATCGCGGTACGCCCACCGTGGAAACCGTTCCGCGACCCGGCCCGTACCTGGCTCAACGCGGATGCACTACCGGGCAATAGCTACGATGCTGATGACATTGGCACTTGGTACGCTAATCAGGCTAAACAGTTTTTAAGCGATCATCAAGATACCTCTTTCTGTTTAGTGGTGGGGTTTCACGAGCCTCATTCCCCATTTAACTTTCCTGTTGAGTACACTAACCGTTATAATCCTACCGAAATGCCGTTGCCAGCGGGTAGCCCGGAAGACGACCAATGGGTGCCTGAAATTTTTCGCGACCTGACCGAGGAAGAGCGGCGGGGCATTGTTTCGGCTTACTACACTTCGGTAGAGTATCTCGATAAAAATGTAGGGCTTATTCTCAATCAACTCGATGCGCTGGGGTTAACCGAAAATACTCTGGTTGTTTACATTGGCGATCATGGCTATTTACTGAATGACCACAAACGCTTTGAAAAACACATGATGTGGGAATCGGCCGTTCAGGCCCCTTTGCTCATGCAAGCGGTGGGTCATATCCCAGAAGGACAAGTTGTTGACCCTATGGTTGAATTTGTCGATGTCGTACCAACCGTTCTGGATGCTATTCAGGCACCAACCCTAACCTCGGTTCAAGGAAAGAGTCTGTTACCGTTAATTAGTCAGGAGGTTGATACTCATAAAGACTATGTTTTCTCTGAGTTTTTGGCAGATAACAAGGCAATGGTTCGGTCAGAGCGGTGGAAGTATATTTTCACTACGGGGAAACGTGATCTGGCCCAGGGCTACGCTACTGGTAACCCGCCTCCGGGTATTACCCACCGCTTGTACGACGTAGTAAATGACCCTGACGAAACTACCAATCTTTTTTCTGATCCGGCTTTAGCCGACACGGTACAGGTGCTACAAGACCAACTGATTAATTGGTTCCGCCAAACTCATCCTAATTCCAATTTAGTGAGCCAGAATGCTTCAGTAGAAGATCAGCTGATCACGTTTTGTGAACCACCTGACAAAGACGCTGACCTGAATGCTGAATAACTGATTTTTCTTACGTTGTACTTTTGCCCCGATTTTTACCATCCGTGTCAAGGGACAACTCGCGTAATTTGTAATTCTTACCAAATTATTACGATTATGATTACAACAGCATCCAAGCGGCTTTCAATTGTGGAGTACGATGAGGCCAGCGAACCAGTAAGAAAAATTTATGACGAGACTATGCAGGAGATGGGTATTCCCTTTGTTCTGAACTGGTTTAAATGCCAGGGTAACAATGCCACCTTGCTGCGGGGAAACTGGGAAAAGTTACGATCGAGCTTACTGATGGGTGATGTACCCTTCATTTTAAAGCAACTGATCATTTACAACATCTCGAAGAAGAAGGGTTGTAGCTACTGTGCTCACGCTCACGGGCTAATGGCGGATAGCATGAGTGAAACACTTAACGAAGACCCTAACTTTAAGGTGACGGAGAATATGGGGAGTGAGTACATTCCTTCCAGCTACAAGACCGCTATCCGAATTGTAACCGAAGCTGCTTTGCGCCCAGCATCCACTACTGACGAGGACTTCGAGGAACTACGCGATGAAGGTTTTTCGGAAAAGGAAATTCAGGAGCTAATGGGGTTAGCAGACCTTACCAATATGCTGAATACCATTGCTGATATTTCCGGAATCAAGATTGATAATGAATTAATGGAGACCAAATAATCCATTACCTGTCCGGGTGAATATTCCGGGCAGGCCAACCCTCATTCGGCAATGGATCATCTGGACTTTGTAAATACCTCGCTACGACTTCGCTATGAAGCATACTCAACGTTTGCCACCAAAGTAAACCAAGCTGATGATCTAATAAAAGTATCGGAAGCAGTAGTCGGTCACCTAAAATTTATTGTCGATGTTTTTGCTTTCCGGTTCACGACCCAAGTTGATCAAACGACCCTGAGTTTTGAGCTATTTCGGGGGAAATGCTCCGTAAATACATCAACTGCTTTTACAGCTTTTGAAAAGACTCACCTCGAGAAGGGATTGCCCATCATTATTGCCAAGCCTGATATACAACAAGAGCCTTTACTACAAGGTAGTTTATTCGATCATCCCAAGATGGAGTATTTAATGGTGACGCCTCAAAAAACCTCGGATAATGATTTAATTATTCTGAGTATCGGCAGCAAAAGCCCTCAATCCTACACTGAAACCGATTTTCGCTTTGCGCGACTCATTGAAGAGCTACTGACAACCAAAATATCCCAATTACTGCTAGCCCAGAAGATAGTATCTAAAAATCTTGCCTTGAAGGTAGCCAATCAAGAGCTCTTTCGCCTCAATGAAGAGGTTCAAGAGCTAAATACCCAACTGGAAGCCAAGGTAGAAGAACGCACCTTTGCGCTGAAAGAGGCTCACGAAGAATTGAATACCCTACTCTACCGCACTTCTCACGATTTTCGTCGCCCCCTAACCGCTATACTCGGCTTGGCCAATTTATTCGTAGCGACTGAAGAAAAAGAGGAGCGAAAAACTCTCGCCCAGCACCTAGAGGGTACTATTACCGGATTAGACAGAATGCTGGAAAAACTACAGATGCTTCAGTTAGCTGACGCCTATGAAGCTCCGACTTCTACTAACTTGGTAGAACTGGTAGAGGAGATAAAGCAGAAGTTTGCCAGAGAAATCACGGAAAGCGGTATATTTTTTTCTACAGAAATAACGCTCACTAAAGAATACAGGCTACCGAAGCCCATGCTAAAAGCTATACTGGAAAATTTGCTGGAAAACGCCATTCAGTACAGCCAGAAAAATCAACCTAAAATCTCGCTGCAAATTTGGGAAGAATCATCTTCTATTTTCATTCGAGTAACTGACAATGGCCAAGGGATAGAAGAACATCTACAACCAGTGATTTTTGACATGTACGTCCGAGCCAACTTAGCCTCCAAAGGAAATGGGTTAGGGTTATTTGTAGTAAAAAAGCTGCTGGAGACCCTCGATGGATCGATAACCGTTAAAAGCGTAATAAATCAGGGGAGCACGTTTACCATTACTATTCCGGTTACCAAAGAACGAGTTGCCCGTTTAAAACCTTTACTTGCACAATCTTAGCTATGAACCAGTGCACCGCTGAAAAGACGCAGATTTTATCAATTTTTTTCACTTAACACCTGATATGTCTGCTGAGCAATAGCTAACTCTTCGTTAGTAGGTACTACCAAAATCTTCACTTTACTGCTCGCTCGCTGCAATTGTCGGATGCCGGATGACCGTTCTTGATTCTTTGCCACATCTAGCTCAACACCAAGGTTTTCTAACCCTGCGAGGCTTCTCTCTCGAACAATATCACTATTCTCCCCTACCCCAGCCATAAAAACCAGAGCATCTACCTCACCCAACACTGCCATGTACGCGCCGATATATTTTTTAATTCGGTAACAATACATTTCTAGAGCTAATTGCGCCATCTTATCTCCCTGCGTCCTTAGTTTTAGTACTTCTCGTAAGTCGTTTTCTCCCGTAATTCCCTTCAGGCCACTTTCATGGTTAAGCATTTGGTCAATTTCTGAGGGAGACAGATTCGCTTGCTCACTCAAAAAAAACGGTATAGACGGGTCAATATCCCCGCTACGGGTTCCCATCATCAAGCCCGCTAGTGGACTCAGCCCCATGGAGGTATCTACACTTTGTCCGTTTTTTACGGCCGCCATGCTACAGCCATTGCCCAAATGTATCGTAATCAGGCTAGTTTCGCTCATGGGTTTATCTAAAAAATCTGCTGCCTGTTGAGCTACGTACTGATGAGAGGTGCCGTGCATACCGTACACCCGGATACCGTACTGTTCGTATAATTTGGTCGGGATAGGATAGCGAAACGCGTAAGACGGTAGTGTAGCGTGAAAAGCGGTGTCAAATACCGCTACCTGCTGAGCCTGAGGAAAAACTCGCCGACTTACCTGAATTCCCTGAGCGTTGGGTGGATTGTGTAATGGCGCTAGTAAGGCCAGCTTCTCGACCTGATGAAGTACTTCATCCGAAATCAGTACAGGTTGGCTGTACTCCTCTCCGCCGTGTACCACCCGATGACCGACGGCATTGAGAGGCGAGTCAGCAAGTACTTGGTTGGTGAGAAAATTAGCAATCCATTGTAAACCTTCCTCATGATCTCGTACTGGCTGGTTAATCTGTTCACTTTGCCCAGCAAACTCCAAGTGAATATCGGCATTATCATTTCCTATTTTTTCCACCGAACCGGCTGCTACTAAGTCCTCATTGGGCATGTCATATATTCTGAATTTGATGGAAGAGCTCCCTGAATTTAGAACTAAAATATTCATTACTAATGAGTTATCGATTTACTCCCTAAGTTTAGATGATTTAGTAGTTATCCTTTCAAAGTTATGGCAGTTGAACGGGCTAAAGAAGCAGAAGCAGTAATTATCAGCCAAAAAAAACAGTTTTTCAAAGTCAGTTAAACATTTTTCAACTTTTTTCATTCGTATTATTTATAATTAGTTTAAATAAACTAAATTTGCCCCAGAAATAACTAACCAATAAAATAATAAAGGAATGATTAAAGCCTTACCATTACTATCAGCACTGGTAATTGCCACCAATAGTTTGGCACAAAATATTATCGAGGGCAGAGTCATAGATGCAGTATCGGAGGAACCCCTCATCGGTGCCACAATTTCTTCCGAAGACGGACAAATAGGCACTATCACGGATATAGATGGGCAGTTTCAAATAGGTGCTCCTTCCGATAAATCGTTAGCTGTTATCTTCTCCTATTTAGGCTACGAACCCATTAGCTTGACTGTTAGCGAGCTTGAGGCGAATCCCGCTATACTCATGTACCAATCAACTGTTGGCTTGGATGAGGTAATCATTCAGGCGAGTATTGCTAGCAAGAAAACCGCTCGATCCACGGCCACGGCTATATCCTATCTGGATACCGAAGAACGCATAGAACAAACTGGTGCCAGAAACATACCCGAATTACTCAGTGGTGGAGTGCCCGGTTTACAAGTCTACCAATCAACCGGTCTGCTGGGCAGTGGTGTGAAATTCAATGTGAGGGCCGGAGCAACATTCAGTCTTCAACGAGATCCTATTATATTTATCGATGGGGTTCGTTTGGTCAATACCAACTATACCAACAGTACCTTTAGCCAACAAGATGCCATGAGTTCACTCAATGATTTGAACGTGAATGATATTGAGCGAATTGAGGTACTGAAAGGAGCCGCTGCTGCTGCCTCCTACGGGGTAGAGGCTGCCAACGGGGTAGTACTTATTACCACCAAAAGAGGGCAATCGGAAAAACCGGTACTCGATTTCCGGCTGAACAATACTTTTTCAAGTTTGGCCAACGGTTACCGTAATCTGATGAACAGCGAAAATATTGACAATTTCTACCACACAGGGGTTGGAACCAATGCTAACTTGAGTGTAAGCGGAAAATCAAAAGGGGATGTAAGCTATTTTACCAGCCTGGGGTACAATAACGCCGAAAGCCATGTGCCGGGTAATGTGGATGAACGGTTGAGTGCTAGATTGAATCTTAGTAAATCGGGGGAGAATTTTGAAGTCGGCATTACCACCAATTATATAACTGGATCGTTGGAAGTTCCACTGACTAACCAAAGTCGATTTAGCGGTACCTGGAATAACTTAATCAACCAGGAACCGTGGACGTTCCTCACTGAAGAAGCCTGGCGAGCCATCGACACTAGGTTTGAAAACGATAGATTTTTTGGATCGATTTTCGGGCGATACTCCCCAGTCAAGAACCTAAACCTCCGGGCAACCTTAGGTTATGACCAGAATACAGTGTTCAATGAACAACTATTTCCGTTTGGGCAGACCTACGGAAGCCTGACCCAGGGTTCCCAGCAAACTTCCACTAGGCGCAATCGAAACTTAAATATAGAACTAGGGGTCAATTACCTATGGGAACTGAGCGACCGTTCTGACGTTAGATTTGCATTGGTATCGCAGACCAACCAACTTAGCGATGAGTCTTCACTGGTAGATGTCAGTGAGTTTCCAGCCGCAGGTATCACCGGAATTGGCACGGCTGGCCGGGTCGATAATCTTAGCGATGAATACATAGAACAACGCACCCAAGGATACTACGGAGAGATTAATTACAGTTATCAAAATGCTTTGTTTTTGACGGTTGGTTTGCGCAATGATCAGTCCAACCTAGTGGGAAACAATGTTTCCTCAATATGGTATCCGCAGGCCAATGCCGCTTATGTTTTTGATAACTTACCCTTTGCTGACCTATTCAAGCTACGGGCGGCCTTAGGTGAGTCGGGTAGGCTACCTCATCCGAATGATGCCCTGACAACCTTTCAAGGGGTGAGAGTACCGGGTGGGAGTGGTTTTGACTTTGCCATACCGGGTAATCCCGATATTAAACCCGAAAGAACCACCGAAGTGGAACTTGGTTTTGATTGGAGTTTAGGAAACCACAGTATCAATTTTACCTACTACGACCAACAAACGGAGAATTCAATCATTTATACCGACCTCCCTCCCTCCTTAGGATCGCCCACGATCAATGGCAGTTTTGCGCAAAACGTAGGTTCCATTGAAGCGTTAGGGATAGAATTCAGCTACCAGGGTCAGCTTTTCCAATCTGAGAGTGGGAACTTTAGTGCCGAACTTTTTGCCAACCTTACCTACCAAGAGAATGAGGTAACGTCTACTGGAGGGGAAGAATTAAACACTTTTGCCACCACCATCCGGGAAGGCTTACCCGTCTACGCCTTCTTTAACCCTATTGATGTTGGGGCAGAATTTAACGAAGATGGTGAATTCGCTGGGTCTTCCACTTCAGAAGCCCAATTCTTGGGTACTCCGTTCCCGGAGTTTCACGGTTCATTTGGGATTAATCTCGATATGATGAAGAACCTACGGTTTTCAGCTATTTTCAATTACGCCACCGGTTTTGAGATATATAATATCAGTCACCGTAATATCTCCCGGCTCGGCGATAACTACGCCCCGCGAGTAACCGCTGAACAAACCCTTGCCACGCTTACTCCCGGCACTGATGAGTACACCTTTTGGGCTAATGAATTAGGTAGGTTTGGTTCGGCCCGAGGGAGCTACACCCAAGCCGGAGACTTCATCAGGCTAAATACACTAAGTATTACTTATGACTTTACCAGTGCCTTATCCTCACTGACGCAGAAAATAGGAATAGATCAAATACAACTCTCGGTAACGGGGCGTAATCTTTGGCTAAGTACCAACTACGGTGGGCCCGATCCAGAAATTGATGGTATTGGCGCCAGTACACTCCGAAGAGGTATTTTGCCACTGGGTAGCGACTGGACCACGGTTCCTCATCCCAGAGTTATCAATACCACCTTACAGATTCGTTTCTAATATTGAAAAACATTATTTCTAATGAAAACTTTAAGCATAACTACCTTACTTTTTATCGCTATCATCAGTACCTCGTGTGAGGATTGGTTAGACGATGCCGAGACCTCGCCCAATACGGTGTTGAGCGAAGACCTAAACCAAGTATTTCTGTTTGGTATCTACACGGAAGACGATGGATTTACCGCCGGAGCTAATCTCTTGTCCATAGAAAATAGAGCTATTGAATTATTCTCTACCTTGTATATGTACGCTGGTGCCATGAGTGATGAATTTGGTGCCCCCGAATCACCCAATGCCTTGATATACAGTGAGCTCACCAGTGACCAGTTAAATATCTCCGATGGCTCGCTCCGAGGAATCTGGGAAGATACTTACAGCTTCCTGGCCATTATCGATGAAATGAAGGCAAATGCCGATAGAACCGACTGGGGAACCGGAGCAGATACCGAGATCATTCGACGGCGGACCTTTTGGGCAATCCATTTTTATCGGTCGCTAGCCCTGTTTAATATTGCCGCCTACTTTAACGGAAACACAACCAACACTAGTCCGTTTGTCTACATCGATGGTGAACAAACCACTAATGATCAAGTGTATCAATTGGCGTTTACTGAGGGAGAATTGTCCTTAGATTTTGCCGATGGGTACCAAGAACGATTAACCAATACCCTGTTAACCCGCATTGCTGTTATTTCCGGAAATTCCCAAGAAGCCGCTACCTACGCTAGTAATATGCTAACTATAGATGACCCTTGGTTGGAAGTGAGCCACGAAGTTAGTTCTAACGTATTTTTCAACGCGGTAGGCCCGGGTAGTAGGGACGCAAAAGTGAATCAATCGTTTGTAGACGCCATTGCACTAGACGCTATAACCATCCGTAATCCTACGGGGATAAATGATGAAAATGGAGAGCTTATACAGCTTCGTTTCGGCCAGTTCGATAATCAGGTGATTTTATCATCCATCGAAGCTAAACTCCTCGAAGCTGAATTGATCCTCAATGGGAATATCGGTGGCGATTTTGCCCAGACGCTTAATGATGTGGCCAATTTCTTCGACACCTCAGGAGGCTCTGAACGCACTGACATAACCACTTCATTGGATGAGTTGTTAGAGTACCGACGTTTCTTTTTATCGTGGCAAGGACAGCGTATGCTTGACCAAAGAAGGTACCAAGTAGACGGCCAGGATTTGATTCCGTTTACCTCAAGAAACTTTCAATATATTGCCATTGATGATATAGAGCAATAATAGTTAACTTAAGACACTGAAAAGCTATGGGAATGTTACCAAAGAGCCTGGATATCAATTGCTATGCTTCCGGTGAATTAGAGCGGGCTGGATCAGAGTAAGGAATCGGGCCGTGCAGCAGGTAAATCTACTGACACATTTTTTTGAGCTACCTCGTACACCTCGGTTTGTTCTTGCTTTCCGCGAAGCAGTAGTGTATCTACAAAGTGCACTTCGTAGCCAGGTTTTTGCTCGACTGTCTCTAGTAGCAGTGAGGTAATTAGAAACTTTTTTCTCAATTTACTAGCCAGGGCCAGAACCCGCGATGTTGTATTAAGCACGTCGCCGTGGTAGGCCAGTGCCTTACGCCGATTCCCTACCTGTGTAATGGAAACCAACCCGCTGTGTAGAGCGGCTTTAAAGCTGGGCACAACCCCAAACTTCTCTCGATAAATATCAGCTTCTGCTTGTAGTTTCTTCTGGAAATCGAAGTACAGAGCAGGAAGGTCAATAGGCGGTTTGATCGTGGATGTCAACCAGGTGAGCACTACCTCATCACCTACATATTGGTACACATCAGCCTCATAGCGAGGTAAAATTTCCGATAAATCGTCAAAGCATTTTTTAAGGAATCGGCTGTACTTTACATGACCCAACTGTTCAGCTAAGGCAGTAGAATGGTCTAAGTCAATGAACATAAATGTTCGATGTTCTTCCTGTATTTGGGAGTATCGTCCAGTTACAAAGTTGAAGATCAACCCATGCCCAAAATGATTGCCAAGCTGGCGGAAGAAGTTAAGTAGAAGCGATAACAAGAACATATAAACCAGAATGGATAATGCTAATTCGGTTTGAATAAAAGCCACGGCATCCATCAAAGATTCGGCTAATGTTCGATTCTCGAGAAGAAGTTTTCTTCCCAAAAATACCGATAGAGCCCCCGAGACAACAATCATCGCCGTGGTAAACAATCGGACAACTAGCGCTTTCCAATGTGTCAAATACAAGTGTAATCGCTCAAAAAAAGTGTACTCTACCAATACCAAACCTCCCCCAATCAGTACGCTAATTAGGGTAAGTAGCCAGGGTAGAAAATCAGCCCTATCCGTATAGTACGCTTGAGTTTGCATGCCCGCGAGCTTAAAATATACCATGAGGTTCATTCCCAGAATAAACCCAGTCACCAGTAGGACAGCATCGGTCTGCTTAGGATATTTTTTAAATAATCTAATCATCGGTTATTGCTTCGTAATAATAGTGGTTCTAATGATGAAGTAGGTATCTCTCGAGATACCAAACAGAGATTCCTCCCGAGCTTACTTTCACTAATCCACATTTATTATAAAGAGTCATTCCCTCTTGCTTGATTTATACTTTCTGGCTGATGCTACAGTGGCCGTCCGATCCTGAATCCAACGATCGAAGTTAACTAGCGCAATCTCCCAACCCATCAGGTAGCTCAAACTAAGTTGGTTTGGTTCAATAATGCTTTTCATGATGGTAAAGATTAAGTGGATTATTAATTTCACAATTTTGGATCCGTTTGGATAAAGGGATTCCGCTTTTTAGGTCATTATTCATCAGGAAATTTCAATGTAACTTCCTGTAACTTTCCCGATCGCAGGATTTTCAGTTTAAAGGAATTTCTCTCTTCTTCATCCATAGACGAGATAGATTTGATTAGCTCTATGATATTACCCTCCGAGACAATAGGTATATCGTTTACTTCCAAAATAATATCTCCTCCAATACTGAGTTTCCGGCCATTCAGATGTACGGGAACATCTCCCCCTTTAAGGTCAGCCATAAAGGCTGGCGACAATGCAACTACACTCTGAATAAGTATACCACCTGATTGAGGAACATTAAGTAATCTCGCCAACTCTCGGTCTACTAGAACCCCGTTTATTCCCGTCCATCTCCTACTGCTACCCAATACCAATTGCTTAGTGATATTGATCGTAGCCGCGAAACCTATTCCGTCAAACCCACCTGACTCACTAACAATGTAGCTGACCAGACCGATAACTTCTCCTGCCGCATTGAACATGGGTCCCCCAGAATTTCCCTGGTTGATAGCAGCATCCGTTTGGAAAAACTCGGCAAACGTAAAACCGGTCATTCGCGTCTGCTCAACACCTATACCACTGATTATGCCTTTAGAAAGTGAATGTTCCAAACCAAATGGTGCTCCTATGATAAATACATCATCTCCAACATCTACAAAATCCGAATCTCCCATCTCGACGACGGGATATTTGCCATTGAAATAAACAAGTTTAATTAGCGCTACATCAGCTACGATTGCAAGACGTACCACTTTTGCGGGAACCCGCTCCCCATCGTGAAAAATCACGGTGATATTTTCCGCATTGTTCACTACATGAGCGGCGGTCAGTATCTCACCTTGATCAGAAATAAGCACTCCCGACCCTTGGGAGCCCATGTAGCCGACGTTACCGTAAGTGTCCTCTACCTTTTCCTCCGTCTCAATAACGACTACACTTGGACTCACCTTTTTGTAAAGGTCACTCAATGATTGACCACATAATACAATAGGAATTGAGATAATGGTAATAAGGAAGAAGTATTTCATGGTTTTGATATCAAAGATGAAGAAAGGCTAGTTGAACGATACTCTGATCATCAGTTGTCATCTTTATTAGGCGGTACAATAGCAATTCCCAATCGGAAAAATGGCCCGTTGGCTATATCATAGTTTTGATCCTCGAGCAAATCACTTTGGTGTTCCACTCTTCGGGCTAATGTCATGCCTCCTAAGGCTTCTAGTCGCAGGAATTTACCCATCCGGTAGCTTAGGGAAGGTCCGAGTACGACCCGGCTGTAGGCCAACATATCCACGAACTCAATTTCATTGAGGGGATTGGTTCTTGAATTATTGACATTATAGCGTGAACCATTTACTGCAACCAGCAGGCCTGCCGTCAATTTTCCAAAAAAGCGATCGTAAGTGATATAACTAGGCAAGAGAATACGAAATCTATCCTTTTCTGTTTTGTAGTTTAATTGAAGCGTTGGAATCAACATAGGTTCTCCAAATCTGGCAGTAAGGGCGATACCACCTCCGTACGAGAGACGGTCAGATTTTTTCTTCATAAAATGCATAGTGCCGTTAAGAAGAAAATCACTTCCCTCGAGTGCTACGTTAAATGTAGAAGATATTATAGGATTTAGTGAAACTACTGCGCCCCAGCTATCCGATAACTGATGCACCACTGTAAACCGGTAACCAATAAGGTGTAGGTTCTGCCCATCCAAACCCAAATTTAGATCATTATCTACGAAAGGGGTCACCAGTCGGTATTGAAGCCCATTAATCAAAACCGTCTTCTCGTTTTTAAGTCGCTTAGGAAGGTTTAAAAAGAAATTATATTCATTCACCTCCAATTCCTGATTAAGCCTAGTATCCTTTACTTCCGCACTAGGAAATCTAGTGTAACTGAATCCCGCTAATTGAATATCCTGTGACATTATGGGTAAGCTACCCAGCAAGAGCAGCCCCAATACAATGTTTGATAATTGTCTATGATTAAGAGCCATGAGATTGCTTCATTGATAGTTTTCCAATAATTATGGCGGTTATAAATACCGTATAAAAATGTCCCAATAGTGAGGCAAATACCACAATCTTTTTTGCCACTTCAGTATGGGGTGTAATATCTCCGTAACCAATAGTCATCAGCGTGATAAAACTGAAGTAGTGGTATTCAGAAATCAGTGCCTCATTTTCAATTCCCTGAAGTGAGTTGGGAATAATATTATTGAGAAATAAGAGAATAAAACCAAAGGCGAAGGATAGCAGAATAAATCCGCTAAAAACAGCGTACACTGTCTCCATATTAAAGTTCTTTTCATGGTATAAGTCATGAAAAACCACCGTGGAGATTGCCACAAAATAAATGATGAATAGAATTTGACCGGCTCTGTCAATCTGGTGAACGTTCCCGAATACAACACCCAACAGATAAGCAATCGCAAGACTCAAAAACACATAAAATAGCAGTTTTATAAACCTCGATTTTCTTTTAATTATAAACAGGCCAAAAAGCACATTTTGGGTTAGTAGCAACAAAGTTGCTAATCGCTGTGCTGACTGTGAAAAGAAAACATTGCCTATCAAAAGGAATAGCAAACTTCCCAGAAAGAACCCATGCCT
Organism: Bacteroidota bacterium; assembly: GCA_039198955.1. Taxonomy (GTDB): domain Bacteria; phylum Bacteroidota; class Bacteroidia; order Cytophagales; family Cyclobacteriaceae; genus Tunicatimonas. Next base: position 16,953 of record JBCCTI010000021.1, on the reverse strand, counting down.
ACGACGCTCGATATAAGATATATTGTTCATCGAGATACTCATTTGGGCAAGGATACTTTATACAATAATCGGTAGAGCACCGGAACCAATACCAGAGTGATTACCGTGGCAAAAAGCAATCCGAAGATGATACCAATCGCCAGAGGTTCCCACATTTCGCCCCCGCCCAGCCATAGGGGAATCAAACCCAGTGAAGTAGTAAAGGTCGTGAGAAGTATGGGTCGGAATCGTTCCTGAGCTGCCGATAGTATGGCATCGTACGGGCTTCTGCCGTTCTCGTCTAGCTCCAATTGAATCCGATCGATAAGCACGATCGCATTATTGATCACAATACCCGCTAGAGAAATGATACCCAGAAATCCGGTGAAGCTCAAATTGGTATCGGTGATCAGCAGCCCACCTACGACCCCAATAATCCCAAACGGAACAGCCAGCAGTACGATACTACTCTTCCGCACTGAGTTAAACTGCATCACGAGCAGTAAGATGATGATAAACAGTGAAATAGGCAGCTTAGCTATAACTGCTGCCATAGCATCACTACTTGCTTCAGACTCCCCACCAAGTTCGTAGGTATATTCAATACCCCACTGATCGCTCTGTTCATCCAGCCACTCCGCTATTTGACTAGTAACTTCAGCTGCTGTGTAACCCGCCTCGAGCTGAGATTCTACGGTAATCGTGCGATTAAGATCGCGCCTAATGATTTTAGCCAACTGCCAGTCTACACTAATGTCGGCCACTTGTACCATTGGCACTGTTTTACCCGTTCGTTGACTGTATATGCTCAGTCCCTCAAGATCCTCGTAGGCTATCTCCAGGTTACCCTCCGTTCGCATAGCAATGGGAATATTATCCTCCTCTTCCCGGTATTCTCCTACAGTATAGCCCGACAAGGTAGTGTAAGAAGATAAGGCAACATCTTGATTAGTTAATCCATTGAAACTCAGCTTGGATTGATTAATATCTACGTAAATCTTCTTGATTTTAGGACCCCAATCGTCGTCTACGTTACTGGTTCCGGCAATCGTCCGTAGCTGCCCCTTCGTTTCCGAAGCAATTTCAGTCAATTTTTCGGCATCTGGGCCGCTGATTCTGATCTGGATGGGCACACTGGCTCCACCGCCACTGGTCAGTCTTTTCACCGTGACCTTAGCATCCGGCAGGTTATTGAAAGCAAACTGATTAATCCGGTCAATCACCAAGAGGTTATCATCACCAGATGACGTATTGACCAGCATGTGGGCATAGTTGGTTTGTTTTTGGTTGGGTTGATACCCCAAATCATAGGACTTAGGTCCCTGACCAATAAAAGAAGCCCAGTCTTGAACACCCCGCGGTCGGCTATCACTGACGTATAGACTGTCCGCTAAGTATTTTTCTAAACTGAACACCTGTGCGGCGGTCGTTTCTAAACTGGTCCCAGTAGGCAGCATCACGTCCACCGTCACCAGATTGCGGTCACTGTCGGGCATAAAAACAAACCCTAGTTTCCCCATTCCGACGAAGGAGAGTGCCAGACAACTCAGCACCGCCACCAGCACTACGGCTGGCTTGGATAGTGCCCAAACAATGATTTGCTTGTAGTACACTACAAGCCTATCGAAGAAACCTGGCTTTTGATCATCACTACCCTGCTTTACCCGGATGAATATAATGGCCAGCATGGGAACGATGGTTAGTGCCATGAGCCAGGAGGAGAGCAGCGTAATGGTAATCACCGAAAATAACGGTCCCATGATCTCACCCATCACTGAATCGGCGATGAAAAAAGAGAGGAAGGCCGCCGAGGTAGTCAGTGAACTGGTTAGCAAGGGAACCATCAGCTCCTTACTAGAGGAGATGGCTGCGTCCAGAGCCTTACTACCGCGCTCCATTTTCACCATCATGGATTCAGCCATTACGATAGCATTATCCACCAACATGCCTAACGCCATGATTAATGCCGCCAGTGAAACCTGATTGAGGCCAATGTCAAAAACCCTCATTAAAAACAGAGCCATCACAATAGCCGTAGGGATCAAACTCGCCACCACAACCCCGGTTCTCAGCCCAAGGAACATCAGCATCACAGCTAATACGATCACTATACTTTGAATGAGGTTGGAAAGAAAATCGCTAACATTGGTGGAGACGGAGGTATCCTGAGAAGCAATCCGCTGGGCGGTGATACCCACCGGAAGGGTTTGATTAAAGTCCGCCACTAGCTGGTCGACCTCTTCCCCTAGTTGAACAATATTAGCTCCTTCTTTTAATGAAATGTGCAGGCCAATCGCGGGTTGCCCATCCATTCTTACAATAGTCTCCCGGGGAGAGATGTAGTCCTCGTAGACCTCAGCGATATCCTTCAAGTAGACTGATTCTCGACCATTGCCTACGGAAATGAGCATATTCTGAATATCCTGGGTCGTTTCAAAGTTTCCCGAGGGCTCGAGAATCACCCGTTCATCCTCGATACTGATCTCACCGGCGGGGATGATAATATTCGTGCTGGATATAGCATTCTTGAGCTCGTTGGCTGACAACTCGATTTTTGCCAGCTCCGCATCGTTGTAGTCGATAAATACCCGGCGTTCTACCACTCCTGAGAGTTCTACCTTGGCAGCGTCCTGTAAGCGAATCAGTTCATTCCTCAGTTGATCGGCATGCTGCTCCAGCTCCTTGGGTTCGTAGCCGTCATTTCTTAATCCCACCACAATACCGTAGGTTACCCCCACATCTTCGTCTTTCAGATCCGGGCCCTGGGTAACTCCAGAAGGTACCTCCACATTGTCAATTTTTCTTCTCAAACGGTCCCAAACGGGTCTGAGGTCTGACTCGTCTACACTCTCTTTCAGGGAAACTTTAATGACAGAGATACCTGTTCTCGACTCGCTCCTGATATAATCTATTTCCGGAATCTCCTGCACCACTTTCTCGAGCGGGTCTGTTACTAGCAGCTCCATTCGTCCGGGACTGGCACCCGGAAAAACCGTGACAATATTCGCCGCGCGGATTGTAAATGGTGGCATGCTGTCCCGGGGTAATGAGGCATAACCGGTGATCCCCAAAATGATGATAATGGCCAGCAGTAAATAGGTGACTCGGTTATTGTTGATCGCAATAGCAGTAAGATTCATCATTATTGAGTTAAGAGTGCGACTTTCATTCCATCGTAAAGGGTCCTCAGTCCAGCCACCGCCACAATCTGATCCTGGGTCAAACCCGACCGCACGATGAATCCGCCGGAGGTGAGGTTACCAATTTCTACCGTTGTCTTCTTCGCCTCGTAAACCTCATCGATTGGATTCAGAGTGTACACGAATTGACCACTTTCGTCTTCGCCTACGGCTTTTACCGGAACGACTAACTGCGACTCTTGATCTTCGTTTCCAAAGCTGAACGTAACCTCAATCGGCATACCGGGTCGTATATCATCGGTGGGATTGGTGAGAGAGGAAATTACGGGATAAGTACCCCCAGTAGAGGTGTAACCTACTTCGGTGATGACCCCGCTCAATTCGCTGGATAGCGTCGGTATCCTTACGCTGGTCGTACTCCCCTGCTTAACCTGACTGATGTACCTTTCAGGCACACCTACCTGGGCTTCTATATCATCCGAATCTTCTCGGCTCATAATTAAGATAGCCTGCCCGGGGTTTACCACTTCGTTCGTCTCCACATTGACCGAAGACACAATGCCGGACATAGGAGCGGTAATTGTCGCGTAAGACACCTGGGATCGCTGGGTATCCAGTCTTTTCAGGGAGATTTCGTAGGAGCTTTGGGCATTGGATAACGTACTCTTGGCCATCTCATAGTCACTCAAGGAGGCATTATTGGTTTGGTAGAGTTGCTTGATGCGCTCAAAGCTAGAAGAAGCCGTTTCTAGTTGAACTTGGGCATTATTGGCATCTAGTTGAGCCTGTTCAAGGGTTAACAAAGCATCTGTTTGATCTAATTGAGCCAGTAGCTGCCCTTTTCTAATACGCTGACCTACGGTAACATTCAACCGGGTGATAAGTCCCCCGGTGCGGAAGCTCAATTTGGTCTCCGAACCAGATTGGGTAATGCCAGTAAAGGTTCGGGTAGTTAGGCCACCCAATGACTCTACTACTCCGTATTTGATGGGTTTAACCAATTCTTTTTTTTCTTGCTCACTTGCATCCCCGCATCCGTAGAGGAAAACCAGGGCAATGAGTACTAGGTACAGATATTTCATTGTGCTTATCAATTTTGATTATTCAAGTATTGTTGTAGTCGATCATTAAAATCCTGAAGCTGATCTTCGGGCATCAGCATCATGAAAAAGCCCAGGTTAAATTCTAATTGAAGGTGGGCTTGGATATACTCGTATATGGAGAAAGCCGAGGCTAGGCGGGCTTCTAATGCCGCCTGTTGGGCATCAATCACTTGGGTAATCGTTACCTGGCCCTGTTTGTAATTTTCCTGAACCAACTCAAAGTTTTCAAGGGCACTCTCCGATGCCGATTTGCTATTTTGGATGTTCGTAGTCGCCCGCAATAAATCGAGTACGCCAGCCCGAACGCCTAGCTCCAGATTCTGATCCAGTAGGGTCTGAGAATTACCCAGTTGATCGAGCTGGATCTTAGATTGCTGAATACTAACTCTTCTGGCCCGACCGTCAATAATTGGCAATGACAGAGAGACTCCAGCCGACCAGGAGTTTTCCTGAAATTCAGTTATCCCTAATGCCATAGAGGAAGCATCTACGGTGGAGCCCACGCCACCTCGTTCTAGAATCTGAGAGGTCTGAGCCTGCAGAGCAACCGTGGGCACGTAAAGCAATCGCTTGTTTTGGGTAAGCTGACGCTGGGTGGCATAGATATTTTCCAGTAGTGCTTTTTTATTGGGGTTTTGATGCTGACTTTCTGTCACTAAAAAGTCGGATAAAACCTGTAGGCTCTGAGGCGTATTTACCACTTCGGCCAGTTGGCTTTCGCGAAAATCCGTGAACAGCTCGTCCTCCAGTGATACATCCTCCACCTCGAAATCATCTTCCAGAGTGTTAGCCAATAGTGTGTTTAGCTGTAGTTTCGCCGATAGAAACGTGGTTTGGGCGTCGATCACCGATTGGATAGCGACAGCCAATTCTGACTCCCAACGGTAGAGGTCGGTATTATTGGACGCCCCCAGGTTAACCCGAATATCAGCTAGCTCCTTATTTTTTCGCGTGTTCAAGAGGTTTTCCTGCTGTATCAATACGTTCGTCTTGGCTGACAATACGTTTAAATAAGCCGTATACGTATCAAGCAGCACTCGCAATACTTCAGCTTCGGTATTATATTCTTGGGCTTTCTCCAAATACTTAGAAATTTTGATAGCCGCTACTGCCTGTTCCGAATAAATTAATTGGGTAAAGGTAAGATCAGCGGTTAACGCCTTCTCAGGAGAATTAAAGGCAGCGTTAGCCCGCTCTTCATTAATCTGCGAGGCAGTAAGCCCAGCATCTAATGAAGGTAGCATATTTGCTCTAGCTAACTTTACCTGCATCTCGCTGAGGGCTATATCCTGATAGCTAACCTGAATATCTAGGTTCGCCGTTAAAGATTTTTCGGCAATTTCCTCGAAGGAATACGTTTTACTTACTTCGTCATCACTCCCTAGCAGCGTAGCAGTAAATAGTACTTCAAAAGGAATGGGGAGCTGGATTTTTTTTGCTGTGGCAATATTGACGTACAAATTCTGCTTAGTATCCAGCGTCACCGGCATTTGAGCCAGGTCTGATCCTGATATGATCTCATCGGTCATAATAGCGAGTTTCCGAATCAATTGATCCAGATCATTTTCATTCGCCATTGATCCAAGCACACCATACTCCAGCAATTGGGCATTACCCGAGAACGTAGGTATTTTTCGCTCATTCAACTGATTGATCAGCCGTTGGATTTGTGATTCACTTTGGCTGAACAGCACCGTAAAATAGGCTGCATCAATTTCAGTGGGTAATTGATCGACCAACTGCTCGGTATCAGTACCCACCGGAATGATCGTTATTGCAGTATTCAACTGGGTGGTCAAGGAATCGATCAGGTTCTGGACTTTTTGCTCATTGACCGTTAGTGCCGCCTTCTCATCAACAAATACTGCCACATTCTTAAAATCGTGGATCTTATTAAAGGTCGCCAGTTCTATTTCTAAATCCCGGGTGGGCCAGATGTAGGTAAAGTTTTTCTTCCCTGAAGTTCCGTTTACGTAGGGAATTTCCTGTAAGGTGGGATCAATAATCCCTAACGCTACTACCGGGATTGAGAGATCATTCACCAACGAAAGACCTTTGGTAGTGATGCTACCCAGACTGAGCACGATATCAACCCGACCACCCAGTTGATCATAGTACCTTTGTGCGGACTCAATGTCGGCAACTTCTAAAATGGTGGTATCTAAACGGACTACTTGCAGTGCCCCGGTGGTTTGATCAATCTCTCGTACTACCCGATTGATAACGCCTTCCAGATTAGGTGACTGTTCAAAATCAGAAACTACTCCGATGTTAATTGACTGAGCGTGGGTGGAAAGACTGCTCAAAAGCAGTAAGCAACTTATTGCGAATTTCATAGCTTGGATTGGTAGAGTAATTAACTATTTAACTTGAGGCCACTCCAGTTCTCGCGATAGTAAGCCCGCATCTACCTCAAGAAGAAGCACTGCATCTTTCACTTCGCATTCCACATCATACAGCCGATCTCTTTCCTTAGAGTAGATCTTACCAACCCATTTACCTTGGTTGTACTCCAGGTTGAGTACCTCAATGGCGGGGTCTCTTTCTCCTTTGGGGTTGATCGGGTTCCCAATGTATCGTTCGCCTACTTGGTGGACTTCTACCTTGGCTTCACCGGTATCCCAAACCGCAATGATTTCATCTTGCTTATCTTGAGCAAAAAGGTGAGTTAATACGACACATAAGGCAATTGTAAACCAATAATTAATATTTTTCATGCTGGTATAATTTTGAATTCGTAGCAAAACTATCTCTGCCCCGAACCAAGACGAAAAAAGATTTACGAACGGCTAGCATCAATGAACCAGATAGCGATTTTGGTGCATAAAGCCTTTTAATTATCAAATTGAATCATTCGTGCATCAAAATCAGCATTTCATTCATTTGATAAGGTTTCCCCAAAATCTGAGTATATTTTTGTTCTAATGAGTAGCGCATTATCTAAGTCGGAACGATTTCTCAAAGTGGGCCCCTACATCCTTTGGTTTGGGATGCATATTGCCATCAGTTTGATTCTAGGTTACCAGAGGGGTCTGGCTGATACTGCTTACTACGCCGTGACCTTCTTCTTTTTTAGCTCGTTAGTTATTTGGTTTTTTGGCTATCGGCTCTTTCCGGAGTACTTGGCGAGAGAGGGAAAGATTAATAAGAAAATAGGACTGTATACCGGAATAAACATCTTACTCTTTGCCCTCGGCATTTATTCTCATGCTGTGACGGCTGAACTATTCGACGTGGAAAACTATGATGGGAGATATGCCGGGCCAACCGTCAGATTAGCCATTTGGCTAATGTTGGTGTTTTTAGGCATTATTTTTATGGCTAGCATTCGGGTGGCTAGTGTCTATCACCTTAGGGATCTCCAAAGAATTGAGCATAAAGCGGAAAGAGCTGAGGCTGAGTTGAAGTTGCTAAAAAGTCAGATAAGCCCCCACTTTTTGTTTAACACCCTCAATAACATTTATGGACTTGCCTATCTGAGAGATGAAAGAGCGGCCGAAATGATCTCCAAGCTATCCAAGCTATTACGTTATTTACTATATGATTGTGATCAGCCTAAAGTGCCTCTATTGAAGGAAAAGGAGTTAATAGAAAATTACCTGAGCATTCAACTGCTTAAACATGAAGAGCCGTTGAACGTAGATTTCTACCATGCCGGAATTACGAACAGTAATAAGATTGCCCCCATGATCCTTATCAATTTTATAGAAAACTGTTTTAAACACTCCGATCTAGAAAGCAATCCCCAGGGTTGGATCAAAATCAGCCTGGAGGTAGAAAACAACGAACTTAGTTTCCGCACTGAAAACACCATCGAGAAAAAAATTGAAGAATTTCCCACCGACCGCAAAGGAATTGGGCTGACAAATTCTTTGAAACTTTTAAAAGCCAATTATCCCGGGAAGCACAAGGTGGAGATAAGCAAAGAAGATCAGGTTTATCAGTTAGACTTAACGATTACACTATGAAAATGAAATGCCTTATCGTCGATGATGAAAATATTGCCCGAAAAATTCTTTCGGATTACGTGAGTAAGGTTCCTGAGCTGGAATTGGTGGCTACCTGCGGCTCGGCGCTTCAGGCACTCAACCACATTAAACAGGATCGCATAGATGTGTTGTTTCTCGACATTCAGATGCCCGACCTTACCGGGCTGGATTTTCTGAAGATTATACCCAACCGACCCGCCACCATTTTGACCACTGCATATTCGGAGTATGCGGTGCAGAGCTATGAATTGGATGTGGTAGACTACTTACTGAAACCAATTGATTTCGATAGGTTCTATAAAGCGATTACCAAAGTCATCGCCCTCAACGATGCTAAAGTTGATTACCCCACCAATACTACTTCTCCTCAACCCACGGATAGACTATTTATTAAGGCCGATAATAAGATCATTAAAGTCGCATTTGATGAAATAATTGTCATTAATGGTGACGGGCCTTATGTGCAGATTATCACCGCCGATGGTCGCAAGATTATGTCATTGCAGTCTATGCATAAGTTAGAAGAACTGCTTCCCACAAATTTCTACCGAATCCATCGCTCCCATATAGTAAATATCGACCACATAGACAGTATTGATGGTAATATGATTCGACTAAAAGATCATGTCGCCACATTGAGCAAAAACAAACGAGACGAATTCCTGAAACTAATTGATCAGCTCAATTTACTGGGCGATTAACTCATTGGGTGAGACTAGAACTTTATACTTATGGGTATCTCAGTATAAGCGGACGGATTTTACGGTAGAAAATAGTTAGTATGCAAATTATCAAGCAGTTACAAAAAACGCTATTTAGCGGGAGAAGCTAAAAATTTTCGGTAGGAAACTGAATAAAGCTTTCACTTTTTACTATGCTAGGAATTGTGCCAGTCTGATAGGTGTCCTATCAACTTTTATGACTTCACATACTTTCTGAATGCAGATACAATCTGAAAAATGAAGAAAGCTAGAATAACTCGATGGATGGCATCGATCGTGTATATCCACCCACTAAGGTGTTTACCTTCTTCAACTGGAAGCATTCTCTCCAATACGCGAGCCGGATTGAATAGTTGAGGTAGTATGTGTAGATACTTATGGTATTCCGTAAATGATCCGGAAAAATCAATGATTTTGGGTGGGTAGTACATTTCCAAGTTGTCGGACAAACTCCATACAAATAGTAGAAAGAAAAAAATAGTAGCCCCAAAAAGCCAAGCTAGAGGTCTCAGCCAATTAACCCCCATGTTATTCGTTCTACTAAACCAGAGGGTGAGTCTGTCGTTAAAATGACGTTTTTTGTTGAACTTAAGCTCTTTTCGATGAGCCTCTAACTCTCGGGCTTGAAATCTAAGCGCTTGAGTTCTATCGCCCTGTTTTTCTAAGGCGTATTTTATTTGTCGGTAGATCTCTCGCCTAATTCCGTAATGGCCACTTATGTACTGGTGCTTTTGCTCATCATTATCGTTATTATGCAGTAATCTTTCTAAATCTGACCTAAGCAACTGGTCATCACTAAACCAAGTGACCCTGACGCAGATGATATCGATCAAAACAGAATCTACTATGTGTATATTAGTGAATTGGGCAAAATTGAAGTTAAAAAATCGGGTTTTGCCCAAATAAGAATTAGTGAAAAAAATCTTAGGATTCTCACCAGTTGCCTCACAAGACATAAAAGTAATTAGACCATTATTATTTAGTTTATCAAGCTTGATATCATGTAAGTCACAATAGTTGAGTTCAAGGTTGGCTGAGGGGTTTACACCTGAGATTCCTAATTTCTTAATATCTAAATTCTGGAACTTAAAGTCGCCATCTAAAGACTTGTTAAATTGAATTTCTAGGTTATTTAGACAACCTCGGGTGATTTCTGAATTTGGACCACTATATCCATCCATAAAAAGGCCTTTGACAGTACTGCATCCATCTAAATACACCTCTTTTATTGTTCCTGCTTGACCATAGCTATTATAATATTTAAGCTCTAATGAAGAAAAGCTACTTCCAATTGCTACTAATCTTCTTTTAATAATGTTGCCAGTAAATTTTATACTATCAAGAAACCTACTCTCATTCAGATATAGCATATCTACTTCGCAACGGTCGATACGGATATCCTTAGAAAACCCAGATTCCGAAAACGAAATTGAGGGTAACCTAACTTCAAAAAGTTTCAACTTAGCGGATACCTCGGATTGGTGAATACGAATATCTCCTCCTGGAGAACTAAGTCGGTGTATATCTACTAAATGATTAAGGCTACTATTATTAATTGTACAAGGTGAGTGCTTGAATGTCAGATCACTAAGTGATAATCGGTGTATTCTACTGTTCTCCTCAATGAGTATTCCCGTTTCCATAGAAGTGCTTTCGATTATAACTAATCTGAATTCGCAACCTTCTAGAATTACACTATTTCCTCTAGAATCAAAACTGTTGTCATAACCAGAACTCCTACATCCACTGATAACTAATTGGCTCCCTTTACAATTTACGAACTTTATGCCTACACCGATATTTTCTATACTCTCTAGAACGATACCTTTATTAAACTCTACATTCTTGATAATTGCATATTGGCAATTATATGGGTCATCACTAAATTTAATAGTATCGTCAAAAGGACCATCACCATTTATTTGGACTGGGCCTGGACCTTTAAATTTATCTTTAAACTTTCGGTTGTTGCTAGGTAAGGGGAAATAAGGATTGCTGCTCATTTGTACAATTTGCTGATTTTCGCTTTAATGCAAAGCAAATTTTTCGCTATAAGGACATTGAGTTACACTGATTAACCTCAAATGAAGATAATTTGGCTTTATTTCTGGATGCAAAATTTTATTTGTTAGTTATTGAGAATTCGGGCATAGTTAGGTAAATAGCCGACTACAATCAATAATCATTTGCTGGAGAATAATACTTCGTTGTCAGATTTTCATCAGTTTTTGGGTGAAGTGCTATTCCAGTAAGCTGTGATTAACATAAGCGCAATAATGTAACGGTGTAGCTGCTATACTTACTAATTTGTAAAATTGTATACAATTCATATTTGTTACTACCCGGCGTTAGATGCTAGTAAAAAAACTCTACCGAGTGTCAGCTATCGTAAAATCCATCCTCTTATGCTCTCTGACCCACTTACTCACCAATATTCTGAGCCTGAATAGCGGTGATTACTACTGTATTTACAATATCCGTCACGGTACAGCCTCGACTCAGGTCATTCACTGGTTTTCGTAGTCCTTGGAGTATTGGACCAATAGCTACTGCACCAGTTTCCCGCTGTACGGCTTTGTAGGTATTATTTCCGGTATTTAGGTCGGGAAAAATCAATACCGTGGCGTACCCCGCTACTTCTGAGCCCGGAATTTTCTTGATACCCACCTCCTTGTCTACCGCCGCATCATACTGAATTGGTCCCTCAATTTTTAGATCAGCCATACGCCCTTTCACAATTTCAGTCGCTTGCCGCACCCGATCCACGTCTTCTCCTTGCCCCGAGGCTCCGGAAGAGTACGACAGCATAGCGATTTTCGGATCAATACCGAAGGCTTCGCTGGTTTGGGCGGAAGAGATAGCAATTTCAGCCAGTTCTTCGGCATTAGGGTTGGGATTGATGGCACAATCACCGTACACCAGCACCCGGTCAGGTAATGCCATAAAGAATACCGAAGATACCAGCGACACGTCTGATTGAGTTTTAATGAGTTGTAGTGCCGGGCGAATGGTATGCTGGGTAGTGTGCGCCGCTCCTGATACCATACCATCGGCCAACCCCTCTAGCACCATCATCGTTCCGAAATATGAGACATCTACCACAATATCCCGGGCAATATCCAAGTTCGCTCCTTTATGTTTACGAAGTTCTACAAATCGTTCCGCGAACTTTTCAGCCTGGGGAGAATTGGTCGGATCAATCAGTGTGATCCGTTCATCATCAATCCGTAACCCCAGTCTACTGATGTTATTTCTAATATTATCTGGGTTACCCAGGATAGTTAAATTAACGATGTTCTGTCCTAACAGTATCTCGGCAGCCCGTAGGATTCGTTCATCATCACCTTCGGGAAGCACAATATGTTGTTTGTGGGATTTTGCCCGTTTTATCAGATTATACTGAAACATGCGAGGGGTCATACCCCGCTGCTTTACGTTACTCACTTTTTCCTGAAGTGCTGCGGTATCTATGTACTTCTCAAATAATTGCATGCTGAGCAAAATTTTGAGATCGCTTTCCGGAGAAATGTAAGAGTTAATTTTGCCAATTTGAGAAACCGTATCGTAGGTGTTATCTTCTACCGATAGAATAGGAATAATATCTGATATACCATCCAGTACCCGCGAGATCGCCTCTTCGGGTTTAAACTTAGTAGTGAGCAGAATTCCCGCGACATCAGGATAATTGTTAGACTGATGGGCTTGCAATACGCTGAGGATAATATCGCCGCGGTCGCCGGGAGTAATCACCAGACACTGATCAGTAATATAGGGTAAGTAATGCTGAAGTTGGGTAGCAGCCACCGAATAGCGATAGGCCTGACGATTTAGAAGTTCATATCCGTACAACACCTCCGCTCCCAAATGATCTTTAATCTCCTCCAGTGTTGGGCTTTGCAATGTCTCATTACTAGGAATCACCCCCAGCACAATATCTTTCTTTGGAATACGGCTCTGCAAACCCAGCAGCAACTCATGGGATAGGCTCGGCTTAGTGCGGTTAATAATTACCGAAACTACTTCACACTCGTTTTCTATAAAAGATTCGTAAGAAATCTGTATGGGGCTCATAACATCCTCAATTGAAGAAAAGTGATCACCCCGAGCCAATAACAGTACTGGACAACCCAGATTCTTGGCAAAATCTACGTTGATATTGAAATCTAGTGTGGCGTTTTCATCGGTGAAGTCACTACCTTCGCAGAGCACAAAATCACAAGTCTGTTCTAAGGCTTTAAACTTTTCAATTACCCGATCGAGTACTTGGTCATACTTACCCTCTAAAATCAACTCCCGGGCTTCCCGACGATGATAACCGTAGGAGTCTTCGTACTCCTGGTTGAGATGGAAATACTCTAGCAGCAGATGAATATTCTTGTCTCGCTGATCAGGCCGGCTACTAATAATTGGACGAAAAATACCGACCCGCTCAGTTTTTCGGAGGATCATCTCCAGCATACCTAGGCACACCAATGACTTACCGGTATGCGCTTCGGTGGTGGTAACGTACAGAGAACTTGCCATTAGAAGATTTGTGGTTTAGCTGATAATAGTTAACAGATTGGCAAGTTAGGGGTTTTTGACGAACGTCGCACGGTCATTAGTTCATAGTAATGAAGTGTTATAGTGTTTAGGTATTTTAGTGTCGAAGTTAGCAGGTTGCAAGCTGTTAGAGTTACAGGTTTCAAGGATATGCATTGTGCAATACCCTTCTACTCTCAACTGTTCCACGGCAGTCCTTCACTTTTTTCCAGCCTCCTTGCCCCGTGCACCCACCCCTCTGCTCTAAGTTTTTTGCTTTTTCTTTTTGGCAGCGGGAAATAAGATGTTGTTTAAGATAAGACGATACCCCGGAGAGTTAGGATGAAGCCGTAAATCAGTGGGTTGCTCGCCAATGTTATGCTGATAGTCTTCGGGGTCGTGCCCGCCGTAGAACGTCCAGAATCCCCGACCAAACTCGCCATGAATATACTTGGCTTCGTGCGCCTGCCGATTTTCCCCTAGCACGATCACGTTAGGCCGCAAATGCTCCTTCCGGAAAGCGGTAGTAGCCCCCAGAAAACCTTTAATAGTTTGCTCATGGTTCTGCGTCAGCATGGTGGGAATAGGGTCCCACTTAGCCGAGAACTCAAACAGTGAGAAATAGTCCCGCTCCCGGGGAACCGGGCGGGTACTGAGGTCAACATCAATGGATGAAAACTCAATCTCCCAGGGGTTGGTAACTACCGAAAAGTTGACAAAGGCGAAAGTGTTCTGAAAATTCAGTTTCTGGTTAGCCGCTCGGTCTACCGGATCACCATCGTACACGGCGGCTGCTACATCGGTACTTTCGGTTGCCAGGGCAATATCATACGTATCTGTAGCCGAACACATAGCAAACATATACCCGCCTTTCACTACAAAATCCTGAATTTTCTGGGTCACCGCTCGTTTTAGATGAGACACTTTAGCGTAACCGTACTTATTGGCAATATCTTCGCACTCTTGCCGCTGAGCCTGATACCAAGGATGCATATGAAACGCCATATGAAATTTACCATACTGCCCAGTAAAATCTTCGTGGTGCAGGTGTAGCCAGTCGTATTGGCTCAAATCACCATTTAGCACCTCTTCATCGTATAATTCCTGGTAGGGTATTTCAGCGTACTTGAGAGCCAGCACTACGGCATCATCCCAAGGGCTTTCACTACGGGGAGTATATACTGCAATTTTAGGAAACTGCTCCAGGCGCATCAAATCCTGATTAGAAGACGGACTGGCAATTACCGCTGCCATCTGGTCGGCTTGGGCATCGGGAATTACTTCGTATGTCACCCCTCTTATAATAGCCTCGTTCTCAACTACCCGATGATAATCACAGAGGAAGGAACCACCCCGATGGTTAAGCAGCCAGTCAACCGATATATCTTGTTGTAAAATCCAGTAGGTAAGTCCGTAAGCTTTCAAGTGGTTGGACTGATTGGCATCCATAGGAATATAAAGCTTGCTTGCCGAAGCCATTGCTGGTAGAAGTAGCAACACCATCGCTAAAATCTTCATCATCATAAGGTTAGGTAAACGATGAAGATACAATGATTTTAGGAGATTAACAACTCATTATTGTTGACTTAGCAGCGACCATTGTACCTCAACATCAAATGTAAATGACTGATAATCAACTAATCATTTGCGTAGACAGCGTATCGCTTTGGTACTTGAAAATCGCCATTATTCTAGCTGATCGATTCCTGGGTTAACTTCCCATTGACTAGCCTAAAGATATGAAGGGGGTTTTCATTCTTCAACGCATCGGGTAACCCATTTTGGGGAAAATTTTGGTAAGAAATAGGCCGGGTGAAGCGTTTTATCGCCAAGGTTCCCACTGACGTTGTCCGAGAATCAGTGGTTGCCGGATACGGGCCACCGTGCACCATAGCATGGCATACTTCTACTCCGGTTGGGAACCCGTTGACTAATAATCGCCCTACCTTCCTTTCCAATATGGCAATCAGATCAGCATATTCTGCTAGGTCATTTTCGGTGGCGTGCAAGGTAGCGGTCAGATGACCTTCTAGGTTTTTAGCTACCTCTAGCATTTCTTCTTTTGAGTGAGCGGCTATGTGTAGGCTCGATGGCCCAAACACTTCATGCGACAACTCAGTATGCTTAATAAAATTCTGAGCTGAAGTACTGAAAATATATCCTTCCGCCGATGCAGTTGCTTCGGATCGCTCACTGTTTGCCACAGTTGTCACATCTTCAGTATTACTCATTTGCCGAGCCCCCCTCAAATAGGCTTCTCCGATATTACTGGTCAGCATGGTACCCATTGTCATTGCACTAAGCTGTTGCTCAGC
Organism: Bacteroidota bacterium; assembly: GCA_039198955.1. Lineage (GTDB taxonomy): Bacteria > Bacteroidota > Bacteroidia > Cytophagales > Cyclobacteriaceae > Tunicatimonas. Next base: position 1,184 of record JBCCTI010000021.1, on the reverse strand, counting down.
CTCATGCAGAAGTTCTGTACTCGCCTCCGCTTCTTGCGTGATAAGCACTCCCGGATTGGTACAAAACTGCCCCACTCCCAGTGTCAACGATCCCACCCAGCCTTCGGCGATTTTATCGTGTCGCTGTTTCAGGGCTTGAGGCAACACGAAAACCGGATTAATACTCCCCATTTCAGCGTAGACTGGAATCGGTTGATCTCGCTGATTAGCGGTATCAAAAATGGCTTTTCCACCTCGGAACGAACCCGTAAACCCAATGGCTTTGATGAGTGGATGCTGCACGATACCCATTCCTACTTCTACTGATTGTCCTTGTACTAGCGAGAAAGTTCCAGCGGGCATTCCAGTGGCTTCCACTGCCTTTGCTATTGCCCTTCCCACTAGTTCGGATGTGCCGGGGTGCGCTGGGTGCCCTTTCACCACAATGGTACAACCCGCGGCCAAAGCCGAAGCTGTATCTCCTCCCGCTACTGAGAAGGCTAAAGGAAAATTACTGGCTCCAAATACTCCCACGGGTCCCAGGGCAATCTGTATCTGCCGAATATCCGGTTTAGGAATCGGTTGACGATCGGGAATAGCGGTATCGATACGGGCATCCACCCAGGTACCATCCCGAAGCAGCTCGGCAAATAGCTTAAGTTGGTTTACGGTTCTTCCTCGTTCACCCTGAAGTCGTCCCATTGGCAAGCCAGTTTCCTGATGACAGCGTTCCAGCAAAATATCTCCCAGGTTCATGATCTCCTCACCAATCTTGTCCAGAAAATCCGCTCGATCTCGATCTGATTTTTTCCGATAGACGACAAAGGCATCTTCCGCCATTTGCACCGCTTGATCTATTTCCTCGGCCGTAGCCTCAAAGAATTCGGTGGGTAGTTTTTCTCCGTTAGCCGGATTCTTCGCTTGGAAAGAGCCACTTCCTGACTTTAAAAATTTATTTGCAATGATCTGATCACCAGTAATTTGCATAGGATTAGTTTGATAAGTATGTGAATAGTAAAATAATAGAAGAAAAAAATATGATAGCAACTACTGAGTTCCAAAATGTGGTAGTGTATTTAAAATAAGGATGGCATTTTTGCCATTCTTTCAAGATTGTAATGAACTAAGAAGTACTTGATAGCCAGGTAGTGGTTTTCCCAAGTTTTGGAAAAAGATAGCGTTTTGCGCACCAATCGGGCACACCG
>JBCCTI010000020.1:0-92476 GCA_039198955.1 Bacteroidota bacterium | reverse complement strand
TACCATTTTTTACGATCTTAGTGCTTTGGCAATGGGGACAGGTAGTCATGTTATTTAGATTTTGGTCAATCCAATAATACGATTTACTGCTTCGTTGCCAAATTTTTAATTTTCTCATCCTTATTTAAAGTACACTACCAATTTGCTTAAGACAAACGCAGTCGAGGTTTCTTATCCATTATCAGATAGTTCAGGAAATTATATTCAGCTAATAGATGCTCCAGAAGGAAGTCGATATGCAGTACTTTTTTCTTTTGCTAATGGGCGTAAGCTGAGAAACCTGAGTGAAGACCATTGTCAGTGCGTGGGAGTATTGATGGCGAGAATGCACAATGTATCGGCGGGATATTCTTTAAAGAGAACCAATTACAGCATAGAAACCTTAGCTAAACACCCCTACGGGTACGTTACTGAGCATTTTTCCGAATCGCTCAGCGAAATAAAGTTTGTTAAAAAGGCTTGGGTATATCTTGCTGAAAGGTTCAATTACGCCGCTGCAAGTCAGCTACGAAAAGGTATAGTACACCTCGACATTTGGTACGATAATTTTAGTGTTGACAAGGACTCAACTATTACCCTCTTTGATTTTGATTTTTGCGGTAATGGGTGGTTAGTTCTTGACCTATCCTACTTTTGCGTGCAGCTATTTCACACTGAACCAGATAAAAACTTATTTCAGAAAAAAATGAAAAAGTTTTTGGAGGGATATGAGGCACATACAATTGTGAGTGATGAAGAAAAAGAACTATTACCACTGGCTGGGCTAGCTGTATGGATGTTTTACTTGGGGGTGCAATCGCAACGATTTGACAATTGGTCTAACATTTTTCTGACTGAGAATTATCTGAAGCACTATATAGGAATGATTAGGTCCTGGTTAAAGTATAACGATGTTAATATAGAAATCTAATTGTCCTTCTTTCAGTGCTAAGGCAACTTGCTAAATAACTCAGTTTTTACTTCAGCCATAGAAAGTGAATAGGTAGGTGATGCTTCTTCTTCATTAGAAGCAGAAATATTCTCAGTTGTTCGGGGTACTGAGAGCAGGCAGATAGCTGCCCAGGCTAGAAGCATTACAATAATCTTTTTCATAACAGTGAGAGTTAATTTTATCTTTAGTCACTGCCATGATAGAAGATGTAACCAAATTATTTATAATTTTTTCTTATAAAAATAAAAAAGCCTTCTTACTTTTGGTAGGAAGGCTCTATTGTAATTGCTAGTAAGACTACTCTACTGCTCCCGTTTCAGGTGGGGTATTGTAGAGGACTTTCAAAGCATTAGCTTCACGGAGCTCTTGCTGAACGTCAGAGACGATTCCCATTTTGGCCTCGTCGTCAACCTTCATTGCCATAGTAATCTGGCTACGTTCGGCTTCACTTAGCTTACTGCGCTCAGCTTCTACAAACTGTATAATGTTATCGGTAGTAACCAATACATCGTTCGTCTGAATTCGGGGTTCGCTACCGTACTTATCGGTATCTTTTGGCTTACCGATGTAGATATAGCTTACCAGCGATTTCTTCTGCATTTTCCGTAGCTGCTCCGCCCGGGGCAAATTCTGTTCCACTAAAATATCGGTCTCCCGAAGAACAGTAGTTACCATAAAGAAGAACAGTAGCATAAAAATGATATCAGGCAAAGCTGAGGTTGGAATATCCTGACCAGTCGTCGACTTTTTCTTAAATTTTGACATTAGCTACCTCCTCCTACTTTAGATGGTTCTGCAATAGAAATGTTCATAGGAACCTCTTTCTTCAACTCCTTATACTTGTCTTGAACGCTAGGTTCTTGATCATTGATCTCCCGGATTTGCTTAACGCTTAGTTCCATTCGCTTAGCGTACATATCGTAGTAAGCCCCTTGTAACTCATCCAGAATTTCGATGTAACGCTCGTAACTAGTACCTCGGTCTGTCTTGAAGGAAACTACCGCATCCTTAGGGTTATCTGACGACTCGGGATCACGCCCGTTATTCATCACAAACTTCTGCACCATTTCCTTCAGTTGGGATGCATCATCCATTGGCTCACCCTCTACCAGCATCCGATCTTGAGAGTTCACTAGCACCTTAAAGATGTTGCGCTCGTTGAACTTTATCTCCGGTGGCGGGTCGTTCGGATCTGGCTTTGGCGGAAGCGAGATTGCTAGCCCCTTGTCAGACGCGATAGTGGTGGTAACTAAGAAGAAAATAAGTAGTAGGAAGGCAATGTCGGCCATAGAGCCGGCACTCACTTCACCTCCGCTGCGTTTTTTTCTAGCCATATCACTTAAAAACTTTAGAAACTTCAGTAATAACAATACCAACCAGGGCTATAATAACCATGATATACATGGTCATGATCGCACCTCCAATCATCTTAGAAGTAGTGCCCTCAGTTACCTTATTATTCATATATACATTGGTAACCTCGTCGGAGGCAATTGAGAATCCGATGAAGAAAATTACCGCGATGATCACCAGTCCAACTACCGTTCCCAGCAACGACTTAGGGTCACTAATTGATTGGATGATCGGTAGTACAATAGCAGCTATCAGGGCAACACCTACCAAGGCGTACGCTGCAATTAATCCGTATGTTGAAACAAATTCAGCCATAGTAATTCTTAAAGTTTAAGTCTATCAATTTAACTCAAGTAGCCAGTAAGCCTAGGCTTTAGTGGTCAGCTTATGCTTAACCAATAGGTCTACTAAAGCGATAGAAGCATCTTCCATATCATTGACCAAACCATCAATTTTAGAAACACAGTAGTTGTAGAACAATTGTAGGATAATCGCTACAATCAGACCTGCAACGGTAGTCAAAAGGGCCACTTTAATACCACCAGCTACTAGGGAAGGAGAGATGTCGCCGGCTGCTTCAATCGCATCAAATGCACCAATCATACCAATTACCGTTCCCATGAAACCAAGCATTGGGGCAATAGAGATAAACAATGAAATCCAAACTAGACCTTTCTCCAAACGACCCATTTCAACGGAACCGTAGGAAATGATAGACTTCTCTACCATATCGATACCTTCGGACATCCGCATTAGACCTTGGGTAAAGATAGAAGCTACTGGACCACGAGTGTTGCGAGTAACATCCAACGCAGCATCAACCCCACCAGTATTCAAAGCATCTTCCACATTAGCAAGTAATTTCTTACTGTTGGTGGTAGCTAGATTTAATGTAATGATACGCTCGATAGCGATAGCCAAACCAAGAATCAAACAAAGGAGTACTGGGGTCATAAATTTCCAGTCACCCTCGATAAACTTCTCCTTAACGGCCTGGTGAAAAGTCTGATCAGACGCAGGAGGAGTTAGTGTTTCCTCAACCGCCGCTTCTTGTATAGGCTCGGGCTCAGGTTCAGGTTCTTCCATCATAGTGGAATCTTCGGCCATCGCCGTAGTGTCCTCGGCCATGTCTTGAGCAGATAATACATCGGCCTGACCAAAAGCCACAAAGCCGATCAGAAGAATCAGTGCAAATAACTTTTTCATAAGTGTTCAGTAGTCAGTTTTTGTAGTGTTACGAAATGATTAAAAATAGAATTTAATAAAAAGTTTTATCATAAATCTGGCGGAGAGGGCGGGATTCGAACCCGCGGTACCCTTTTGGGGTACACTCACTTTCCAGGCGAGCACCTTCAGCCACTCGGCCACCTCTCCCCAACGTAGGCTGAAAATCACTATTTTTGACACAGCCCAAATACAAATAAATCAATAATCTATGCCATATGCAAGTAATTTGGCTAATTCGCCTTGCAATCCTACCTAAGGGAGCATTATGTAAATAGCTTTTGAATAACGTGCTGCTTTTTCTGATAAAAATAAATATATCTAGGGAATTTATTAACAACTAATAGGTAAAATAACGCTTTTTGTTTTAAAATTATAAAAAAATGAGGGAAATATTACTTGCTATATTAGGTGCAACAGGTAGTAGGTGGTTTTACAATAAATTTACAATAGAACCTGTTCAGATAATCTTGTAAAGAGGATTTCCATTATATCCTTGGGCGAGAAGCAGTTGGCAGTACGGAACCTTTTGTAGAACTGAGTTACTAACTCACAAAGAGGTTTTACAAAAGTTAAATCCAAATTACTAGCCGACAGGAGACAAAAGTATGTATACCGAACTTCGGTTTCCAGCTTTCTAAATTCCTGTCTTGTCAGTATATCTCTCCTGAAATAGACAGGGGCAGTCGCTTGCGAACCTGCTCAGACGAGGTTTCAGTGCCTAGTAAGAACATAAGTTTGGTTACAGCTGCTTCGGTAGTCATATCTTCTCCGCTAATCACGCCAATATTTTCCAGGCTTCGGCTGGTTTGGTAGCGTCCCTGGATGACTCGCCCCCCGGCACACTGGGATATATTCAGAATCGTAAGGTCGCGCTGAATAGCATCTTCCAAGCTATCGAGTAGGAATGCATCGGTGGGGGCATTGCCTGAGCCGAAGGTTTCTAGTATTAGGCCTTTCAAGTCAGGAATTTGCAAGGTACTTTCTACTACCTTTCGGTTAATACCCGGAAAAAGCTTGAGGATCGCTACATTTTCGTCAATCTGGCTATGGTAAATTAGTTTACTCTTTGGCTGGTAAGGACGAATAGCTGGCAAATTATAATCAATTACTACTCCGGCTTCGGCCAAGCTAGGGTAATTTTCCGATGTGAATGCATCGAAGTGAATGCTCTGACGCTTACTACTACGGTTGCCGCGGAGAAGATGTCCTCCAAAGTAAATGCATACTTCGGATACGATTGGATGACCATCCACTTGAGCACTGGCAATCTCTAGGGCAGTAATAAAGTTTTCCTGGGCATCAGACCGCTTGGAACCAATAGGAAGTTGCGCGCCGGTGAAAATAACGGGTTTATTTAAACCTTCCAGCATAAAGCTCAGGGCCGATGCACTGTATGCCATCGTATCAGTTCCGTGTACCACGACAAATCCGTCGTAGCGTTGGTAGTTTTCGTGTACGATATAAGCCATGTCCACCCAATGTCCGGGGTGAATATCAGACGAGTCCACTAACTGGGGAAAAGAAATAACCGTTAGGTGCAGCTCGAACTGCCGAAGGGCGGGTATCTGCTCTACTGTTCGGGAAAAGTTGAACGGGGCCAGCACTCCCGATTCGTCGTAAGTCATACCAAGTGTTCCCCCGGTGTAAATAATCAGAATAGACGCTTTGGCCTGAGTTGAGGTAGCGGTATTAATGTTAACTATTTTATACTTAGATTTTTCCATTGCGCGGCAACCGTGGGCAGTAAGCCCCAAAGGTAGAGTACAATTGGGATTAATTATAACGAAGGTCGTGAATGACTATTTTACAAACAAGCGGCGGGCGTTTTGGGTAGTTAGCTGGGCAATTTCCTCAGGAGGGATTTTGGTAAATTCAGCTATCTTTTCCCCAATCAGGGGAATGTAGGTGGGCTCGTTGCGCTTACCCCGGTGGGGGGTAGGAGCTAAGTAAGGGCTGTCGGTTTCCAGAACAATTTTTTCCCGGTCAAGCTGTGGAACCACTTCGTTGAGACCGCCGTTTTTGAAGGTGCTAACGCCGCCTAATCCCAGGTAGAACCCGGCTTCGGTCACCCGTTTCCCTTCTTCAGTGCTGCCGGTAAAGCAGTGGAATATGCCGGTAAAATTGTCTTCGTTCAGTTCTTCCACAATCTGGATAGCATCCTCGAGCGAATCGCGCGTGTGAATCACGATAGGAAGACTATGTTTTTTAGCGAGGTCAATCTGAATACGAAAGGCGTCTAACTGCTGCTCCTTAAAGGTCATATCCCAGTAATAGTCGAGACCAATCTCGCCCACGGCTACAAAGTCACGTCGATCTAACCATTCTTCTACTAAATACAATTCCCGCTCAAAGCCCTTTTTCACACTGCACGGGTGCAGACCCATCATGGGTACGCACTGCTCTGGGTAGCGATGCTCCAGTTCTAGCATTGCATCAATGGAAGTGCGATCGATGTTAGGCATGTAAATTCGGTTTATGCCTACCTCTTGACAACGATTGAGTACATCATCAATATCGTCTTTAAATTTTTCGTCGTAAATGTGCGCGTGAGTATCAATCCATTCCATATACGTAGTGTTATGGTGTTATCGTTTCTGAGTGTTAAAGTTACGGAGTTCAGAGTTCACAGTTCTGGGTCTAAAATTACTGAACCCTGAACTCTGAACTTTGTCCTCAAAACTCTGAATCCTATAACATCTTAAATGAATACCCTTGTTCAGCAAAGTGCTCGAGATAGCGGGGTAACACGTATGTGAGGTTTTTCTGGGCTTTGTAGTTATCGTGAAAAATAATGATTGTGCCTGGTTGGGTATGATAAATGCAGCGTTCTAGGCAAGTCTCGTGGTTAAAGTCGGCGTCAAAATCACCGGACAGAATATCCCACATGATAATCTGATAGCGAGGTAGCAACTGCTGAATCTGTTTGAATTTAATTTTTCCGTGAGGTGGACGAAATAGTTTTTTTTCAGAGCTACTTTCTAAGGGGAGTAGTGCTTCGCACTGGAGAATATTCTTTAGGTAGTGGAAATTATTGGTATCCCATCCATTAAGGTGGTTAAACGTGTGATTGCCTATTTGGTGCCCTTCGGTCATTACCAACTGATACAACTCCGGATGGTGCTGAATATTATCGCCTACGCAGAAAAAGGTAGCCTGAGCCTGATAGCTTTTAAGCGTTTGGAGCACCCAAGGGGTGAGGTCGGGAATAGGGCCATCGTCGAAGGTAAGGTAAATCTTTTTTTCCCCGGCAACACCAACGCTCTGAAACTTATCCCAGATCAAACTAGGATAAAGTCGTTTGAGCACTGACGGGGTTTTGAAAAAATTCATGAGGTACGTTAGCCACTGGTTAGTTTTGAGGTGTTCACTCGAGCCGACAGAAATGTAACATCGTCGGTATAGGCTTGTCCACCATTAAATTCAGTGAGAGCGTCAAATACTGTTTGATGTAAGGAGGGTAAGTCGGTAGCAAACTGCTGAACTAACAGTTTCTCTAGCCGTTCTACCCCAAACTCTTCCTCCGCCAAGTTGAACGTTTCAGTGAGGCCATCGGTAAAGGCAAAAAGTAAAAAATTATCGAGGTCATGAATTACCCCCTGGTTCAAAAACGGTAGCGGCTGGAAACTGCCCAGCATCACAGTACCTTGGTCTAGTTGCTTCACCTGGTTTTGGTAAATCAGTAAAGGAGGAATGTGACCGGCATTTACGTACCATAGCGTATGTGATTCTTGATCGAAGATCGCCACAAAAAAGGTAATGAAATTTTCCCCATTAGCACTTTGCATCACTTGGTAGTTCAATTCCCGTATAATCTCTTTCAAACTCATGGTCTGCCGGGCGATAGTTCGTAAGGCCGCCTGAAAATTAGACATTAGTAGTGCTGCCGGAATGCCCTTGCCCGATACATCGGCAATGCATACTAAGAAGAAATTAGCGGTTAGATGAATGAAGTCATAGTAGTCGCCTCCTACCGAGTAGTGAGGCACGTAGCTAGCCTCTACTGACAGGCCGGGTTGCCGAGGTAGGTTCTTAGGAAACAGAAACTGCTGTACCTGCTGGGCAATCTCCATCTCTTTGCGGATGGCTTCCTGAGCCAGTTGGCGACGGGCCAGCTTTTTATTCTCAATAGCAACGATAATAATATTGCTCAGTGCCTGAATAAAGGTAGTTCCGGTCTGAGCCGAGGGAGCGTCCGTATCCTTTTTAAGGCCACTTACAAAAGCCAGGGCCAGCACTCGGTTTTTATGGGATACTGGCACTAGAATGTCAAATTCGGCGAAGTGACCCGGTTCCTCTAAATCTTTTACGTAACTGATCTCCTGAATAGGCAGAAAATGCTCTTGAAGCAGAACTTTGTTAAAATCGGTATCAGTGCCAAAATTAGTTTTACACTCCCAACGGTCAGGTTGCCCTTCCTGCTCCTGCAATACGTACAAAGCCAGCTTCTTAATATTCAGGTTAGCCCGCAGGGTAAAATTGTAAATCTTATACAATGATGCTTCCGGCAGGTTGTTGTTAATAGCCTGTGTAACCTCCAGCAGTGAATTCAACTCCAGCTCTTTTAGCTCGAACTGATTTTGTGGTACTTCATTCACCATAATCCTTCCCGTATTTGCAGTGACAGTAAAAAAATAGTTTTATACAAGTATTTTCTCTAAATTAAGAAATAAAGACCAGAAACAAAGATAGTACGCCAGACAGACATGGAACTGGGTGCTGTATACTCGCCCAAATCCAATAAAAGTAGATCAATACTATTCCAACGTTTGTTGAAAAAATAGAGTCGGATAGGGTAGAAGAACTGCCAAGTGTTCGGTAAAGAACACTGTTGTGTTATTTGCGGACAGTTGAAGATAGTCATATTTTTTATAAAAAATTGATATTCAGGTGCTTGTGTTTTCGGCATAGCTTTAGGAATACCGATGCCGAACAACATTATTTACACCCAAATGCAAAAAATCATGAGAAAAACAATGAACTCTTTTTCCCAAACCCTCTTCGCCTTTGCTTTCTTACTCACAGTATCAGTAAGCGCTTTTGCTAACAATAATACCGACAAAACTACCCAGCGTGCCCGCGAAGCAGTAGAGAACGCGGCTCCCGACGATTGGTATACGCTGGCTAAAGCGGCTGAAAAGTGTATTGCCAAAAAAGTGAATCTCAAGGAGGCGGCTGAATGGTTGAACAAGTCGCTGGCAATTCATGAGTCAGCCTTCAACCTGAAAGTGAAAGGCGATTACTACGTACACAATAAGCTACCTGAGAAGGCTCTGGAGTACTACAGCAAAAGCATCCGAGTAGGCAAACTGGAAGACCCTTCTTACATGGACGCTGACACCCAAGACAAAATCTTAGCCCTGGTACGTCAATTAGGTTAGTGATAAATAAGTAAACTAGAAAGCCTGCTCTGAGAATACTCTCGGAGGAGGTTTTTTTATGCCCAAAAATTGCTCGACCTCGAGCAGGTTGCTGTAAATATTTGATAGCTTTATCGGTCTAACTACTTCTTTACCTTATTCTATGGCTCGATGTATTTGTATCATCTGGTTCGTCTGCCTGGCGAACATTTCTTTTGGTCAGGATTTTCCGCCTCAGTATCCTATTGTGCCCGCCTTTGGTGGTATCTATCAAATTCCTGGAATGGAAAAAAAACCGGATACAACACTGACGTACCGCATTGTTATTGACGTAACGTTGGGAGCTGATAAGCCTGATCAAATAAACCCAGCACTGAACAACATCGCCCGGATGCTAAACCTGCACGGGCTGGGTGGAGTAGCTGAAGGGCAACTGGAGGTAGTAGCAGTAATTCACTCTCGGGCTACCCCCACGGTGCTATCTAATGAAGCTTACCGGAAAAAATTCGGCTGTGATAACCCCAATGATGAACTGATAGAAGCCCTGAGCGAAGCCGGAGTTAATCTTTTCGTTTGCGGTCAGTCACTGTTGGCTCGGAACTTTTATCCCCAACCTTTACACCCCAACATTACTGTTTCTACTTCTGCTCTTACCATCCAAACCGAGTACCAGCTAAAAGGTTATGCTTTGCTGAAGTTTTAGCTGGACTCATTGAGCAGTGCATCCATTCGCTCGTTAAATTCCTGTACAAACTCTTCGTAATAAACTCCGGTGCCCGGACCACTAAACCCGGTATGAATATTGGCTACTCCCCCGTTCCGGTCCATGTAAATCAGCGTGGGAAATGACATAACCCGGTTGAGCATCGGCAGGGTCTCGGCGGCTTTCTTTTTATCTGATACTCCCGCAATCAAGAAGTCGTAGGGGACGTCTAGCTTATCAACCATTTTTTGCACTCGACTACGGGCGTACTCGAAGTCGTCTTTGCGCTCGTAGGCCAGTCCAATAATTTCTACTCCCCGGCTTTGGTTCTCCTGATACCACTGCGTCAGGAATTTAGTTTCGTCCATACAGTTAGGACACCAGGTTCCGAAGATTTGTACTAGTACTACCTTATCTTCGTACTCGGGGTCATTGAGCGAAACGCTGTCACCTGCCAGGTTTGGGAAGGTAAAGGTCAGTTGATCGTAGCCTTCTTTTAGGTAGGTAAGAGAATTAGCATCGGCTAGTTCGGCATCATCATCCCGCCAGGCAGTCCAAGTAGTGTGGTAACGTGGGCCTGACCAAAAGTCGCCGTTCAAAGTTCCGTCTTCTTCTACTTTTGCTTTGAACAGAAAAGCATGTTCGCCATCAAAAGTACTAAGCATTAACTCGTCATCAACTACGTTACCTTCCAGGAAGCGATAGTCTCCGGTAGAGGTCAGAAACGAACCAGTTACTTGGTTGCCCTGCTGTGTGAAAATGCCGACTGAAGCCAAGCTATCATCGACAAATTGTACCGCCCATTTTCCGCTGATGTCCACCGAAGTTTCATTGGCTGTCGGTACAAATCGGTAGTCCTCTCCCTGCGTAGCTTCAAACGAAAGTTGGTAGTCTTCGGCGTAGTTTTTCGTCCAGTAACCCATCCACTTATCGCTCTCATTTTTAGCCACAATTTTGGTATCAAAAATATGCATCGGAACCCGAACGGAATCTCCCTCCATGTAGAGTTCATCAACCCGCAAACGCTCCCCAGCATTCTGGAGATACAGCTCGTACTGCGGTTGGTTTTCTGAGCTACTATTTACTTCTTTTAAATTAAACGTAAAGGGTAAAATTTGTCCCTGTAATTCCAGGGTGGCTCGCCAGATTCCGGTCTTTAAAATAGTATCGGATGATGGCCTTTTTGCTGAAGTAGAACAAGCGGCTAGCACAATGGCAAGCACAAAAATGAAAGGTTTGTTACGTAGGTTCATAGTTTGAAAAAGTCAATAAAAAGTGCTAAGATAAAGCTCAATTGACAATAAATGAAATCGATAGCATTTACCCCAGCACAATCATTTGTTATCGTGATAACCTCAAGTTATTTTGCGTGTTATTTTTGCGACAAACAGGAAAATAACAAAATTAGTCGGGTACTAACTTTTGCTATTTTTTCACTAGCAAAAGTTAGTGTTTTTAAAGTGACAAATTGTACTTTTAATAAGTATAGCATTAAATTCAGCTAAAAAACAAAGGCTAGGTTGTAAGAAAAGAAGAAAAATTGGTGGAGAAAAGTGGGAGAAAGTGGAGGAAATTACATAAACAATTCGTAGCTTTGTTCTAATAAGTTGTCTCGGATGAAAATAACATGGCAGTCTTCACTGGGGAATATGAATGCAAAATGGATGCGAAAGGGCGCATATCTATGCCAGCCAAAATTAAGGGCAGGCTACCCGAATGCTCTAAGCATGAATTTATACTCTCCCGGGGGTTCGAGCCTTGCCTCACTATCTACACCAAAGAAGAGTACATCAAAGTTCACGAGAAGTTTTCTACACTAAGCACCTACAATCAGGAGCAGCGTCGGCTAGCCCGCACATTTTTTAGGGTGAGTTCAGAAGTAGAGATGGATAGCCTGGGAAGATTCTTAATCCCTAAACGCCTGATGCAGTACGCCCAATTGGAACGGGAAATTTTGATTGTGGGGGCGGGTAGCATACTGGAAATTTGGAACCCGGAAGTCTATGATCAGTACATTGTAGACACACCGGAGGAATACTCGAAACTAGCAGAAAAATACTTGGATAACCAGCACGATGAATTCAATGGAAATAGTCATGTATCACCAACCGGTACTGCTCAATAAAAGTGTAGACGAACTGGTCTGGAACCCCGACGGTACCTACGTAGATCTTACCTTCGGAGGGGGTGGGCACAGCCGGGCAATCTTAGAACGGTTGAGTCCGAAGGGACGGTTGTTGGCATTTGATCAAGACCCGGAAGCAGCGGAGAATACCGAAGGTTTGATCCTGACATTTATCCCGGCAAACTTCCGCTTTTTGAAGCGGTATCTTCGCCTACACGCCGCGCCTCAGGTGCACGGAATTCTCGCTGACCTGGGGGTTTCTTCCCATCAGTTTGACATTCCCGATCGGGGGTTTTCTACCCGATTTGAGGCAGACCTAGACATGCGGATGAATACGAATGAAGCTAAAACGGCGGCGAATGTATTGAATGAATACAGCGAAGCGCAGCTTCATCAACTGTTGGGAATATATGGCGAAGTGAGAAATGCCCGGTCACTGGCACGAGCAATTGTAGCCGAGCGAGTGCGTCAGCCATTGCAAACGGTTAACGATCTGAAGCAGATTTTAGACCGATTTGCCCCAAAAGGTCGAGAGTTTAAATACTACGCTCAGGTGTTTCAAGCGTTACGTATAGAGGTGAATGATGAACTAAAGGCGTTAGAGGAAATGCTAGAGCAGTGTGCGGAGGTGTTAGTGCCCCACGGGCGATTGGCAATTATCTCATACCACTCGTTGGAAGATCGATTGGTTAAGAGTTTGATGACCAAAGGTAATTTGTCGGGCGAGGTGCAGCAAGATTTCTACGGAAATGCCCAACGGCCTTTCCAACCAATTACCCGCAAGCCGATTGTGCCTTCACCAGAAGAAATTGCTGATAATAACCGGGCCCGAAGTGCTAAACTACGGGTTGCCGAACGAATACTAAGCTAAAACAGGAGGATATGAAAACTACCGTAAGAAACAAGTACCGAACCCCTCGGGACAAGAAGAAGGGGCAGGGTTCCCGAAACCGGGTACGTCGGACCAAGCAAGAACCTACTACTCCCAGCCGGAGCTTATTCACCCGCATGGAAGATGCGGTTCGAATAGATACATCGTTAGAGCGGGGGTTACCAGTGCGCTTTGCCCCATACATCTTGTACTTCACCATTATTGGGCTTTTCTACATTGGCAACAACCACTACGCGGAGCGGATGATACTGAAGCATAATCGACTGGAACGGGAGGTAGAAGACCTACGGGCAAACTACACTACACTAAAAGCCGGGTACATGTTAGAGAGCAAGCAGTCAGAAGTTGCCAAGCGGGTAGAACGACTAGGGCTAGTAGAGAGCGAAATACCACCGTATAAAATCATTGTAACCAAACCGTGAATTTCAAAAATCTTATATTGCTGCGGGTACGTGTCGGCTTTTTAGCGATTTTGGTCGTAGCCGGGTTACTCATCTACCGTATTGTAATGCTACAATCGGAGGAGGGGGAACGCTGGCGGGAGCTATCGAAGCAGGTGACAGTGCAGTATCGGGCGATACCCGCCACGCGCGGAAATATCTACGCTGACGACGGAAGCCTGCTAGCTACATCGCTACCGTACTATCGGGTGGCCTTTGATCCTAAAGTGGCTAACGACACCTTGTTCCATAAGAATATCCAGGCGTTAAGCAGAAAACTAGCAACCTACTTTGGCTCTACTGCCGAGAGTTACGAGCGAAAAATTACCCAAGCTCGGGCAAACGGGCGGCGGTACATTCGGTTAGGCCGTAAGAATATTGATCATCTTGAGAAGGAGAAACTGGCACAGTGGCCCATCTTTCGGGAAGGACGCTACAAAGGTGGTATCATCTTTGAGCCGGTGCAACGGCGGTACAAGCCATTCGGTTTTCTGGGGGCGCGAACCATTGGGTTTGTTAATGCCCAGGGGGAAGGGGCAGGATTAGAGTACAGTTTTAATAGGTTTTTGAAGGGCCAGGATGGACAGGGACTATTTCAGAAGATGCAGGGCAACAACTGGAAAGCGGTCCACGATGGTTCAGAGGTCAAGCCCGCAGATGGACTGAGTATCGAGACCACTATCGACGTAAACTTGCAAGATGTAACCCAGGCATCGCTACTGAATGCCCTGTACGAACACGATGCTGAGTACGGTTGTGCGGTGGTGATGGAAGTGCGAACCGGAGAAATCAAAGCAATTGCCAACCTTACTAAACGTAAGGATGGTCGGTATGCCGAGATTTATAACTACGCCGTGGGCGGCTTAACCGAGCCTGGTTCTACCTTCAAGTTGCCTTCGGTCATTGCTTTGCTGGAGGAGACCGACTTACAACTGCACGACACCATCGCTACGGGGAACGGAACGTACCGATTTCACGACCGGGTGATGCGCGATTACAAGTGGGGTGGATTTGGCACTATCACTCTTCAGGAGGCTTTTGCCAAGTCATCTAATATTGCTATCTCCCGTTGGGTAGACCGTTACTTCGGCATTAAGCCCAATCAGTATGTGGAGTACCTGCAGGGCATGGGACTGAACGAACCGCTGGGCTTCCAGTTGGCGGGGGAAGGACATCCTTACGTCCCGACTCCTGCTGATGAGAACTGGAGCGGAGTTACGTTGCCCTGGATGTCCATTGGCTACGGCCTCAAACTGACCCCTCTACAAACCCTGTCGGTTTACAACGCCGTGGCGAATGATGGTAAATTGATTCAGCCAATCCTAGTGAAGAAAGTAACTGAGGTGGGAGAGGAAGAGCAATCGTTTTCTTCGGCAGTGCTACGAGAGCAGATTTGTTCGCCTACTACTCTACACAAAGTACGGAAGTTGTTGGAAAGCGTAGTAGAAGAAGGAACAGCAGGCAATATTAAAAACGAATATTACCAAGTAGCGGGAAAAACTGGAACTGCTAAGATTCTAGTAGATGGCGAGTACACCAGCAACTACTACACTTCCTTTGCCGGGTACTTCCCCGCTGATCGTCCCAAATACAGTTGTATTATCGTCATCAACCACCCGAAGGGCTACCAGCAGTACGGTAGTGATGTGGCAGCCCCAGTGTTTAAAGAGATCGCTGATAAAATCTACGCCACAGATTTATCATTGCATCAGCCTCTGTCTCCTCAGTTTGTCCGGGAAGCGGGAGTCTTTCCAGTTATTCAGGCGGGCTACGGAGAAGACTTGCAGCAAATATGCTCCGACCTACAAATTGGGCAGTACGTGGATGAAGATATGAACGAGTGGCTACGCGCCCAGCCGGTGGGAACAAAGGTACAGTGGAAAGCCGAAGCTGTGAAAGAAAACCAAATGCCCAACGTGCTAGGGATGACCTTACGCGATGCGCTCTACTTACTAGAACGACAGGGGCTGAATGTGGAATATAAAGGAAATGGAAGAGTAACCAAACAATCCCTCGCGCCCAACGCCTCCCTAAAAAAAGGAAACACCGTATGGCTGGAGCTGGGATGATAGTCGACGGTCGACAGTTGACAGTCTACAGAAGTTTGAATTAGATATAGAGATGGCGTTTAAGTTTGAGAAGTTAATAGTTTGGCAAAAGGTATTAGAATTAACGAAAGATATCACGATATGACGAAAGAATTTCCTACGGATGAACGGTACGTGTTAGTGGATCAAATAAGGCGAGCTGCCGATTCAGTAGCCTTGAATATTGCTGAGGGATCGACTGGGCAAAGTAATGCTGAGTTTGGTCGCTTCGTAGGATATGCTATTCGTTCCGCCATAGAGGTAGTCGCTTGCCTACATATCGGACTAAAAAGAAATATTATTGACCAAGATAGATTCAAAGAGATTTACAATCAAACTGAAGAAATTGTAAAGATGCTACAAGCTCTCCGCAAGAAATTAAACTAAACCACTGTGGACTATTGACCGTGGACTGTCGACTAATATGAAGAAAACACTGAAAGACATACTGTACGGAGTTTCGCTGAAAGCGGTAGAAGGTTCTACCGATATATCAGTGAGTGCCGTTCATTTCGATTCGCGAAAGGTAGAAGAGGGCAGTGTGTTTGTAGCAGTATCGGGTACACAAGTCGACGGACATCAGTACATCCCGATGGCAGTAGGGAAGGGGGCCACTTCGGTGGTAGGTGAGCAGATACCCGAGGAAAAATCTTCAAAAGTAACTTACGTACAGGTAGCCAATAGTGCTGAGGCACTCGGGCAAATGGCGGCTAACTTTTACGATAATCCTTCTCAAAAACTGAAACTGGTCGCAGTAACCGGAACCAACGGGAAGACTACGGTGGTAACCTTGCTGCATCAATTATTTATGCGATTGGGCTACCAGACCGGGCTACTGTCTACGGTAAATAATAAGATCAATGATGCCGTAGTTCCGTCTACTCATACCACGCCTGATGCAGTACAACTCAATGCCTTATTGGCTGATATGGTAAGGAAGGGCTGCACCCACGCTTTCATGGAAGCTAGTTCCCACGCGATCGTACAGCATCGCATGGCCGGGTTGAAAATAGCCGGAGCCATCTTTACCAATATCTCCCACGACCACCTGGATTATCATAAGACGTTTGAAGAATATATCAAGGCCAAGAAAAAGCTGTTTGATGATCTATCTAAGTCTAGCTTCGCGCTGGTAAATACTGATGACAAGCGGGGAAAAATTATGGTGCAGAACACCGCAAGTGAGGTAAAAACATTCTCGCTGAAAGGGGTAAGTGATTTCAAGGCGAAGGTGCTGACCAACTCCCTGCAAGGGCTGGAGCTAGAGATAAGTGGCGAAGGTACTAATGCTCAGTCAGTGTGGTTTCCGCTTATTGGCGATTTTAATGCCTACAATCTACTAGCAACTTTTGGGGTGGCGGCGTTGCTGGATGAAGACCTTGGGGAAGTGTTGACCCAGCTTTCGGGAGTACAGCCCGCCCGCGGACGGTTCGAGCAGATCCATTCGGCGGACGGCATTACGGCCATTGTAGATTACGCCCACACCCCCGATGCTCTGGAAAATGTGCTTAAGACCATCCAGAACGTTCGCACCAAAAACGAGACCGTCATCTGCGTGGTAGGCTGCGGGGGTGACCGCGATAAAAGTAAACGTCCTAAAATGGCGGCGATTGCTACCAAGCTTAGCGATAAGGTAATTCTAACCTCGGATAATCCGCGTAGCGAAGACCCAGAGCAGATTATCAAAGATATGCAGACTGGGATTCCTGCCTCACATTACAAAAAAGTACTGGCGATTACCAACCGTAAAGAAGCGATTAAAGTGGCTAGCATGATGGCGGAACCTGGGGATATTATTCTAGTAGCTGGGAAGGGACACGAAACCTACCAAGAAATACAAGGTGTGAAGTACGACTTTGACGATAAACAAGTACTAAACGAAATTTTTCATCAGCTACGTGAGCGGTAGCACCAAACGATAATTATGCTGTATTACCTGTTTGATTATCTAGAACAAGAATTTAATATACCGGGAACGGGACTATTCCAGTTTATCTCGTTCCGGGCGGGTATGGCTACGTTGCTGTCGCTGCTGATTACTATCATGTTTGGTAAGAAGCTCATTCAATTTTTGCAAAAAAAGCAGATTGGCGAGGTAGTGCGTGATCTCGGTTTGGAAGGACAACTTCAGAAGAAAGGAACCCCTACCATGGGCGGTATTATCATCCTCAGTGCTATCGTTATTCCTACCTTACTATTTGCTCGTCTCGATAATGTATATATCACGCTAGTACTGATTGCCACTGTATGGATGGGAACCGTGGGGTTCATCGATGACTACATTAAAACTTTTAGAAAGAATAAAGAAGGACTGGCCGGACGGTTTAAGATTGTGGGTCAGGTCGGCTTAGGCTTAATTGTCGGGCTGACACTTTACTTTCATGAAGATGTGCGGGTGCGGCAGTTCGACGAAGAACAGATGGGCAATGTCACCAACGTAGGGGAAGTTCTTCAGGAGCTACCCGCCGATGCTTACGAAGACATCAAGACTACCCAAACCACCATTCCTTTTGTTAAAGATAATGAGGCAGACTACAAGAACCTTCTCGCCTTTATCACTTTCGGTTTGGTTGACCTGCCCGATGCCTGGACCTGGGTAGTGTACGTGCTGATTGTTATTTTCATTGTCACGGCAGTATCTAATGGAGCCAATATCACCGACGGACTGGATGGACTGGCGGCTGGAACTTCAGCCACTATTGGAATTACTTTAGCAATCTTTGCCTATGTATCAGGTAACCTGCTGTTTTCGCAGTACCTCAACATCATGTACATTCCCGACCTAGGCGAATTGGTGATCTTCGCCACTGCTTTTGTAGGCGCCTGCATTGGATTCTTATGGTATAATGCTTTCCCAGCCCAGGTATTTATGGGCGATACAGGAAGTTTATCTATCGGTGGAATTATCGCGGTGATGGCCTTTGCGGTTCGCAAGGAGATGCTGTTGCCCTTGATTTGTGGAGTCTTTTTAGTAGAAACCCTATCGGTGATGCTTCAGGTTTCCTACTTCAAATACACCAAGAAGAAGTACGGTAACGGGCGACGCATCTTTGCAATGGCTCCCTTGCACCACCACTTTCAGAAGAAAAATTTACACGAAGCAAAAATTGTCAGTCGCTTTTGGTTGGTCGGGATTATGCTGGCTATTTTCTCATTGGTAACCCTTAAAATTCGCTAACGGATGGTACGCAGTTGGACTAAAAGATACTTAGAAGGCGACGCCATTATCTGGCTGATGGTACTCTCCTTATCAGCCATTGGAGTGCTAGTGGTCTACAGCACTTCCAGTTCGCTAGCCTACCGTGAACGGGGAGGCGATACCGAGTACTACTTGTTTAAACACGTGATCTTGCTAGGGTTGAGTTTTGGGGCGATGTGGTTTGTGCACAAAATCAATTACCGATACTTTGCGCGTCTATCTACGTTTTTGCTGCTACTGTCCATTCCGTTGCTGCTCTACACCTGGAAATTTGGCGCGACTATTAATGACGCCTCCCGTTGGATCATATTACCAGTTATCAACCAGACCTTCCAGCCTTCCGACTTAGCTAAGCTAGCACTGATTGCTCATTTAGCCAGTATGCTCTCTCGTCGCCAGCAAGTGGTACATGACTTCACCCGAACCGTACTTCCGGTCATGTTGTGGTGTGGAACCATCTGCGGAATTATCGCTATGACCGATATTTCGTCAGCTGCTATACTATTTTTCACCTGCTTGTTACTGATGTACATCGGGCGGGTTCCGATCAAGCATCTGGCTATGTTGGTGATTGTAGGTGGGTTGCTAGGTTATGCTGCCATGAGTTGGGGGCAACGAGGCGGCACCGCTCTGAGCCGGATTGACTCTTTCATGAGTCAGGAAGAAGTAACGTTTCAGAATCAGCAGGCCTACATCGCCATCGCCACGGGCGGGGTATCGGGTAAAGGCTGGGGGAAAAGTGAGCAGCGAAATATTTTGCCCTTATCCTACGCTGATTTTATCTACGCTATTATTATAGAGGAATACGGCGTGATTGGCGGGGTGGTAGTAATCATGTTATTTCTGGTACTGCTCTACCGGGGAATGCGGGCAGTGTCCCGCAGTGAACGGGCGTTTGGCGGCTTGCTCTCGGCAGGACTGAGCTTTGCTATCGTCGTTCAGGCGATGATTAATATGGCAGTAGCGGTCGGTTTGCTTCCGGTAACAGGCCTGCCTCTGCCACTGGTAAGTATGGGTGGCACATCGCTACTGTTTACCAGCATCGCTATTGGAATTATTTTAAGTACAACGAAAGAATTTGACTACGAAGAAGTGACAGCGTAAAACGTTGATAGCGAACCAACCATATCGAGTGATCATTAGCGGCGGAGGCACGGGCGGACATATTTATCCGGCCATTGCCATTGCCAATGCGCTACGAACAACACATCCCGATACCGAAATCCTGTTCGTGGGGGCAGAAGGCCGAATGGAGATGCAGAAAGTACCTGAGGCAGGCTACGCCATAGAAGGCTTATGGATTAGCGGCTTACAACGAAAGCTGACGGTAGATAATCTGGCTTTTCCGGCCAAGATTGTGTCTAGTTCGCTGAAGGCGCACAAGATCATCAATAAGTTTAAACCTCAGGCTGCGGTCGGGGTAGGGGGATATGCTAGCGGGCCATTGGTGTATGTTGCCAGCTTACGCCGGATTCCCTCGCTACTTCAAGAACAAAACTCTTACGCCGGGCTGACTAATAAAATGCTGTCCAATCAAGTAGATAAAATTTGCGTAGCGCATCCGGGGATGGAAAAATTCTTTCCCAAAGAAAAATTGGTTTTTACCGGAAACCCCATCCGCAAGGAAATTGTCGAGCTTGCTCAGCAAGGACTAGCCAACAGACGACCAGAAGCCCTAGAATACTTTGGGTTAGACCCAAATAAGAAAACCCTACTGGTTATCGGTGGCAGCCTAGGAGCTAGAACCCTGAATGAGAGTCTCATCGGGGGGATGAAGAAAATGGTAGATGCTGGGGTGCAGGTGATCTGGCAAAGCGGTAAATATTACTACCCCCAAATGAGGCAACAACTAGAGAGTGTTGCCAACCGTTCGGAAATTCATTTGTGGGAGTTTTTGAATCGGATGGATTTAGCTTACGCGGTCTCAGATGTGGTAATCTCCCGGGCGGGAGCTTTGTCGATTTCAGAATTGGCATTAGTACAAAAACCCGTTATCTTCGTACCCTCTCCTAATGTGGCGGAAGATCATCAGCGGAAAAATGCCGAAGCACTCGTGCGGGTTCGGGCGGCCCAAATGGTTACTGATGCCGATGCTCCAACTTTACTTATAGATCGGGCAATAGCGTTGCTGGCCGATGAAAGCCAGCAGCAGCAATTGCAAAAAAATATTCAGCAATGGGCCCGGCCCGAGGCAGCGGAGCACATTGCCCAGGAAGTGGTGAACTTAATTGAACAGAAACCATGAAGAGGATAAAAAAATCAGTCTACTTGGTAACAGTACTGCTGGTGCTAATAGTAGCCGTGGGGGCCACTGAATACCGCCGTCAGCAGCGGGTTTGTACAAAGGTAGATGTGCAGGTAGTCCACCAAGGAATGGATGCTTTCATCGATGAGCGTGAAGTGCGGGAGCTGGTAAGCCAGGATACCCGTCCGGTTATCGGGGTAGCGTTAGCGAAATTGAATTTAAAACAGTTAGAACGGCAGGTGGGGAGCAACCCCTACGTGGATGAGGCCAACGTACATTACGACCTGGAAGGTAGGGTGCACGTTCAGGTGCAGCAAAGTCGCCCGATTGCCCGGCTGGTTCATCCTAAGTTGCCCGATGCCTACATCAGCGATAAGGGAAAGTTGTTGCCTCTTTCTGACCAGCACACCGCCCGGGTCATGCTTATTAGCGGGGATTATATTCCCAAGTTGAACCGGGGCGACTGGCAGCAAGATAGCCTCTCTGCCCCCTTTTTGGACTTGGTGCAGTACATTGAGCAGCACGCTTTCTGGCGGGCGCAGATTGCCCAAATGGATGTAGATCGGGCTGGGGAAATTACCCTGCATCCACAGGTAGGAAAACAAACTATTAAGTTTGGTAAGCCTATTAAGATTTCTGAAAAATTTAGTAAGTTGAAACTATTTTATCAGCAAATTCTACCCAGAAAGGGGTGGAATCATTATAATTGGGTCAACGTGACCTATGAAAATCAAATTGTTTGCGACTAATCAACAAAGCTATGTACGACGAACAACCCGTAGTTGGACTTGATATTGGAACTACTAAAATCTGCGTGATTGTAGGCCGGAAGAACGAATACGGAAAATTAGAAGTAATAGGCATGGGCAAGGCCGTATCCGACGGGGTAATCCGGGGAATCGTTAGCAATATCCATAAGACCGTACAGGCGATACAACGCGCAGTGCAGGAAGCCGAAGAGCAGTCGGGTGTGGAAATCAACGTAGTAAACGTTGGGATTGCCGGGCAGCATATCCGTAGCTCAGTCCACCACGGTAGCATCACCCGCAATTCGGCAGATGACGAAATCACAGTAGGGGATGTGGACCGGTTGACGCAGGATATGTACCGTATCGTGACCCCGCCCGGCTGCGAGATCATTCACGTAATGCCCCAGCACTATATTGTCGACTACGAAGAAGGTATTATGGACCCAGTGGGTATGTCGGGCGTGAAGTTGGAGGCAGACTTCCACATCATCACCGCTCAGACTAACGCCATCAATAATGTGAATAAATGCGTACGTAGGGCTGGGTTGAAAATTGATAATCTGATCCTGGAACCCTTGGCTTCTAGTCTGGCGGTACTGAGTGAGGAGGAAAAGAAAGCCGGAGTTTGCCTGGTTGATATCGGCGGGGGAACCACCGACATTGCCATTTTCCACGACGGGATTATCCGCCATACCGCGGTTATTCCGTTCGGGGGCAATATCATAACATCAGATATCAAGCAGGGTTGTTCGGTGCTCCACGAGCAGGCCGAGCTATTGAAAGTAAAGTTCGGTCGGGCCATTGCCGAAGAAGCCAGCCTGAACGAGATCGTCTCTATCCGTGGACTGCGCGACCGTCCGCCCCGGGAAATTTCAGTGAAAAATCTGGCGTACATCATCGAGGCCCGGGTGCAGGAAATCTTCGAGTTAGTTCACGCCGAAATTATCTCATCGGGCTACGAAGAACGTCTGGCCGGAGGAATTGTCATCACCGGCGGTGGCTCCCAACTTA
Organism: Bacteroidota bacterium; assembly: GCA_039198955.1. Taxonomy (GTDB): domain Bacteria; phylum Bacteroidota; class Bacteroidia; order Cytophagales; family Cyclobacteriaceae; genus Tunicatimonas. The sequence continues at coordinate 70,157 of JBCCTI010000020.1, read as the reverse complement.
GGCATATTAAACAGCTCTGCGAATTGATGTGCGCGATGGACGGCCGGGTTGGTCATCCTAATGAATACTTGGGTAAAAGCAAGCCCGAGACTATCAAGTCACCTATGTATGCTACCGGAGTGGGGTTAGTGTTAGCGGGATTTAAAGCCGTGGACGAACGTAACTCCGAGTATTTGCAACGAAAAAACGAACAAGCAAGTCACCACGTGCCGCAAGAGCGACAAAGTGGATTTTCATTTAAAGAAATGCTAAAAAAAACAAAAAGAATCTTGATTGACGATTTAGATCAAAAAGATTATTAATGTAGATTGGGTATAATCCTGAGCTACCAAACATCTTCCGTTATGAATGTAAACAAGACTTCGTACTCCTTCGATCTACCCCCTCAGAATTCTTCTATCATCAAAGTAGTTGGTGTAGGCGGGGGAGGTAGCAATGCGGTGAACCACATGTTTAACCAAGGAATCCGGGATGTAGAGTTCATCGTCTGCAACACCGATGTGCAAGCTCTGCAAACCAGCCCGGTGCCGAATAAGCTTCAGATAGGAGTAGGGCTGACCAAAGGGTTGGGGGCGGGAGCTAATCCTGAAAAAGGAAAGGCGGCGGCCGTTGAGAGTAAAGAGGAAATCCGCGACCTGTTGAGCGACAATACCAAGATGTTGTTCATTACCGCCGGTATGGGGGGGGGTACGGGTACGGGAGCTGCCCCCGAAATAGCCCGGGTAGCCCGCGAGCTAGATGTCCTGACGGTTGGTATTGTCACTGCCCCTTTCGGATTCGAGGGGCGAAAGAAGATGCGGTTGGCGAACGAAGGTATTGCCAAGCTTCGGGAAAGCTGCGATACTGTGCTAGTGATTATGAATGATAAGTTGCGGGAAATTTACAGTAACTTATCAGTCTCTAATGCTTTTGCCCAGGCCGATAACGTGCTCACTAATGCTGCCAAAAGTATCGCCGAAATTATTACCCTACCCGGCGGTATCAATGTAGACTTTGAAGATGTAAAAACCGTCATGGCCAAGTCGGGAGCGGCTGTCATGGGTTCGGCCAAAGCCGATGGCGACCAACGAGCCAAGCGGGCGGCTGAGATGGCACTGTCATCCCCGCTGCTGGATAATGTAAATATTACCGGGGCACAACGTATTCTCTTATCTATTAAGTCGGGCACGTCGAAGGAGATGCAGATGGACGAATTAACCATCATTACCTCTTACATCCAGGATCAGGCCAGTGAAGACATGGATATGATCTTCGGGCATGGTATTGATGAAGAATTGGGTGAGAGCGTGATGGTGACGATTATTGCCACTGGGTTTGATCAAAATAACCAAAGTGATGCATCTCAGGAAGCGGAAAAACAGATTATTGACTTGGAAACTAACAAGCAGGTTCCGGAAAGCAACAATACCAGCGAGCCAGCTCCCGACCACCGATTTGAGCCACCCGTTCGGGATTTCGTGCCCGATGATCCTCAGCCCACTTATGAGTCCATCCAGGATGAACCTGAGGAGGAATATATGCACGAGATGAGCTCACAGAAACGGTTGCTGATGGAGGAAGCCTACAAGCGCAAGCTCAAAATGCAGGGACGAAAGAGCATCAGTGCCCCTGACAACGAGCAAGATCATTTCAAGAAAGAACGGTTTGATGAACCGGCGTATCAACGACGTAATGTACACCTGTACAGTGTACCTTCGTACCAAGACCGGAATGTATCGCGCTATTCCTTAGATGATGACAACAATATCGTTAGCAACAACCGTTTTCTGCATGATAACGTAGACTAGTAGCATGAAGAATCAATCTCGTATAGAGGGGTTATTAGCCGAAAGCCTGAAGAAGCAAGACCAGATGATTGAACGTCAGGATCGTCAGCAAGAATTAATGGATATTTTGGTGCAAGGACAAGCGAAATTGCTTCTAAATGCAGAAGAATCAAACCGTCTATTAGCTAATATCGAAGATAAGCTTACTGAAGTAGTGATCTGAAGAAGCGAATCGAAGCTATTGAGAAGTATATCGGGATGAAGTAATTCCCTATCTATCCCTATTCCTAATTCCACCAACTACTAGAGGGCGGGTTATTAGAACCAACGGTTAGTGTTTCTCCAATCTTAGGCGTAGTTATCGGCATTTGTAACTGCTGGGCTTTGGCGGTAACCCGTTCAATAGGATCAGTCCAGGAATGCAGAGCCAGCCGAAACGCACCCCAGTGAATCGGCATCATCAGCCGGGCTTGCACATCCACTGCCGCTTGAGCAGACTCTTCGGGCATCATGTGAATTTGTGCCCAGCGTTTATCGTACTGTCCACATTCCATCATGGCAAAATCAAAGGGGCCGTAGCGTTCACCAATCTCCTGAAAGTGAGGTCCATAGCCACCGTCGCCGCTAAAGTAAATGTTATGGCTTTTGCCTTGGACAATCCACGAACCCCATAGCGTAGTGCTACGGTCGGTAACACCTCGACCAGAGAAATGACGCGAAGGGGTAAACACAAATTTGAGGTTTTGGTGCTGTGCTCCATCCCACCAATCAAGTTCGTGAATAGCGGATTTATCCACTCCCCACCGACGAAGGTGTGCCCCTACACCAAGTGGTACATAAAAATCTTTCACTTTTTCTTTCAGCTTCTTTACAGAGCCGTAATCCAGATGATCGTAGTGATCGTGAGAGATAAGCACTGCATCAATGGGGGGAAGTTGCTCAATGTTGATTGGCAACTGCTTGTTGAAGCGGTTTCCCCCTAGCCAGGGATGCGGTGCCGGGACATTACCCAACATTGGGTCTATAAATACTCGTAAGCCATCGATTTCTAGTAATACCGCTGAATGACCAAACCAGGTGATTTGGGTAGGTGAGTCAATCGGTTCTACCAGCGATAGGGAATCTACTGGCTCAACTGGTAGCATAAAATCGGGTGTTCCGTTAGGAATACCTTTGATATAATCTCTCAGCACCGAAAGAATATTACCAAAACTCATATCCATTGAAGTGGGGGTGAGGTTGATAAACGTTCCGTCTCGGTAGTGGTCTAGCTGAGCGAAAGACTCTCTTTGTTCATTGGTTGGTTTCCCGCCAAACTCGGGACTGAGTTGAATGAACAAAAAGGCCCCAACTAGCAGTATCACTAATAATACAGCAACGGATATTCCAATCATCTTAAAGAGGTTTTTCATCATAGCGTATGGTCACTACTAGGCGGACGAAGTAAGCAAGGAAATATTGGAAGCGGGCTTATATCTTTTCTCCAAGAGGATAAAGGAAGCGATCGTATTACTGGAGAGCGTCGCTAATTTTATCAGCAATAAGGCTTTTAACTTGCCCTTCCAACAACTGCTGGTATTCCGAATGAGTAATTTCGTCATCCGAAAGGTGACTGTGGATGAATGCTAGCGTAGGCCGGATGGGTAGTATCTGCATTCCTAGATAATGCAAGACATCAGTAAAATGACTGAGGGCGATAGCTCCACCGTGCATCCCAGCGGCTACTCCGACCAAAGCGGCCTTTTTACCTGCCAGATTGCTAGGGTACTCCAGTCCGTCAATAAAAGCTTTGAGCACTCCCGGAAACGAGCCATTGTACTCGGGGATAATAAACACAAACCGATCGTTTTCCTCCAGTACTTGGCGAAAAACATTGAATTCCTCATTTTGCCCATTGTTTTCGTACAAAGCTGTTTTCAGAAAGTCCGGCGGCAGATGAATCAGGTCAAGAACCTGGCTCGTCTCCCCCTTTTCTTCTAGCAGGCGTTGGTAATAGTACGCAATGGTACGGGAATTGGCATCCTTACGGTTAGTGCCAACAATAATAATCGTCATACTCTCACAACGAGGATGAAGAAGAAGATGTTTATGTTAAACCTTCGGGCAAACTACCTAGTTACTACCGACGTATGCAGTTAACCATCCGCACTTCGGTAGCTCAGGACTATGTATCGGTGAAGCAGGGATTTACCCAAGATTTGTTTACCAGCTTGAGTCCTCCTTTTCCCCCGGTTAAGCTCAAGCGATTTGATGGCTCTCAGAAAGGGGATATTGTAGAACTGGAGCTGAATTTTCTATTATTCCGACAAACCTGGCGTAGTTTAATAATCGACGAGGGGCAGACTGCTGACGAGTGGTACTTTATCGACGAAGGTGTAAAGCTCCCTTTCTTTTTAAAGTTCTGGAAACACCACCACCGGGTACTCCGGCAGGAAAATGGCAGCCAGATTGTGGATGACATTCGTTTTCGTTCACCCTTCTGGCTCATGGACTTTTTACTTTATCCAGTTCTGGCTTTGCAGTTTTTGTATCGTAAACCAATTTATAAGAAGATTTTTTCTGTGAGCAGTAAGATAAAGTAGTGTTTTGATAACATTGTCGTAACGTATTATCTTGGTAATTGCTGTACCTTTAGTCGTACAATATGCCATACACCAACTACCACAGCCACTGCTACTTTTGCGACGGTAAGGAAGCACCTGAAGTTTATATTCAGGAGGCGATTCGGCTGGGAATGCCTGCCTATGGTATCTCCTCCCACGCTCCTTTACCCTACGAGACGTCCTGGGCCATGTCGGAATCAGATCGTAATGACTACGTATTTGAGATTGATAAACTGAAAGAAAAGTACGCTGGACAGATTGAAGTATACCGAGGGTTGGAAGTAGACTTTATTCCTGACGTGGCTGGGCCACGTTGGGTAAAAGAAAAATATGCGTTGGACTACACAATTGGGTCGGTACACTTTGTGGATTTCTTTGTTGACGGTTACCCCTGGGAGATTGATGGAAGGCATCAAGTATTTCTGCGAGGTCTGAGTGAAATGTTCACAAATAATATTGAAGCAGCTATTCAGCGATACTATGCGCTCATCCGACAAATGGCGCAGGAGGACCCACCCGATATTGTAGGTCACCTGGATAAAATCAAAATACAGAACGAAAACGGAAGATTGTTCGATGAGCAAGCTGAATGGTATCGGGATGAAGTGGTGCAGACCCTAGATGTGATTGCCCAAACGGGATTAATCGTAGAGGTAAACACTCGGGGCCTGTACAAGCAAATAACGGATGAACCTTACCCCAGCTACTGGGTTCTGAACCAAATGCGCGAGCGTGATATTCCGATAGTACTCAATTCAGATGCTCACCACCCCCGCGAAATCACCAGTCACTTTTCTAAAGTAAACGAACAACTACTAAACATCGGCTACAATCAGGTACGAATACTTTACCAAGACCAATGGCAAGACAAACGCCTGGCGAAGGACAGAATAACAATGTGAGATGAGAAATATGGGCCGGGCGCCGGGCGATATGAAAGGTGAAGGGCTGAAGGCAGTTGCCTTCTAACCTGCCAAACCGCTAGTGGTGGCTCTGGTCTATTTCAGGCAAAAGCAGACTGTGTAGCAAGTCGATACTTCTTTGTCCCCAAAGACTCCTGCTGTTTAGTCTGATGGTTCATTCTAAGCCCGTCTTCAGGGTGAACATACCATTTAATTTGAACAACGCCACACCTAATCCGACTATGTAGGGAAAAAGTACTATCTTGTTAAATCAATAATGCTAACCCAACATAGAGATGAAACGACGAGACTTCCTAAAAACTACTGCCGCTCTCAGTGCGAGCATTCCTATTCTGCCCTCACCCCTAGTGACTGCCAATAATCCTTACGTAGAACAAGTAGGTGTCCAACTATTTACCGTGCGCGATCAGATGGGGAAAGATCCCGCTGCTACGCTTACGGCAATAAAGAAAGCAGGCTATGCCCAGATAGAAGGCATGAGCCCTTCGGCATATAAGGAGATAAGTCCTATCATGCAGGACTTGAACTTAACCTCTAGTAGTACCTTTTTTCACTGGGCATTCATTACCGGGCGTTGGGACTTGGTACCTGAGGAGAAGCCTAAAAATTATTCCTTTGAGCAGATAATAGAAGATGCAATAAAGTACAATTTAAAATACTTGGTATTTGGCTATATGACTGAAAGTGAGCGGGAAACACTAGATGACTACCGCCGTATTGCCGAGCAGCTTAATACTGCTGGGGAGATTTGTCAAAAGGCAGGTATTGATCTCTGTTACCACAACCATGCGTTTGAGTTTGAGCCGATGGATGGGCAAATACCCTACCGAGTTTTTATGGAAGAATTTGATCCGGGCACGGTTTTCTTTGAACTAGATATATTCTGGGCTAGCCTGGCCGGACACAATCCCATTGGACTGATGAAAGAACTGCCGGGACGCATCAAACTACTGCACCTGAAGGATAAAAAGTCTGGTACACCTACCATGTTTGACCACGAACAAGTACCCCATGATACTTTTCAGGAGCTGGGCGATGGTGTAGTAGACATTACTAAAATCATGCAAATGGCTGAAGAAACCGGAGTAGAACAGTGCTTCGTGGAGCAAGACCAATCGCCTGACCCGGTAGCGAGTATTGGTCAGAGCATGGACTATCTCCGTGAGATAGAAAGTAAGATTTAGAAGAACTAGCATTAACAGCAGAAAGCTGGACTTGACCTATTATTGTTTATGGAGCAGATAAGGCAGGTAGTTAGACAGATGATTCAGATCTCGGAAACCGAGATGCAGGAGTTTTTGGGACGTTGCTTTACCAAGAAATTTAAGAGGAGAGAAACTCTGAGTCGCCCGAACCAGATGCCGAACGAGATTTTCTTTATAGACCGCGGTATCATTCGGGTGCTAATTACTGATCAGCAGGGTACTGAGCACACTATCCATTTTGCTTTAGAGAATCAGTTTATTGCTGATTATGCCTGTTTCCTTCAGAAAAAATCTTCAATGTACACCTTGCAGGCACTAGAAGATACCGAGACGGTAGTTTTGCCCCGTTCAGCTATCGATTGGGGCTATCATAATCTAGAAGAAGGAGACAAGCTCGGTCGCTTAATTGCGGAGTTTTATTTTATCTATCAGGATAATCGGATAAAAAATCAGTACACCCGTACCCCAAAAGAGCGGTACGATACCATTACCGAGGTTTTTCCTGATATTCACAACCGAGTCCCCCAGCATATGATTGCTTCTTATTTGGAGATTACTCCTATCCACCTGAGTCGTCTGAAAAAAGAGGGTCGGGTGAAAGTATAAACATATGTTATCGATTTGAAGGAGCATTAGGGAATAACTTTGCCGTAGTTTAAGTATCAATTATGGCAAGGAAAATATTGCTCTTCTTTATCACCGCTAGCTTTTTATCTTCCTGCTACTCGCTCGAGAAATCGATAGAGGCTAGTCTGCCTTATTCTAAGGAAATTAATTGGCCGCAAGCTTACCAGCCTATCGAAGCTAAATTCTTTGTACACAACGAAATTGAGATAAAATCCTCACCAGAGGTCGTGTGGAACATTCTTATTCAGGCCGAAACTTGGCCGGAGTGGTACGAAGGGGCAAGTGATGTCAACGTACAAAATGCCACAAGCGGAATATTGACTGAGAGTTCAGTTTTTACCTGGCAGACAATGGGACTGAATTTTACATCATCTGTTAAAGAATTTACCCCACCCGGTCGGCTGAGCTGGGAATCTGAGAAGAAAAACATTAAAGGGTATCACGCCTGGCTCGTCATTCCGACTGATACAGGTTGCAAACTCATTACCCAAGAATCCCAATACGGCTGGTTAACCTTCTTTGAGAAAACCTTTCAGCCAAAAAAACTACAACGGTTGCACGACGTCTGGCTAGCTGCTATCAAGGAGAAAGCGGAAAGTAATAGTTAAGCTATGGTAGAGTTTATCCAAGAGATTCGTCTGAGAAATGAGCCGTTATTCTACTTTGGCCTACTAAATTTAGTAGCAGCTACTGTGTTTCTGCTACTTTCTAAAAGCACTGATACTCAGGTTTACAATGTGAGTGCCTGGTACAAGCCCACTAAGTTTGCCCTTTCCACTACGATGTTTTCCTGGTCAATGGCCTGGTATTGTTATTACCTAAAGGATTTCAATATCACGCTGTTCAGTTGGTCGGTTATCATTCTTCTGGGCTTTGAAGTGGTATACATCGCGATTCAGGCGGGAAGAGGGCAATTGTCCCACTATAATACTAGCACACCTGGCTACGCTTTGTTGTACTCGTTAATGGCATTAGCCGCTACCGCAGTAACGCTGTATGTCGCTTATGTCGGCATATTATTCTTTCTAAGCAGTTTTCCGAGTTTACCGAATTACTACGTGTGGGCTATTCGGTTGGGAATCGTCATCTTTGTGATTTTTTCCTTTGAGGGTTTCGTGATGGGTTCTAGGCTTACCCACACTATCGGTGGTTCAGATGGCGGGGCGGGTGTTCCTTTCCTTAATTGGAGCTATACTTACGGCGATCCACGAATCGCCCATTTTATTGGTATGCACGCATTGCAAGTGCTGCCTATCCTTGCTTTTTACGGGCTCAAAAATACCACAGCTACGCTATGGGTAGCGGGTTTATACGGTTTGCTAGCACTATTCGCGCTAGTACAAGCATTGAACAGTCAACCTCTAATTAAAACTCATAAAATTGATAAATATGAAATTATCAAGTAATGAAAAGAATAGGTTACGTACTAAATACGGCTCCTGGGCAGTGGTTACTGGGGCGTCATCAGGCATTGGTTTGGAGTTAGCAACCCGCTTAGCCGAATCGGGTTTAAATCTTGTGATTCACGGTCGCGATTCGACAAGGCTCGCTCAGATTCAACAAGAACTATCTTCCCAGTACGGAGTAAAAATTAATACAGTGGCGGCCGACCTGTCTGAATCTACGGGCACCGATCAGATTATTACGGCGGCTCAGGGTTTAGATATCGGCCTGCTAGTAGCTTCGGCTGGTTTTGGTACCTCAGGACTTATGCTCAACAATTCTATCCATGAAGAAACCAATATGTTGCGGGTAAACTGTGAATCCTTGCTAATATTGACTCATCACTTCAGCCAATACTTTGCCCAGCAAAAAAGGGGAGGTATTGTTCTAATGAGTTCTATGGTTGGTTTTCAGGGGGTACCTTTTGCCGCTAACTACGCCGCAACGAAAGCCTACGTACAGTCATTGGCTGAAGCCCTGGCATTGGAGTTAAAACCTTACGGAGTAGATGTATTAGCAGCAGCCCCTGGCCCGGTAACGAGTGGGTTTGGCAAACGTGCCAACATGAAAATGGATATGTCGCTGACTCCAGCCCAAGTAGGTGTGCCTATTCTTTCAGCACTGGGTAGAAAAAACGTGGTTTTACCCGGATTTCTTACTAAATTCCTAGTATATTCATTACGCACTGCTCCCAGATGGGGTAAAGTCAGAATTATGAAGCGGGTCATGGGCGGGATGACCCAGCGTGGAACGACCCGGCATGGAATGACCAATCGTCGAGGGCAGACTGAATCTGCGTAAAAATAAAAGACCAGCACACCAAAAGCGCACTGGTCAGATTAGTAAGCAAAAGTATTAACGTAACTACTATACTATTCAGGATTACTTGGCCACAGTTACCGGCATCAGTCGCTTTTCTCGATGGCGATTCCACTGCTGAAGCGTTTGAGCTTCATGGGGTGAAAGCCGAGTCAACGCTTTGCGGTACTCCCGATCGTATAACTCTCGGCTAAAACTCACCTTCTCTAAAATAAGCTTAGTGTAAGCTAACATGCTCGGTTTCATAGGCTTTATGTTTAGGTTATACTTTAATTATAATGAAAATGGCCGCCGAAATGGCATATTCCATCGACGTATTCGCCCTATCGACATATCTGCCAGACGGTTTATTTGTCGGTAGCGGGGAACATTTGCTGGAGGGGTACCTTGAAGCTTTACCCCAGACTTATGTAATTGCTTATTAACATTTTTCAGAAAAAATATCATGATAGTTAATGTTTAGTAATTAATAGTATTACTATCATATACGAAAGCTAATGTACAAAGTTTAAAATTTAAACACTAATTTTAGAAAATGTTTTTTGGGTGGTATTTTTACTGAATGATTACTTATCGGGAAGCATACTTAGATGAAGCAGAAACTATTGCCCGATTGCATGCCGAAAGCTGGCGACAGCACTATCGGGGCATTCTGCAGGATACTTATCTGGATCAAAACGTAAACACTGATCGGTTACAAGTGTGGCAGCGGCGTTTTCAGCACCCAAAAGAAACCCAACATATTATAATAGCTACCGACGCAAAAACAGTCTGCGGTTTTGCCTGCACTTACGCTCAAGATGACAATCGATACGGTGCTTTGTTGGATAATTTACATGTGTTGCCTAACTGGCAAGGCCGAGGCATAGGTCAAAAACTGATTCAGCTCACCGCTCAGTGGGTATATCAGCATGATGCTACCTCCAGTTTGTATCTATGGGTATTTGAGGAAAATACCAAAGCTCGTGCTTTCTACGAACAGATAGGAGGCACTATAGCTGAAAAGTCAACCGTAGAAAATCCCGGTGGGGGCACCGCTTCAGTATTGCGAGTTATCTGGCCTGATCTCTCGGTGATACTACCTACCATATAGGTGAAAGGTAAAGGGTACAAGGTAGAAAGGTGTAGTTGCCTGTACCTTCTACCTTTTACCCTTCACCCGTGGAGTTCCATTCCTGGTAAAAATGCACTAGGAATAGCTCCATAAACCGATGACGTTCTTCCGCCAATTGTTTTCCGGTTTCGGTATTCATCCGATCTTTCAGTAGCAGTAGCTTTTCGTAGAAGTGATTAATGGTAGGGGACTGACTGCTCTTGTATGCTTCTTTGCCCATGCTGAGGTTAGGAGGTATGTCAGGATCGTAAAGCAGGCGGTTGCGAAACCCGCCGTAGTGAAAAGTACGAGCAATACCAATGGCCCCTAGGGCATCCAGACGGTCGGCATCTTGTACAACGGCTAACTCCGGAGAATGAAAACCCTGCTTAAAATTTCCCCCTTTAAAGGAAATGTGGCGGATAATATTGGTAACGTGCTCAACTACGTTGTTATCGACCTGCTGATCTTCTAAAAATTGCCGGGCAGTGCGAGGCCCTACTTCTTCGTCACCTCCGTGAAATTTAGCGTCCGCAATGTCGTGCAGTAATGCCGCTAGTTCTACTACCAACCCATCTACCTTCTCTTGCTGGGTAATCTGTAAAGTATTTTGCCATACCCGGTAAGTGTGCCACCAGTCGTGCCCCGCTTCAGCTTCGGATAGGGTAGCTTTCACGAAGCTGGCAGTTTTCTGAATAACCGAGCAAGAAAAAGTTGCCATACAAAGAGAAGTTTAGTGGCTAAAATGTCGAACATTTTTACAAAGAAATGAGACATTTCACAACGTTTTTACTAAATTGATTGAAACGATACCTTTTACTAATCTTTTTTAATTTTACGTGCTATGAATTTACACGATGCACTCATCAAAGAAGACCAAAAACGGCAGGGAGTAGTGAAAAACCCCGCCCAGGAAGCCCAGGTACTGCTACAGGAGCAGGGAATGCAGGAAGAAAAAGCCATCCGACAATTAGGACTAAGCCGAAGCTTGCACCAGGTACACGATCCTAAACAGCGCTGGTTACGGCAGTGGCTACTCAATAAGGAGTTTGATGGTGAAGTATATCACGTAGATGACATTAAAAAAGTATGCGTCAACTATCGGATGCGAATGTTACCAAGCCGTTTATACCACGGACCAATTGATCCTGAGTTTGGCGTAAAGCTAAACCGCTTTCAGCAAGAGCAAGGCCTAAGTGAGGAAGATTTAGAGTATGACTTCTACATTGTAGCCCCGGCCGAAACATTTGACGTTGAACAACGGCAACGCCCAATTATCGACCCTCTGTTGCTATACAAAGTTGACCAGCAGCATTTCAAGCTGGTACATCAGTGGGGAGGGGATTTGCATCCGTTGCGGTACATTCAATCTTGGCGACACCGTAACTTAACTAATATGACCATTTACTGGACGGTTTTTACCTTCCTAGTGACGATGTTGATGTTTGGTTTCTTAGCAGAATCTATGGCAAATGCGTTTACTATTTCTTCAGTATTCACTTTTCTGGTGGGCTGGGGATTTTACTCGACCCTACGGGATAACCTCGAAGAACAAAAGCATCGGTTTAGTAATTATAACTGGAATCAAAGCTGGACGTTCTAAGAGTTCTGAGTTCTCAGTTTTGGGTTAAGTTCACGCACTTTTGAACTAGAAACTCAGAATCCATTGGGTAAACGAATGTATTAAGTAAGGTTAATCAGAGAATATTACAGGCGGGCTTTCCGCCTTTTTTTATTTCTTGCTTTTGGAAGTTTATCCCTAAACAAAAAGTAGGGTTTCTTGGTACGAAATAGTAAAGACAAAACTATGAATGATAAAATTTGTGTAATTACCGGGGCTAACTCGGGCATCGGAAAAGTTACGGCTGAGAAGTTAGCTAAACAAGGAACGCGCGTAGTGATGCTCTGCCGTAACGAAGAGAAAGCCGAACGGGCGAAAGAAGATATTCTACGAGTTTGCGGTCACAATCGGGTTGATATTGTATTGGCTGATCTAGCTTCTGCCGGACAGATACGGGCGGCAGCGGAGCATATCAATGAAGACTACCCTAAGATCGATCTTCTAATTAATAATGCGGGATTGATGACTGATAATAAGCGAAACACAACTGAAGACGGCTTTGAAATGACGTTCGGGGTGAATCATTTAGCTCCCTTCCTGCTTACGCAATTATTGCTAGATAAAGTGATAGCCAGTGAACGGGGAAATATCATTAATGTATCTTCCGAAGCTCACCGCTTTGCTAGTTTTGATTTAACAGATTTGCAGTACGAAAGGCGCAAGTACAATGGCTTGAAAGCCTACTGTTCTTCTAAGCTTGCTAATATTCTATTTACCCGTGAGCTAAGTAGACGGTTGCCTACCCACGTAGTGACTAACGCGCTGCACCCCGGAGCGGTAGCTAGCAATTTTGGCTCCGGTGTATCTAGTTTTTTTGGCATTATTTTCAAACTGGCCAAGCCTTTCATGATTAGTGCCGAAGAGGGAGCAGAAACTAGCATTTATCTTGCTACCAGCGATGAGGGTTGGACAGTTAGCGGAAAGTACTTTAAGGAGAAAAAGGCAGTCAAACCCAACAAGGATGCTAGTAATGATTATAACGCCCACCGACTGTGGGAAATTAGTGAAGAGTTGCTACAAATAGAGTTTTTACCCAAGAAATCAGTGTCCTCAGCCTAGTCAATCTGATAAACATCATACCGAACGCCTCCGTAAACGGTATTGTTGTATCTTTGCAAAGCGAATTTTTGAATAAGTGAGTGATAGAATAGATAGTTTTATTCATTCACAACTTCATTCAATAATTCTCTCATTCATTTAAACTGACCTAATACATGAAAATATACGATGTGCTTATTGTTGGAGCTGGACCCTGTGGATTAGCCTGCGGTATTGAAGCCCAACAACAAGGATTAACTTACGCAGTATTGGATAAAGGAAGCATTACCGAATCGATCCGGCGCTATCCGATAGACATGACATTTTTTTCTAGTGCTGATAATATTGCCATTGGCGATGTGCCGTTTACTTCTTTGAATTTACGCCCGAGTCGGGTAGAAGCTCTGAAGTACTACCGCAAGGTGGTAGATCATTTCCAATTGAATGTGCATATTTTTACGGAGGTAGAAAATATTGAGCAACAAGACGGGCTGTTTATGCTGCAAACGAACCAGGGCATGTATTGGACAAAAAAAGTAGTACTAGCGATTGGTTACTACGATATTCCGCGGGAGCTAGGAGTACTTGGCGAAGACTTACCCCATGTAACCCACTACTACGATGAACCTTATCGTTACACGGGCACTAATGCGGTGGTAGTAGGTGGAGCCAACTCAGCCGTAGAAACCGCCCTCGATTTGTACCGCAATGGGGTGAACGTCACGCTGGTTCATATTTTTGAAGGAATTGATAAAACTGCTAAATACTGGATTGTTCCTGATCTGGAAAACCGGATTAAAAAGAATGAAGTACGGTCTTATTTCAATAGCGAGGTAATCGAGATTACTGAAAAGGAAGTGAAAATCAAGGATCTTCAGACGGGAGAAACGCAGTCACTACCCGCGGACTTTGTTTTTCTGATGATTGGTTATCATCCTGATGCTAAGTTTTTACGAAAAGTGGGCGTTCGCCTAAACGGAGAAATGTTGATTCCTGAGATTAACTCAGATACTTTTGAGAGCAACATTCCCGGAATCTACCTAGGTGGCTCGGTTATCGGCGGTGAAGAAACCAAGAAAGTCTTCATCGAGAACGGCAAACTGCACGCTCAACCTATTATGCAAGACATAAAACAGAAGCTATCCGAGCGAATGGCTTCTAATGCTTGATATTTATTGTGTTAAAGTGTTAGTGTGTTGCAGTGCTATATGTTTTGGAACCATACTGGATTAAAGCATAAAACGTTAACACGCTAACACCATAACACTAAGCACTCTAATACCATTATGGTGCAACCTCAACTGTACCGAAAGGCGATAGATTTACCGGAGGAATGCTAGCCCCAAAGCTTTCGTTGATCACTCGAATTAATTCGTTTGCTACAATGGCGTGCCCCTTAGGGTTAGGATGGATACCGTCAGTGGAAATTATTCCGTTGGGGGAAAAATCCGGTTGATAATTTACTCCATCTAAAACCAATCCTAGTTGACCGTCGGCCGCCGTCTGGGCTTCGGCACTCATTCCCAGTAGTGCTGCCTGTTCGGGGGTGATCCCAGCAATATCCGCGAACAATGGATTAATGTCAAGCAACGCGACTCTTCCGCCAGTACTCGCTACAATCTGAGCAATAATAGTATTAAAGGTAGCCAAACGAGTATTAACGGTAACCTGCTCATCAAAAGTTAGTACGAACTCATCGGTAGCAGGGTCCTGTAAGCCGTAGGGACCATTGCCAAAATCTTGGCCCAAACGAGTAGCAATTGGGAAGAGTAGCAGGTCATTAGGGGTGGACTGGCGCAGTTTAGGAAGCGTATTCGTATTCCCTTCGGTATCTACAATAATTGTAATATCGTTTAGGTCTTCATCGAGCATTACAATTGCGTTTCCCGCTCCTGCTGTAAATGATATTTTCCGCTGAGCAGCTTCTTCAGCCTCAAGTGCTTGCTGCTCTACTGCTGCGTCTAAAGCACCATTGTACTGCTGATAAGCGGTGTTTAGTGCATCAACTGTTGCTTCGTCTAAGGTAATAGGATTAAAGGCTACTGCCCGGTAAAATGGTAACAGCGTGACTGGAGGAATAGTAATGGCGACACCTTGGGCATTAGGAACAGATAGCATTGCATTGATAACTCCGGTGTAAGCAGCAGTGAAACTTTCAATATTCGTCAAAGTGCTAGGATTAGTGGCTTGAGCCAATGGGTCAACTTCCCCGTCGGGGGCCAAACCACCTGAACTAGCCCAACCCAGAACATCATTACCCCCCAGCCAGATGGTAAAAAACGAACCTTGTGCTGCTACCGCTTGCTGGATAAGCGAGTTAGTGGGAGACGCAGCAATACGACCGAAAAACGGATTAAATTGACTGTAACCGGGAACCACCGCGTCAATTACCCGCATACCGGGAATTCCAAAATTATTGAGTTGGCTAATATCACCAGAGTACGCTCCAATGGGTTCCCCCTGGGTAGGTACTGGGCCAGGAATGCTTAAGTCAAGCTTAAATCGACCGAAAATGGGAGCCCCCGCCTGAGGAGGAATTGCATTGATAGAAACATTGAAGCCATTTTCAGAATTGATATCTGGCTGGTTAAACGTACCCCCATTAACCCCTTCAATCTGAAATTGCTGGGCGAGGATATTAGGAAATGAATTTTGTTGCCCTTCGGTATACAAAGCAGCATCCATCAACCCCGCAGAGATCGAGTTGCCTACCGCCACGTACCTGCTAAAATCTGCCGAACCCGGATTACCACTAAGCGCTACGCTGGGGTCAGGGTTGTTCTCTAGTCGCTCTTCAATTAGTTCATCTTCGGTGTTGCAGGCTGAGAGACCCAATAATAATCCTAGAGCGCCTACTAAAAGATATTGCTTATTCATCAGTTTCTTAGTTCAGAAATTCATCAAACGTAATAGAAATGTAGTAAATAGCTCCCATGCGGGGGTTACCGAAAGAAGTAGTGTATCGTTCATTAAGAACATTAGAGCCGCCGATCTTCAAGATCGATTTTAACGAAGGCAATTTGTAGCTCACCTGAGCATCCAGGGTCTGAAACGCTGGGATTATCCCCTGTCCGAATGGCGATTCCCAGAGGAACGCATCCTGCCACCGCCATACCAGATTGAACCCTAAATCATCGGTAAGTTTTCGGTTAGCAAACTGGATGTTGTAACGCCATTCGGGAGTATTGTATTGCGCCTGGAAGCCTTGCCGTATCAAATCGTCTTGGTCTAAGAGTTGGTTGAAAGCGACATTGCCGCCCAGCGTATACCCTTTGTCTAGTGAGTAATCTAAACCAACGGCAAATCCGTGAGCATCTACTGTTCCGTCGGTATTAATATCAAAGCCAAAACGCTGAGTAGCCACGGTTTGCTGTACAATTCCTTCGGGGTTAGCCGGGCCCTCGTAGGGCGGTAGCCCATCGCTAGTAATTGTCTGAGTAAAGTCAACCTCGGCAATAAAATCGCGGTAGGAGCTGTAGTAGTAGTAAGCATCAATAAGTAACCTGTTATTAATCAGCCCTTTGTAGCCTACTTCGTAGGTATTCACTTTTTCAGTATCAAACTCTTCAAATTCTATGGGGTCTAGTAAAGCTACTGAAGCAGCTACATCACCAGTAGCAGCAAAATTAACCTGAGCCGCTTGTACACTCTGCGTGGAGTATACTTGATTACTCTCAAAATTGTAGCGATCTACTAAAACTGAGTTGCTTCCAATTAACCGACGGGTAACTACATCTAAGTCAATGAATTGGTCTTGAGTAGTAGGAATACGGAAGCCTCGCTGAAAGGAAGCCCGCACATTATGTCCTTTGGCAACCTTGAATACTCCAGATAAACGAGGGGAGAATTGCCCTTCAAAGTACTCATTTTTATCGTAACGAACTGAGCCACTAAGGTCGAGTTTATCGTCAGCCACTGATTTAGAAACCTGTACGTAAGCTCCCCATTCATTAATGTTAAACTCTTCGCCATTGTCCTGTAGGGCAAACAGCGTTCCGTCCGAAGCCAAATCGTAGCGACGGTAATTAGCCCCAACTACTACTTCGGCGAAGTCAATCTCATCGGCAAAATTGTACATGCCCTCGAAATGGGTAAGGCTGGTTTCATCCAAAAACTTAGCTCCTCCCTGCGAGATAGGCACTTGGCGTAGTGAATCGAACAGTTGCTGATACGTGCCATTGGTCAAATTATTAGCCCGTATACCGTCGCTTATAGTCCGGGCAGCTCCGTGAGCCTCTTCTACGGATGCACCTAATAAACGAGTTCCAGCAAAAGTCTGCACGTAAGCTGGAATGGTAGTTTGTATATTGATAAGTGAAGCCAAGGTATTAGCCGCGTAGCTATCCCCAGAATTTTCCTGGGTACGGTAGCCGCGTAGGAAGAAATTATTGCCCCGCAACTCTGCTTTAGCTGTCCAGATGGATAAGCCATCGAGCACAAATCGGTCGTTGGCGGTATACACGGTGCTTCCGGAACCATGATTGAATTGAACGAGGGCTTCCAACTCATCACTAATACGGTAGTGCAGTGCGGCTCCTAACTTTAAACTTTCGGTGGTATTATCCACAAATTCTGATTCGGTATAACCTGTGGGAGTAAAATTTCCGCTTTCATCTAGCGGAAGTAAAGCCTCGGCTCCGGTTCCTTGTCCGAGCACTCCTACATTAAGTAGTGGGTCGCCATAGACGTTTACCCCGTTGTAGGTTCGTCGCCCTGCCCGATTGTTTGGGTCAATATTTTCGGGACTGCGTTCTACGATATCACTTTGATCCCGAAAATCTACTCCGCGAAAGTCATCCGCGCGGATGTATTCGGCATTAATTTTAAAGGCAAATTTGTTATTAAATGCTTTGGCGTAGCGTAAACCGAAGTTGTAATATGGCGAGAGATCATCGTCTTCTCCATCAACGTGGTTTATGCCAAGCCGAGCGGTAGCACTCAGTCCCTGATACTCAAACGGGCTTTTGCTTCGCATCAGAATAATACCATTGATCGCGTTGGGTCCGTACAGGGCCGAAGCGGCTCCCGGAAGCAGCTCTACACTTTCTAGGTCTAACTCAGGAATACCGACCACATTACCCACTGGAAAATTTAGACCGGGAGCTTGATTGTCAATTCCATCAATCAGTTGTACTGTACGGGTATTTCCGTTGGCCCCAAAGCCCCGAACATTCACTGTTTTAATAAGTAGCCCCTGGGCACTGACATCAATACCCTTTAGGTTAGCAATCTGATCGTAGAAGTTAGGAGCGGCGGATGATTGCACATCGCGAATATCCATTTTCTCGATAGAAACCGGTGACTCTAGAATGGATTCCTCTACTCGGGAGGCTGATACCACAACCTCTTGACCTAAGATCGATTGCTCAGTCAACTCAACCCGCAAGCCATCAGTAGCCTGAGTTATTTCCACTTCCTGGGTTCCGTAGCCTACACTAGAAACTACCAGCGTGAACGGGGGAGAAGTGTTTACGGTGAGTGAGAAATTTCCGTCGGTATCAGTCACAGTCCCCACTACTTTACCTTTTACCAGAATATTCACCCCGATCAAAGGTTCGCTATTGTCAGCATCTAGCACCTGACCGCCGACGGTGGTGGATTGAGCAAGTACTGATGTTTGTAGAAATAGAGAGCTAAGCAAGAGGGCACTTGCCAATTGTAGAATCTGTCTCATTGTTAGGTTAAAGTTAAAAACTTCCCAATGGGGATGATGAAAAACTTCTTCTTATTAAAAATTTTTCAAAGATAGAAATTTTTTGAATGTAGTATGCATGCATAAGAAAAAATACTTGCATAAGTCAAATGAGCTCAAAAATTGCATTTGCCAGAGGGTAGTGTTGATTGAACTTCTACTTAACAATTAGAAAAGGGGTAAGTTTAGGTAGAGACATAGAAAAGCCTGTTCACATAAAGCAAACAGGCTTGAATGAAATACAAGGGGAAATAATTTACTGAGCTGTTATTTCTACCGAGCGTTGAATAAAGCTGGTAAGATCAGCACCCGTCAGCATATTCTGCGACAGTTTAGCCAAATCTATGGCTTGCTTAGCCAATTGGTCTTTCGCACTCTCATCGCTTTCTTCCAAGATTTTTTTGGTGAGCGGATGATTAGCATTTACCGCTACGCTATACTGATCGGGCATCTGACCCATCATAGCAAAACCACCGCCTCCGCTAGCGGCCATATCTTTCATTCGGCGCATAAATTCGGGTAGCGTAATCGTTACCGGCATCTCATCGGGTGAAAGCGATTCTACCGAAACGGTCATGCTCTTACTGTCTAGTACTTTTTCGTAAACTGCCTTCACCGCGTCTTTTTCTTTATCAGAAAGTACGCTTTCTATCTTTTCATCTTTTTCTACCAGCTTATCTACGGTGTCTGCATCTACTCGCTTTAAGCTGGTTTTTTCTAGCTTTTGCTCCAGCATGTTGATAAAATGGCTGTCGATGGGCCCATCGAGCTGAAGCACATCGTAGGAACGCTTTTTAGCCGACTGAATGAAAGTGTCCTGCTTACCCGCATCAGTGGTATACAAATAGACTAAGTTACTATCCTTATCGGTTTGATTGGGAGCTACTTTTTCCCGGTACTCTTCAAAAGTAAAGTACTCATCTTCGGTATTTTTGAACAGGGCAAACTTCAGCGCTTTATCATAAAATTTGTCTTCGGAAATCATGCCGTACTTTACAAATAGGCCAATATTGTCAAACTTCTCTTCGTAAGCCTTACGATCCTTCTTGAAAAGTTCGTTCAGTTTATCAGCTACCTTCTTGGTAATGTGGGCGTTGATTTTCTTCACATTACCGTCTGACTGCAAGTAGCTACGCGAAACATTCAGTGGAATGTCGGGTGAGTCAATAATTCCGTGCAGTAGCATCAAGAACTCGGGTACCACATCCTTCACCTCATCAGTAATAAAAACCTGGCGGGAGTAAAGCTGAATCTTGTTCCGGTTCATCTCCAGATCGTTCTTGATCTTGGGAAAGTAAAGAACACCGGTTAGGTTAAACGGATAGTCAACATTCAGATGAATCCAGAAGAGCGGATCTTCGGAGAATGGGTAGAGTTCTTTATAAAAATTAAGGTAATCCTCATCCTTTAGGTCGGAAGGAGATTTGGTCCAGATTGGGTTGGGGTTGTTGACTACTTTTTCGTCAAACTCAACTTCAATCGGCAAGAACTTGCAATACTTATCCAGAATTCCCTGAACCCGGGCTTTTTCTAAAAATTCCTGAGAGTCTTCGTTCAGGTGAAGTACTACGTCGGTTCCGCGAGTTTTCCGAACGGCTGAGGTAATTTCAAACTCAGTACTACCGTCGCAAGTCCATTGTACGGCTTCGCTACCTTCTTGATGAGAGTTGGTAATTAGGTCTACCTTATCGGCCACCATAAAGGAGGAGTAGAACCCAAGACCAAAGTTTCCGATAATCTGGTTCTCTTCACCCTTGTCTTTGTATTTCTCTACAAACTCAGTGGCTCCGGAAAAAGCAATCTGGTTAATGTATTTCTTTACCTCCTCATCAGTCATCCCGATGCCACTATCACTGACAGTGAGGGTTTTCAGCTTCTCATTGATGGAGATTTTTACCTTCAGGTCGCCTAGTTCTTCTTTGTATTCGCCGATAGCTGCTAGTCGCTTAATCTTCTGCGTAGCATCTACTGCATTGGAGACCAGTTCCCGCAAGAAAATCTCGTGGTCAGAATAGAGAAATTTCTTGATGATTGGAAAAATATTCTCGGTATTGATCGAGATCGTTCCTTTTTCTTCTACCATACTATGTTACGTTTTGGAGTGTACAGATTTTTGCTAGAACGTATTTCAAAATACATTCCAATGGGTAAAGACGTGACACTTTGTCAGGAGGGAGGAAGGTGTTTGTGTGTTATGGTGTTTATGTGTTCAGTAACTCTGAACACCGTTCCACGGGGGCCGTCCCACGGGGGCCGTCCCACGG
Organism: Bacteroidota bacterium; assembly: GCA_039198955.1. Classification (GTDB taxonomy): domain Bacteria; phylum Bacteroidota; class Bacteroidia; order Cytophagales; family Cyclobacteriaceae; genus Tunicatimonas. Next base: position 49,063 of record JBCCTI010000020.1, on the reverse strand, counting down.
CGGCTTGAACACACATTATAAAGCGTATTTTAGTCCTACCGCTATTCCCGGCCATAACTCATGGGTTCGGCGAGCACCTTCTTCACTGAAAGACCGGCTGATGTTTCCGGGAGCGAGTGTTTGACCATCGTTACTATAGAAATAATTGGCATCCAGTGTAGCGTACAGATAAGTAGATTTATTTTTATAGAATAGGCGAGATCCTACAGTCAACCCAATTTCCGAAAGCAAATTTGTCTTATGCTCAGCTTCAGCAAAATCAACGTAGGAAGTTCCGAAGCCGAGACTGATAAAGTAGAATTCCCCGGTGATGTCAGGAGAATAATTATAGAACTGTTTCTGCCAGTTCCAGCCGTAGGCCCGGTATCTACTCTCGGAAAAATGAGACTGTCGGTACATAATCTGATTCATAATGCGTTTCAAACTCCGGGCGGGTAACAGTCCAACATTTTTGAGATTTCCGGTGCTAATGGAAAAATTCATCAAAAAGGTTTCATCGACAAAAGCTTCCAATGAAGCACTGTTGCCAGCATTTAGCAAACCAAATGGGGTACTATCAGGCTTGCCCTTCTTATGAGGGGTCTTGTATACGTTGATTAAGCCAATCTGAGTGCCCTGATTATCGCCGGAAACGTTAATCAATCCGATTTGTAAACCGTTCATTACCCTACTATTATTTACTAAACCTAACTGCACTCCGGTGGACGCGCCTTCTTGTACCGAATTTTTTCCTTCTATCGTCTTCGCCCGGTTGACTAACCCTATCTGAAATCCACTGAGTTCTCGGAAAGTACGATTGTATGGGGCAATCTGAACGCCCATCGTCGACCCTTTGGAGATATTCGCTACGCTACCGAGCTGAACGCCGATTAATAGTCCACCCGAATAGTTAAGCATCCCGCCAATTTGTGCTCCGGTTGTAGACTTCTTCGCAATGTTGGCAACTAGAGCCATTTGTCCACCACTGGCTCGGCCGCGAACGTAATTCATCAAACTGCTGAATTGAAGCCCATTCAGAAAGGGGGTATCGCCTTCTTTTTCCGCTTTAAGGATTGCTTGGGGTGATAAACCTCGATAGTAATCTACTCCAACAATATTGGCCAGTCCGGCTATCTGGATTCCGTTGGCCTGCTCTATCGTGGCTGATGATATTCCGCTGAGTTGAAACCAGTAATTACCTCGCTGGTATCCAGATAAAATATTGAGAGTGAGATAGGAGTAGTGATTAGATGGGTCAAGACCGATAGAACTTAAGCCCGGAACCAACGTCAGATTCACAGTGGAAGTAGAATGCGAAGTTTGTTGACTGTAGCAAACCTCTGAGCATTTTATTGCGATAAGTAAGAGAAAAAGTAGAAACCGGTAGGGCATAGCAGGTAAAGATGTAATTTACTCACTTACTAGTCGCACTACCTTGATCGATATCACAAATACAGCGAACGGCAAACCGTCGCATATTTTTTGGTTTATCCAGCACATGCTGTCCGTGCGAGTGCATGACTATTTCGTTAGATTGTATATGAACATGGGGCTGAGGAGTGTTGGATATGTCGTGAACGATCCACACCGTGGTGTTTGCCGAAGGTTTCCACTTGTTACCTTCCACCCAACCGGTGGCGGCCATATCCAAAAACATAGAATCGTCCATCAGCGATAAGTTGACAATCCATTCACTGTCTAATAGTAAGTCTTTGTATAAATTCTGTTGACTCGCTACGTACTTCGCCGAATCAGATAATCCGTAGTGATGCTCAATCTCCTTAATGGCTGCCCGGTATTCAAGCCAAGTGGGAACGCGCCAGCCCTCCGGACAAATGTTCATTAGGTCAGTCGGATAGTAGTAATTTCCGTACTGACAAGCTTCTGAGTCAGGATTCTCACTACACCAACTGGTAGGAGTTTTATACCTAACGTTTTCTTTAAACCAACGGTAGCCCGCAATTTGAACTATTTCGTACTCAGTGCTATCGCGGGTATCCGTAAATGGGTGTTGCCCATAGACCGAATGAGCAAAAAATAAAAGCAGTACAACTACGGATAGCATGTTGATTAGTATGCTCTTTACAAATAGCTAACGTATAATATAACGATGATTACGTCACCTTATTCTCGGTAAAGCAGCGTTGAGTTGTAAAGTAGAAACTACTACCTCAATCGATCTGCCGAACGGACCAGCATTTCATCACGACGAATAAACCGATTGGCCAGCAGGTTGAGAATTAGCGCTACCGCCGGTAGGTAAAGTCCGAACTCATATTCGCCCTGTATAGCGTTAGCTGATAACTCTTCGCCTTCAAAACTAAAGTAGACAATAGCGGCTAAGGCTCCGCCAATTAGTAATGAGTTGAGCAGGCCCAGTTTGATCTGAAGCAAACGATTACTGTAGCGGAAAATCTCAAAAAATGCCGTAACCATGGCTAAGGTAGCTAATACGGCAATAGGCCACGCACTTTGGGCGACTGTAACTTTTCCGGTCTCGTCAGTCATAGATACCGACTCAATGGCATAGGCGTCTAGTACCAGTACTTTTTGCTGTTCAGTAATGGTTTCTTCCCAAATATTGACCAGTAGCAATAGTCCCATGCAAATGGCAACCCCCAGAAGAAATAATGATTGAACTCTTTGCAACATAACAGAGCATCTTTTTTTTTAAATCTACGTATACAGAAGGCTTAGGTCGAAGACAAAGTTATTAATAATTACGATAACATTACCGCCTCAAATTAGTTAAACACTAAGTAATACTACCATATAATAAAGTATAATTATGGCAGATGATAACAAAGATCTTCAGAATTCTGATAACAAAGAAGTTAAATCAGACGAGGAGACCAAAGAAACTACGGAACCCCGACGTAATCAATATTCTGAATCAGAGAAAATAGACATTTTCGATAATGAGTTCTTACCTCAGATAGACTCTATGTATAACTTTGCTTACCGTCTTACCTTTGATGAAGACGATGCTAAGGATCTAGTACAGGAGACTTATTTGAAAGCATTCCGATTTATCGATTCATTTCAGCGAGGAACTAATGCTAAAGCGTGGCTGTTCCGCATATTGAAGAATAGCTTCATTAACGACTTCAGGAAAAAAAGTAAGGAGCCCTCGAAGGTAGATTACCAGGAAGTAGAGACATACTACAATTCGGAAGACGTTGACGCTAGTATTACTACTGACCTTCGGGTAGAAGCGGTTCAAGATATGATTGGAGATGAAGTCTCCAATGCCCTTAACTCTCTGGCAGTTGACTTCCGAACGGTGATCATCTTGTGTGATCTGGAGGGATTCACTTATGAAGAGATGGCTAAAATTCTGGATATTCCGATTGGTACTGTCCGCTCGCGTTTGCACCGTGCCCGCAATCTTCTCAAGGATAAGCTAAGATCTTACGCTGAGTCAATGGGCTACCAGGAATAAGTGTTTTTTGACTATGACAATATTACAGTAAGCAACTTTTTAATTCTCTGATTTAACGCTATACGCCTTATGCTACCCAAGGATTCCCCCCAGTACTCGCGGTGTATGGAGCTGCTTCCGCTGGTGTTAGATAGTCAGGCTTCTACCGAGGATACTGATTTCTTTCACAAGTACGCGGTTAATTGGCCCGAAGTACTAGATTGTTACGAACGAGAGAAGGCTTTTCGTGATGCCCTGAAAGCCAAACTTGATCGCTTTGTAGCCCCACATGACCTTCGCCACACCATCCGTGAGCATGTAAACCCGCAAAATATATCGTAGATGCCGCCTTTTCACGGCAAAGCCATCATCTTTTCTGCACCCTCGGGGGCGGGGAAGACTACATTGGTTCACTACCTTCTTGCTATAAACCCCAATCTCTCATTCTCAATTTCAGCTACTACCCGGTCGCCGCGAGCTGATGAGCTTCACGAGCGAGACTACTATTTTTTTACCCCTGATCAATTCCGGCAGAAGCTGGAGAAACAGGCCTTCATTGAGTGGGAGGAGGTCTACCCTGATCGGTACTATGGCACTCTTCAATCAGAAATAGAGAGAATTTGGGCGCAACAGAAAAACGTAATTTTTGATGTAGATGTAAAAGGTGGAGTAAATCTGAAAAATTACTTTGGTAATCAGGCTTTGGCTATTTTTGTTCGCCCTCCTTCCCTTAGTAAGCTCCGAGAACGACTTCTGACGCGCAATACTGACTCTCCCCAAAGTATTCAGCACCGTTTAGATAAAGCTGAGTATGAACTGGAGTTTGAGAATTTTTTTGACATAACTGTTATAAACGATGACTTGGATGAGGCTAAACAAAGAGTGCAGCAACTGTACCAAGCCTTCACCAGTTCGTCATAGCCTTGTGTTTCAATAAATTACTGGTCATCTTGCAACCTTCACCTTGTTAATATACTGCTATGGTTTTGTCAATGACTGGCTACGGAAAATCCAAAGCTTCCAACGAAATAGCTGATGTTACTGCTGAAGTAAAAACGCTCAACTCTAAATATCTCGATGTAAGCATTAAGTTACCCCGGGCACTAGGTAGTTATGACCTAGAAGTGCGGACGATGGTGTCGGATAAACTGAAGCGGGGCAAAGTGAATTTGGTGGTAGAGGTAGTAGAGAAAAAGGCTGCTATGAGCGGAAATCAAATTAATGAAGACTTATTAAAGGCTTACTTCCGAACCTACCAAAAAGTAGCCGAAGAACTCGACGAGGCCCCCGGTGATTTGTTTCGTTTGGCAGCTCAATCGCCCGATGTCATTCAGTCGGCCGATGCGGAGCAAGTAGACCCGCAGCTTTGGGCATTGGTGCAAACGTGTATTGGTGAAGCCCTTGAGCGGTGCACCGCCTTCCGTCAGCAAGAGGGAGAAGCCTTGGAAAGAGACTTTAGAGGAAGGATACAACAAATTGCTACTACCTTAGAGCTAGTGAAGGAAGAAGTTCCCCGCCGCAATAGGCACTTTCGGGAGCGGATTCGATCCCAGCTTCAGGAGTTCTCGGTAGATAATTTAGACGCAAACCGCTTCGAGCAGGAAGTAATTTACTACTTAGAGAAGCTAGATATTAATGAAGAACTGGTACGTCTTGCCAATCACTTGGCATTTTTTGAGAATGCATTAGCTGAACCCCAGGTGTCGGGAAAGAAGTTAGGTTTTGTTGGCCAAGAAATTGGCCGGGAGATCAATACTATCGGAGCCAAAGCCAATAATGCAACCATCCAGCACTTGGTAGTGGCCATGAAAGAAGAACTGGAAAAGATTAAAGAACAAGTGCTCAATGTGATTTAGCAATTGTCTGCTATACCTACAAATACATCTGCTATCCGTTCAAAGCGTGCAGCAGATTAAAACTACTCTGCCTACTGTGGGTTTTTAGCGCGTGGTCTTTCTAAAACTCCCGATACACACTATCAAGGTACTGATTAGCTTCCTCATTGGCGAACTTGGCTGACTTCGCATCCCAGTGTAAGGTTTGGTTGGGAAAACGTCCGGCGATCACTCCTAGCAAAATGGTCTCGGTTAGCCGGGCAGCGTAAGAAAAGGGGGCACTGGTTTCGGCTTTACCTAAACAGGCATCTACAAACTGATGATAATGCTTTTTTCCTTCACTTTCGTAATCGCGAACGGGCTCGCCTAAGTTATACTGAGAAATATCTATATCTTGGTACTCACCGTCTACAATTAGCCGAGGAAGCATCTGAAAATGTGGTAAGTACAATCTTCCCTTTTCTCCGATAAACATAGCACCTTGGTCGTGCAGGGCTTCGCCACCGGGTAACATCAGGTCTTCGCGCTGCTGGTCGGCCCCGGCCCCATCGTACCAAACCCACTTCAATGTATCAGCAGTATACTCCGTGCCAAGAAACTCGTAAGTAACCATGTTTTTCTCAGGATAGCCAAACCCATTGGGCTTCCGGCAATTAGTAGTGACCGTCATCGGCACATCTAAAGCCAGAGCATTATAAGGTGTATCGAAAATATGGACTCCCATGTCGCCCAAAGTGCCGCAGCCATAATCAACCAGCTTACGCCAGTTTCCGGGATGGTAAATTCCTTCTTTATAGGAGCGCTCCGCTGAGGTTCCCAGCCAAAGGTTCCAATCCAACGTATCGGGTACTGGATCTTTTCCCTGAGGGATTGGCCCATCGTATCCCCAATTTTTAGGAGACCAAGCCCGGACAGTATGCACTTTACCAATAATACCGGACTGGATCATCAGCGTTGCCAGTTTGTAATCATAGAATGAATGCACTTGGATACCCATCTGGGTGACTAGATTCTTCTCCGCTGCCATTTTTTTCATTGCTCTAGCCTCAGTCACGTGATGGGTCAAAGGTTTTTGACAGTAGACAGGTTTATCCATTTCCATCGCCATCATGGAAGCTGGGGCGTGGGTGTGATCAGGAGTCGATACAATCACTGCATCTATTTTCTTACCCATTTCGTTAAGAAGCACCCGATAATCAGCGTAGGTTTTTGCTTCGGGGTGGAGCTTATGAGCAGCGGCTAAGTTGTTGGCATCTACATCGCATAAAGCAACTACATCCACTAAATTATGAGAAGAAATAGCTTTAAGGTCTTCACCACCCATATTACCTACTCCGATATGAGCAGTACGTAGCCGCTTTTCTTTAGTAAGTGCCCAGGCACCTGAGGGAAGTAGGGCTACTGAAGATAAGGTAACTGCGCTTTTTAAAAATGCTCTTTTATTCATTTTGTTAGGTTTCAATTAGAGCTTCTTGATTTTAATATTTCTGAACCAGATGGGGCTGGAATGATCTTGCAGGCCAATATATCCGGTTTTAAATTTTCCGTAGTTCGGACTGTTTTTCCACTTATCCGAATTCTTTTTCTTCTCCCAGGCTTCGTCCCAGGGAACAAACGATAGCAGTTTTTTGCCATTTAGCCAGTGTTCAACTTTCTCGGGAGTAAAAATGATCCGGGAAGAATTCCACTCACCAGTAGGGTTCAGTATCTTATCAACAGTATCGGCCGGGTGCATGGCGTAGTCTGACCCGGTTCGTTGCAAAGGCTTGAGTTCTTCGGGTTTTTCGGTATAGCCTAAGCTCAGGTTGTACGCGGTCAGATCGTGCATTTTAGCGTAGTTCTCATCATCGATAAGCTGATACTCAGGAGCTACTTCGGGAGGACTATCATAGCCTTCTTTCAAATGATAGAAGATTCCGCTGTTGCCACCTTCGGGCAGCTTCCACTCGAGATAAAGCTCAAAGTTATCAAACTCTTCGGCACCGTAAATGATATCTTTTCCACCCTCGTAATCTTGTTCTAATCCCAATTCAGTATCAAAGGTAAGTTCACCATTTTTGACAACCCAGCCGGGGGGAAGCGAGTCACCATTGTAGGCCCGCCAGCCCTCAGTACTGCTACCGTCGAACAGATAAATCCACTCGTCAGTGCGGGTGATTGCGTCATCAGTTGTCTCAGTTCTGTCTTCAGTGGTACATGCCGAGAAAAGAAGTACAAGCACTAAAATTGAAGTCGATTTTCTCATTGCACAGTGGCTAGCTAGTTGTATGGTAAGAAAAGGAAGCGTTTAAGCCTTTATTTGAACTTTATAAGATGTAAAAGATTATCGAAACTAATAATAATTACAAATCTTAACGTATATTCGAGAGTATTTTCTTGTATTCTTGTAACCTTACCACGCTTTATCCTAATTTAACTGGAGGTAATGCTAGTTAAGCAGAAATTTGAAAAACAGAACAGGATAAAGACCCGGTAGCGGATAGCAAACTTTGGGGTGCATAAGACCAAAAGTAGCTAAAATTACCCGGCTAGTTGCAATGAGAACTTTTAGTTGCCCGTTTTGGTAATAAAGATACTGAAGATTGATCTTTGAAGATGCGCTATCAATATATTTTCTTATTTCTAAGCATGTTATTGGGAGCTTGTGAAAATTCGGAAAAACTTACTGCCCCACCGGCCGATTTGCTAGACAAACCAACAATGGCATCGATATTAATCGATTTGCATCTGGCTGAAGCTAAAATGAGTTACACTGGGGCGAAACAAGCTGACTCAATAGAAATTATCTATCGTAATTATGAATACGCCATTTTTGAGGAGCATGGCGTGACGGATTCAGTTTACTTCCGAAGCTACGAGTACTATCTGGAGCATATGGAAGAGATGGAGCAAATTTACACTGTCGTAGTTGATAGCTTCAGCGTAATGAATAGTGCGGAAAAGGCGAAAGACCTAGGTATTGCCAATCGCTAGCGGTTTAGTTTACCTTCATTAGTCAGTAAGAAGTAAGTTACTACCGGGAAAGCTACTTTTTTCTGGTTTGTGCTACTTCGATAAACTCCGGCAGATAGGAAAACAAATAGCACCGGAGAAGAAATCAGATCGCTATCCTATTAATAGTTAAATTTTCGATCTAATTTTGCGCGGAATTACGCAAAACATTAGAGCGGTGATAACAAGCTAGACAGTTTCGTAAAGAAACTTCCTTTTTCTTACCTACTGCATAGGGTAATGAAATATCAATTTGAAATGGAGAAGTCTTACACGAAATTTGTATAACTTAAAAAGATTATAAATACCACTCAAACCACATTAGTAATCAACTTATGGGATTGTTCGACTTCTTTTCCAGCGATATAGCCATTGACTTGGGTACGGCCAATACGCTGATTATCAATAAAGAAAAAATTGTCGTAGACGAGCCATCCATCATCGCCATTGACCGCACTTCCAATAAGGTACTAGCCATTGGTCGGCAAGCGATGCAGATGCACGAGAAGACACACGAAAATATAAAGACCATCCGTCCCCTCAAAGATGGGGTAATTGCCGATTTCCACGCCGCCGAGCATATGATTCGCGGTATGATTAAGATGATTGACACCGGGAATCGCTATTTACCTTCTTCCCATCGGATGATTATCTGTATTCCTTCTGGTATTACTGAGGTGGAAAAACGAGCGGTACGCGATTCGGCCGAACACGCCGGGGCCAAAGAGGTGTATATGGTGCACGAGCCCATTGCCGCGGCCATCGGCATTGGGATTGATATTGACCAACCCGTAGGCTCTATGGTGGTAGACATTGGCGGAGGAACCACTGAAATTGCAGTAATTGCCCTGTCAGGAATTGTATGTGACCAATCTATTCGAGTAGCGGGTGATACCTTCAACAAAGATATTCTGGATTATATGCGCCGTCAGCACAACTTGTTAATTGGAGAGCGTTCGGCTGAAAAAGTGAAGCTGGAAGTTGGTTCCGCGTTAACAGAATTAGACGAAGAGCCGGATGATTACGAAATCCGGGGACGTGACCTAATGACCGGGATTCCGAAGGTAATTAAGGTTTCCTATTCAGAGATTGCTTATGCGCTGGATAAGTCAATTTCTAAAATTGAAGAAGCGGTGCTAAAGGCCCTAGAAATTTCCCCACCGGAACTTTCGGCTGACATTTACGACAATGGTATTCATCTGACAGGTGGCGGTGCTTTGTTGCGTGGATTAGATAAGCGATTGGCTTTAAAAACTAAGTTGCCGGTACACGTAGCTGATGATCCACTTCGTGCTGTTGTCCGGGGGACTGGTGTCGCATTAAAAAAGTTTGACTTGTTTAAATCGGTGTTGATGACGTAAGATGTACAACTTACTCTCACTTCTTCTAAAATATCGCACTACCCTCTTATTCGTGGCCTTAGAAGGGCTAAGTGGCTTCTTTATTGTCAATAATAACACTTACCATCAGGCGGCTGTCATCAACTCTTCTAACAAGGTAGTTGCTTCGGTGATGGATTTCTCTAATACCGCATCCGAATATTTGTATCTTCAAGAGGCCAACGATCAGCTTGCCCAGGAAAATGCCCAGCTTCGAGCAGTGTTATCCAGCCAGTCAAGTAGTTCATTACGCGATGTTTTCAATCCGATTATTGAAGATTCTTTAGCGTTACAGGCCCTTTCCCAAGACTCTTTAGTCATACTGCCCAATACTCGTAGTCGGGCCGATAGCCTGCGCTTTCAGCAGTACGCCTTTATTCCGGCCAAAGTCGTGGATAATACCGTTCAAAACTTTAAAAATCACGTCACTATCAACAAAGGGCGAGCCGACGGTATTGAACCGAACATGGGAGTTATCAGTCCTAATGGGATAGTTGGTAAAGTGAAAGATGTATCGGAGCACTATGCACTCATTACTTCAATCTTGCATACCAATATGAATGTGTCCGCTCTGGTAAAGCGCTCCAATACGCTGGGTTCAATTGAATGGAATGGTACTGAGCCAACCCAAGCTAGTTTAAGGTATATCCCTATTCATATTAATGTAATTACGGGCGATACGGTAGTTACCTCGGGCTACAGTGGTATTTATCCTCCCGAAATTTTAGTAGGAACGGTAAAAGAAGTACGCCCCGAAGAGGATGCGGCCTTCTATGATATAGACATAGACCTGTCTAATAATTTTTACCAGTTGTCCTATGTATATGTGGTAAAAAATAAACTCAAGCAAGAGAAGGACTCGTTGTTGCATCAAACCGTTTTTGGGAATGAATAGGCATCTGATCCCTCAGGCATTTAACTTCATAATCTTCTTCATCATCCAGATCCTTGTTGTGAGAAAGCTGGTCTTGTTCGATGTAGCCTTTTGCTATGTCTACTTAGCGTTTCTTCTATTATTGCCCATCGAGCTAAGTGTAATAACGGCGATGTTGCTAGGGTTTACTACTGGTTTATTAGTCGATATTTTCTATAACACTTTTGGAATTCATGCGGCAGCTTGCGTGTTCATCATGTATATTCGTAAACTGTGGATTGACTTTCTGACGCCTCGCGGTGGGTATGATATGGGAAGCATCCCCTCGCCTCGTTCGCAAGGATTTCGGTGGTTTCTATCCTACGCTTTTCCACTGCTGCTAATACACCACACGCTAATTTTCTTTGTTGAAATTGGTGGTTTTCAGCTATTGAGCTATACCGTCCTGAAAGTAATAGCGAGCACTGGGTTCTCACTAATAATGATACTTGTAATCCAATATATCATATACTCTTCTTCCCGTAGAAACGTACTATGATTCATAAAAACCGCAAATTTGTAATTCGGCTTACCTTCATCCTCATTGCCGCTATTTACCTGATAAAGCTATTTGTTATTCAGGTCTTGAGCGAGGATTATCAGGCCAAGGCCAATAGTAATATCATTGACCGGGAGATTCGCTACCCTTTTCGGGGGCTGATCTACGACCGAAATGGTAAGTTAATTGTTTACAATGCCCCGGTGTACAATCTGGAAGTTATTCCGAAGGATGTTCAGCTAAAAGATACTTTGGCGTTTTGCGAGGTTTTTGACATCACCCGAGAAGAGTTTGACGAAAAGATAGCTAAAGCTAAGCAGTACTCTTACGTCAAGCCTTCGGTATTTATTAAGCAAATATCTAACGTAGCCTTTGCTTCGGTGCAAGATTATCTGGTAGATTTTCCGGGTTTTCGTATTCAAGCCCGAACCAACCGGGCGTATACCTACCGCAACCTATCCAACGCTTTAGGCTATATTGGCGAAGTAAGCCCGTATCAGCTAGAACGAGACACGGCTAACTTTTATCGACAAGGTGATTACATAGGTATTCTGGGGATAGAATCCAAGTACGAAAGCCAATTACGCGGTAAGCGTGGGGTGAAGTATAAGATGGTGAATGTAAGGGGGGTAGAAAAAGGTTCTTATAAAAATGGGGCGTATGACACCCTGTCGGTGGCGGGAGAGAACCTGGTGAGTACGATAGACATTACGCTGCAGGAGTATGCTGAAACCCTGATGACGGGTAAGCGAGGGAGTGTAGTAGCTATTGAACCTAAGACAGGTGAGATACTTACGTTCGTTTCAGCTCCATTTTATGATCCCAACCTGCTAACTGGAAGAAACTACGGAAAAAACTATTCCCAACTAGCGGCTGATACTACTAAGCCACTGTTTAATCGGCCTTTAATGGGAGCATTTCCTCCGGGTTCTATCTTTAAAATTGTGCAGGCCTTAATTGGACTTGAAGAAGGCATCATCACTCCTCAGACCCGTTTTCATTGCGACCGAGGCATTATCGATTGTCATGGTCCGCACACGTATCAAGATTTGCGAGGTGCGATTGAGGTGTCCTGTAATCCTTATTTCTGGAATGTATATCGTCGATTGTTAAACCAAAACGTATCGGAGAACACATTTGTTGATACTGAAATTGGTCTAGAAAAGTGGCGTGAGTACGTAATGAGCTTTGGATTGGGTCGCCCCCTAGGTATTGACTTACCTCACGAGCGAGCGGGTTATGTACCAGGTCCATCTTTGTACGATAAGATATACGGTGACAACCATTGGAAATTCTCTACGATCTATTCTAATGCCATTGGCCGGGGGGAGTTGCAGATTGTTCCCCTACAAATGGCTAATTTAGCGGCAATTATTGCGAACCGGGGTTACTACATTACTCCGCACCTAATTAAATCGATAGGTGAAGATGGACAACCTTTGGTTCGGTACCGAGAGAAAAACTACACTAAAATAAGCCCTGAACATTTCGAGATAGCGGTAGAAGCTATGTCTGATGTAATAAAACGCGGAACTGGCATGAGGGCTAACCTTCCTGATATTGAGGTTTGCGGCAAAACTGGGACAGTTGATAACGAAGATCGGGGCGAAGAAGACCATTCGGTATTTATTGCCTTTGCACCTAAAGATGACCCTAAAATTGCCGTGGCTGTCTACGTAGAAAATGCGGGACAGGGAGCCCGGGCGGCAGCGGGAATTTCGGGACTAATGATTGAACGATACTTGAAAGGCTGCACCGAGCGCCCTCACATGGAAGAGTATATTTTGAACGGAGACTTTATTTATTGATTGTGCGAGAAAGTAACCAATTAGTCAATCGTCTGGACTGGGGTACAATTATACTGTACTTCTTGTTAGTGTCGCTGGGGTGGCTCAATATTTTTGCAGTGGTGTACGACTTGCAGGCTGATCAAAGTATTTTTGACTTTTCACTTAGGTCAGGTAAGCAACTTATTTGGATTATAGCAGCAGGACTTTTGATCACTACCATTATGCTGGTAGATTTTCGGTTTTACAGTTCATTTGCTTACTTCTTTTACGGGAGCATTATTATCATTCTAATCTTAGTATTGCTTTTTGGTCGCGAGGTAGCGGGGTCAAAGTCCTGGTTTACGATTGGTTCGTTTCAGATGCAGCCTTCTGAGTTTGCTAAATTTGCCACTGCATTGGCCGTTGCTAAGTACCTCAGTACGAATAACCGGGTCTTTTACAGCCTCAGATCTCAGCTTACACTATTTGCAATTATTGGGCTTCCGGCCATTCTTATCATCTTACAGGGCGATACCGGAACCGCGATGGTCTACGCCGCCTTCGTGCTGGTTTTTTATCGGGAAGGGTTTTCTCCACTATTGCTTGGCATTGGCATTGCGGCGGTTATCTTATTTGTACTCACACTATTTATTAGTCAGGTATACTTAATCATTGCGGTAGTTGTTACGGCTTTTCTACTTATTGGACTTAATACTAAGAAAACCAAACGTATCGTGACGATTGCAGTCACGTCGTTCGCAGTAATTAGTCTGGTTGTGAGCGTGGACTTTCTAGTTACGGATGTGCTAAAACCTCACCAGCAAAACCGCATCAAAGCCCTGATTAATCCCGATGGCGACCCGCTGGGATACGGCTGGAATGTAACCCAATCTAAGATTGCCATTGGCTCGGGGGGTATGTGGGGAAAAGGTTTTTTGGAAGGAACGCAAACCAAATTTGACTTTGTGCCTGAACAAAGCACTGACTTTATTTTCTGTACTATTGGCGAAGAGCACGGCTGGATTGGTAGTAGCGTATTGATTATACTATTTGTTTGGTTACTCTACCGGGTTACAATTATTGCCGAACGGCAGAAATCTAGCTTCGCCCGGATTTACGGGTACAGCGTAGCCGCCATTCTCTTTTTCCACTTCGCCGTAAATATCGGTATGACGATTGGACTGTTCCCTGTCATCGGAATCCCGCTACCGTTTTTTAGCTACGGAGGTTCCTCGCTGTGGGCCTTTACTATCCTGCTATTTATCCTGCTCAAACTAGACGCCCACCGCTTGCAGGTGCTAACCCGATAAAAGAACGAGCTAGTGTAGTGCAGTCGCCGTGGCACAGTCAACTAGTCAACTTCCTGACAATAGTGAAGCTGGCTTTCGTCCACAGATACTTCAAAACGCATTTATTTCCTTCTACAGTTGAGCTAATAGAGATCAAATTTTTCTTATTGGACACTACTATTTTACTGACCTCTTCTAGAAATTCAACAGGGGAGTCAAGCATTTATTCGAGCTTTTGACATCTTTCTGATAGTGCATGTATTTCTTCACTTATTACTCTTACTCTACAAAAGGAGCAAGTTTAAAGAATGGATTTCCTGATCAAGTATATACGAATATATTCGTTAAATAAATAATACGCTTTTGATTTTAATAGGCACAAAATATGAGTAGGAAATCAGTTTTATATATGATTTATACACATCTTATATGAAAATAATTACTATTATACTTATTTCCAATTTTATAGTTTTATTAAGACAATTTGGAAAAACTTATTATTTTTATCATCTACCTAGCAACATTCAAAATTAATTGAATTATTTAATTAATTAGTTATACTATGGAAGTAAAAACTGTTCGCCCCCTACCATTACCCTGGAGCTATATCCAGGCTAGTATTAAGTTTACATTCAACGATAAACGAAAGCGCGCGGCCTTTTTATTAGTGGCTATGGTTCCGTTAGTAGGCAATCTATGGAAGTTAATACCGATTGATATTCCATTTCGTCACTACGAATACCTGGATGTATTTGTTTTTACATTTGCTACCCAGTTTATTTTTGTGATCGTTGGTATAGCCTGGTTTTTAATTGTCGGACGCAAAGACTTAGGGCTTCAAATTTTAGCTTTAACGTTGGTAGCCTACGGCGTTTTTATGTCCTTCAGCACGCTTCCACTAACGGATACAACCCCTCTCAGTCTCGATTTATTGGTCACTGCAGTCATAACGGCTTTATTGGCAACCTTTCTTTTTTACATACAAAACCATAAGAAGCCAGGATATGATTATAAAGCTGAGTGCGAAGATATAATTCATGACTTGCACCACAGTCGTTTTTTAGGTTCAATATGTCGGCTGGAAGGCTTGGTGAATATCTCGGATATGCAGGAACCTTATAAAGAACACGCCCTTCGGGAGTTGGAAGAGTTAAAACAATCAGTAGGATATATTGCAGAAAAGTACGAAAGTCTCCAGTAGATTTATTCGGTCTACCCGCAAATTCAACAAAGATACTACATGCCAGAATATGTAATTCAGTAATCTGGGTATTACATTTTTTGTGTTCTATCTTTTGTGGGTGTTCAGTCATATTTATTAAATACCATACCCAGTATTAATTTCGTAACAATGTGACATTTTTACTACATAATCATCAGGCCGAATAGCAAGTGGCTATTTTTATTATTGGGGCAAGTTCCATTAGTTTTGAAAAAACAAAAACTAACAGAACTATCTTATGAGAAAGATTAAATTAGTCGCTATGATCGCTTGTATTGTTGTATTGCCTATGATTCAGGTATCCTGCCAGGCCGATGACATTGAACCCCAAGCCATTCCCCCTAAAAGCCGCTTGAAAACCCCCCCGAGAAAATAGGCTATTTCAATACGAAGTGAGAGGTTTCGTTCTACTTTGTTGCCTACTAGTTTTACCTCCGTCCTATTTCCCCATCGGAATGTCGGTAGGTTGGTAGAGAATTTCTACGGCTTTTTTGAGTTGCTGATCTTGGCCTTCTAGCACCTGTTGGGGTTCATTCTTCACCAAGTGATCGGGTGCTAGTTGCTGATTTTCTAAGAAATTGCCGTCGGTATCTAATACGCCTACTTGAGGGATACCGAATACTAAAGTTGGATCGATTTGTCGCTCCCACCACACGGCAGTTCCAGTACCGGGAACGGGCATACCTACGGTTTCGCCAATGCCAAGGGTTTGGTAGGCGTAGGGGAACATGTGGGCATCGGAGTAATTACCTTCGCCCATAATCACCGACGAGGGGCGGGTCCACTTAAACTGGGGCTCAGCCCCCAGCTTCTGGCCGCGGGGTAGAAAAGTGAAATACTCTCTTCCGTTGAGGAAGGTTACCAGATCGTCGTGCAGCCAGCCGCCACCGTTGAAGCGGGTATCTATTACCACTGATTCTTTATCAGAGTAGCGGCCGAGTAATTCACTAAACACTTCGCGGAAGCTGGCGTCGTTCATGCCGCGCACGTGTACGTAGCCAACCTTACCGTCAGATAGCTTTTCGGTTTCGGCTCGGCGTTGCTTTACCCAACGTTCGTAGAGCAGTTCGCTTTCTCGTCCCAGGCTAACGGGTTTTACCCGTACATCCCAACGTTGGTTTTCATCAGGATTATACATAGAAAGTAAGGTGAACTGATCTTTCTTACGGTTAAGCAGTGGGGCTACGTTCATGTTAGCGGTAATCGCTTCCCCATCAATCTTCTCAATAATATTCCCGGCCTGGATGTTGTATTCGGGATCATCTAGGGGGCTTTTATCCATAATCTCCTGAATTTTCAGTCCGTCGCCTTCGTAAGCTTCATCGTAGAATACGGCTAGGGAAGCGGTTTCATCAGCCCCTTCGGTATCGGGATAATAGCGGCAGCCGGTGTGGGAAGCATTGAGTTCGCCAAGTAACTCGCTCATCATTTCGGAGAAATCGTAGTTATTGTTAATATGGGGCAGAAACTGAGCGTAAGCCACCTTTAGACTATCCCAACCAACGTTGTGCAGATCTTTTACATAGAATTTCTTGAGTACCTGCCGCCACATATGTTCGTAAATGTACTCCCGCTCCGCGAGTGGTTTCAAATCCATATTGGCTTGGAAAGCAACTGGCTTTTTCTCCTTTTTCTCAATGTCTACTTTAACAATCTTACCGCCGTTCAGTACGAACAGATTCTTACCTTCCTTATCCATCGCCAACTGACCGCCGCGCTGGTCGAGTTTTACCAGAATTTCAGTAGAGCGTTTTCGTAGATCAGTCACCCACACATCGTGGCCTTTTTCAAAGCTACTCATGTAGTACAGTTTTTCTCCGTCGGGCGATAGCAGCGCATCGGCTAAACTGGAAGAATGAATCGTCAGTCGAGCCGTTCGGTCTTCAATATCTTCCAATTCAATATTGATCGGATCAGCTACTTTTTTCTTGTCTTCTTTATCCTTATCTTTTTCTTCCGAGTTCTCCTTCTTATCTTCTTTTTCCTTCTCTTTTAGTAGTTCGTATTCTTCCTTACTCAGGTTAAATTTTTCCCAAGCGGCCGGATCAAAAAACATAGCGTACACATCATCCTGGGAACCCCAGCTTCCGTGACTACGCATACCGCGCCGATCAGTAAACCAGATGGCTGCTTCCCCATCCATTTGCCACTTGGGCAAATAATCACTGTAGCCACTATTCGTTAGATTCACCACCTCGCCGTCGCCGGAAGCGGAAATTAATCCTACTTCATCAATCCAACGGCCTCGATCTAAAAACTGGGCTAGAAACCATTTGCCATCGGGTGACCATTGGTACCACTGATCGCCGTCGGAATAAGAATAATTTTTATCGCCGGGCAAAATGGTTCGGACATCTTTACTATCCAGATTCACCACCTTCAGCGTAGTACGTTCTTCCAGAAAGGCTACTTCCTTCCCATCGGGCGAATAGGATGGCTGAAAAGTCTCGGCATCGGTTACCAGAACGGGCGTTTCTTCTAGCACTGTAGCCGCATAAAAGTAAGGTTCTTCTTCGCGGGTGATGCGAGTTTCGTACAGATTCCAGCTACTGTCGCGCTCACTGGCGTAGAGGATTTTTCTTCCTTCAGGATCAAAGCTGATGGAGCGTTCTTGCTCAGGAGTGTTAGTCACTCGTTTGGTTAGTTCACTTTCTACGTCCGTTACAAATATTTCACCGCGTACCACAAAGGCAATTTCTTTCCCGTTGGGTGAGAGAGCCATTTCGGTAGCTTTACTGGTGAAAGTCTCCAGTCGGCGGGCGTTGTATTTATCGTCAGTACGAATGCTGATGTTGACCTTCTGAGGTTGCGCGTCTTCACGCATGGTATAAATTTCACCGTGGTAGCCGAAGCAGAGCATTCCATTATCGGAAACTGATAAGAAGCGCACCGGATGCAAATCAAAATTAGTAAGTTGTTCTTTCTGGCTTGAGTTACCCACATCCATTTTCCAAACATTGAAACTCCCACTTTCTTCACTTAGGTAGTAAGCCGATTGCTCATCGACACTCCACCAGGCATTCCTATCTTCGCCATTGAACGTTGTTAGTTGAGTATGTTCACCGGAGTTTGCATCGTATAGCCAGATATCACGAGCGATAGAGGAGGTATGATGTTTACGCCAGATGTCTTCATAGCCCTTCAAATCCTGGTACAGCATTTTATCACCCGCAGAAGAGATATGAGCATGATTCATTGGTAGTGAAAGTTCCTGGGTAGGCTGTCCACCCGAAGTAGAAATCTGATAAAGCTGATTAAACCGTCGGTAAGGAAACAGCGCACTCTCGGCACTAGGAGTGCGAGAGGAGGTGAATAGTACGCGCTGACCGTCAGTGCTGAAATCCGTGGGATGATCGTGAGCAGAATGAAAAGTCAACCGTTCGGCTTTACCGCCCTGAGCGGGCATCAGGTAAATGTCGAAGTTACCAAAACGATCCGAAGCGAAAGCAATCTGATGACCATCGGACGACCAAACCGGATGATAGTCGTGGGCTTCGTGCAACGTTAGTGGAACGGCTTCTCCCCCAGAACTAGAAACCGAGTACAAATCACCCTGATAGCTGAATACAATGGTTTGACCATCAGGAGAAAGCGATGGGTAGCGCATCCAAAGTGGGTTTTCGTAATCTTGACCTGTTGCTAAAAGTGGTAGAAAGAGGAGGAGAAAATACAGACAATGCATGGGTTAAGGGGTGTAGTTCAACTTATGTTAGTTCTCAAAGATAACAAACAATTCAGTAGCACGCTACTACAGAAATGAACGCATCTGTGGAAAAGACTATTAAGAGAACTGTACTCACATTTAGAAACCAAACCCCACGCGGATACCGGGGAATACTGTATCAAAATTATCAGTTATGTACAGATGAGGATTCACGAACACGCCTTTCACTGGCGACCAGTTGGCACCAAATTTAAAAGTGTTTTCGCCAAATAAGCCGCCCTGCCGTGAGATCAAATACCCCAACTCTATTCCCAGTATCTCTTTCTTTTCGGTTTGCTTACTAAGATCCCAGCCGTAGCCTACATTCAAAAAAGTGTTGATATTGGTGCTACCTTCCGGGTCAAAATCAAAAAGCATATTTGAGGAAATATAAGGAAATCTGGCCACTCCCTTTTTGTTAAATCCAATGCCCACGCCAAAAGAGACATCCGGCACCCAGGTATTTTTAACTAATCCGGCTCCCGCCCCTAAGGTCAATTCCAGAAAATCAAGTTCATTATTCCTATCGTCAATCTTCATGACTGCTCCGTCGATACATTCGTAGTAAAGCGATGTTGACCATCTACTTTTTTCGGGAAGAATCGCCACTATTTTCTCCAGACATTCCGACAATGATAAGTCAGTAATACTAGATATATCAGAAGTTGTGATGAAAATCTTAAATTCCTTACCAAGGATAATACCGCTATCACGAACTCCGGTATTGGTAAAATTTCCTTCTTTTTTTAAGTAGGTAACCTTTTGATCGGTCGGTTCTACCGTTACCGAACCACCTACCGAATGCCGAACCACTTCAGCCGATTCGGAAGACAGTTGACTTTTAAGCTGAGTTACTACTCTTTTAAAATCTGCTAAAGCAGCCACTACATCGTTCGACGATTTCAGGTCGGAATAATCAGGAACTGCCAAATTAACTTCTACTCGGTTATCTACGTAGAACACTATTGAGTCGCCAATAGGCTGTCCAAAACTAGCGGTTGACAGCATTAAAATCGTAAGGATTAGACATAGTTGTTTCATAGTAATTTTGTTGATTACATGCATTTTGGTAAGTATTTATTGAGGATTAGTCTTCTCGAGAGAAAGCGCCGAATTTAAATTTTATCGATTCCGACGGTTGATTCTTGCCTTGATTGGAAGAGCTAAGAAAGATCACATCGTCGGTCTTAGTTTCATGTGGTAGGGTAGCCTCTTTTTCTAGAGGCTCTTCTGACCTGTCGGCAATCAACTTTTCCGAGTGAGTAGAATCAGCGGCAATAGCTACGTATTCTACCTGCTTTATGTATACTGTATCGGTACGATAGATAATTACTTTTTTAGGAGCAGGAGGTTGTTCTGCTTGTAAACTTGCTAGCGTTTGCTCCATTGCCCCCAGCCTAGTTGCTAATAATTCAGCTTGGGTATCTTTAGTATACAAAGCCTTGCTTTGAGATTCATAGCTTTGCTGCATCTGATCTAACTTTGCTGCTAGTAAATCTGCCTGCTGACGGTATTGCTGCTGGACGCCATACAGGACGAAGGAAAAAATGATCATAAGTAACACAACAGCGGCTGCTAAATGATACCACATGATCGCTCTTTTCGCGATAATCTTTTGCTGAACTGCACCCCAAATGAATGGCTTAGCAGAATCCAACTGGTGCTTATGTAGATCATTGCTTTGCTGTAATTTTTCCCTGATGATGTTATCAATATCAAATGGTTCCATAGGCTTTTTGATCATTAATGGTATTCATTAAGTGGTGTCGGGCTTTTTTCAATTGAGTCTTCGATGTGCTTTCACTGATACCCAGCATCTTGGCTATTTCTTTATGCGAGTAACCTTCCACTACATATAGATTGAAAATGGTTCGGTATCCAGTTGGAAGCCCTTCTATCATTCGCAAAATATCAGAAGCCTGCATTTGCTGAAGGGCATTCGCTTCCGAGGTTGGTGTATTCAGATGTTGACCATCCTCATTAAATTGAATCAGCTTTCTCTTCTTCAGCGACCGAATAGCTTCATTAATCAGTATGGTACGAACCCATTTCCCTAAACTGCCCGAACCGTTGTAGGAAAACTTGGCTAAACTTCTGAAGACTCGCGCAAATGACTGGATGATCACATCTTCTGCATCGTGATGGTCGCTTAGATAGCGCATGGCTATCAAGTAAAGATCTTGATAAAACTGATTGAAAAGAGATTCTTGGGCACGGCGATCACCTTTTACGCATCGCCTTATTAGTTCCTCTTCGTTCAAGATCAATTCTTTCATAGTTTAGTCTTTCAACTACAGAACCCAGCGACCTTGAGATCGGTTGCCTGACTGAGAAAATTACTGTGTACATATTATCGAATATTGAAGTGAACGGATGGCAAACGCTTTGGTGTCCGATCCTCACGGTACTTCCAGTCAGATTGCAAATCCAACTGAACTTATCTCTAACCTATAAGGTGTTGCTAGAAATCGCTTATCTCCGGCAAAGCGTAGGGTGTGTACGGAGCACCAGCTTGCTCTAGTTTTTCCTGCAAAGGTTGAATTTTGTCACTGATCAGTGTCTTCAGACGCTGAAGCCACGGACGAAATTCTTCCTTCGCAATAGCGTAGCTATCTCGGTGAGTTTGGGTGGGCTGAGTAGTGGTACTAGACTGTTCAAAGACAATGTAGCTAATGCGAGAAGCGATGCTAGGTGGTAGCCCTTTATCTAGTTTGGCAGCTACCGGGTCGTTGTTTAATTCTCGGTTTAGACTGGCTACTTCCTGCTGAATCGCTTGCACTTCGGTATAAACTTCGCTGTAAGGCAGCTCTACCTGCTGAATGGCTACCTCAATATGCTTTATCTGATTTTGTATTTCCTTCATCGATTCTTGCGCTCCCCGTACTGCTCGATACAATTGGGTTACCTCCTGCTGAAATTCTACCAGCTCTTTTCGGTCTTCCGCTGGTAGTGTAGTGTTATCCAGGGCTTTCACTGTAAAGCGCACTGGTTCAGCTAGGGGAGTGACTTTACCATCTACTAATTTAGCCATGGCAACCTGATAGGTGCCCGGAGGAACCATAGCTCCGGCCGGAGGAGTAGCAAAGGGATTATAATAGGCGGGCGGAACTAGATTCACCGGATCTTTAGGAGCGTAACGCAAATCCCAGCTCAGGCGCTGTAAACCCGTCTGGGGCTTGGTGCTGATGTTTCTAACAACATTTCCGGCTCCATCTTTAATAGTAAATAGTAGCTGAGGCTTTGGTTCCTGCTGCTCAGCCAATAGGTTTTCATAAGAAGGATAAGGGTTATCGTCAGATTTCTTCTCTTGCAAACGGCGTAGCTCCCTCTTCGTTTCCAGCGTGTCTTTCAGATAATAAGTGATTAGGGCTACCGGAGGCAGGTTCTCACCCATGTAGTAGCTATCACCCTGAAATGATCTTTTGGGCAAGCCTAGCGGTGTGCTTTCCTGATACAACCAGGCATTGCGCACGGTGAAGAGTTCAGCCTCCATTTCGTCGGGACGGTAATTTCGGAGGGAAGAGTAATCGTCCAGTACGTAGAAACCGCGACCGAAAGTACCCAGCACCAAGTCGTTCTCCCGCGCTTGAATAGCGATGTCCCGTACTGCAATGGTAGGTAGACCTCCCTTTAGCTGTGTCCATTGCTGACCGCCATTGTTGCTGAAGAATGCACCAAATTCGGTACCAGCAAACAGCAAGTTAGGATCTTCGTGATCTTCGGCAATGGCGTAAACTGAACCTCGCTTCGGTAAATTTGTACTGATGGATATCCAACTGCGCCCCTGATCAGTGCTTTTGTACAGATAGGGCTGAAAGTCGCCGTACTTATGGTGATTGAACGCAGCGTACACCACCTGCTCATCGTGCTGCGAAGCCCAGAGGGTGTTGACGTAGGTTTGATCGGGCACTCCCGGAAACTGAGAAATTTTCGTCCAAGAATTGCCTCCGTCGTTCGTAACTTGAATCAATCCATCATCAGTGCCGACGAACAACAGGTTTTCGTTTAGGGGTGATTCGGAAAAAGCTACAATTGTGCCGTAGGGCGAGGTCGACTGATTCTTAGCTACGGCATCCACGCTCCATATTTTTCCCATCACTTCCAATTTATTGCGATCAATTTGCTGGGTAAGGTCGTCACTAATCACCTCCCAGCTATTTCCTCGATCATCGCTGCGGAACAGTTTGTTAGCGGCAAAGTAGATCCGGGTTGGATGATGATGGCTAATTGTTAGCGGAGCATCCCAGTTCCAGCGGTAGGCGGCTTCATCTTTTCGCGGTTTAGGTTGAATACCTACACGCTCACCGCTCTTTCGGTCGTAGCGTACCAGATAACCGTACTGCGCCTGGGCGTACACAATATTCGGATCGTTGGGATCTACCTGCGACTCGAAACCATCCCCGCCATTGGTTACAAACCATTCGCTGTTAGCGATACCATTATTAGAAATGCTGCGAGAGGGACCACCCAGGCTGAAGTTATCTTGCGTACCGCCGTAGATATTGTAAAATGGCTCAGCGTTATCTACTGCTACTTTGTAAAATTGAATGATGGGTAGATTAGGTTTGTATTGCCAGGTTTTGGCTCCGTCGTAGGTTTCGTAAATACCACCATCGCAGCCCACCAGAAAATGATCGGCATCCTGCGGATTGATCCACATGCAGTGATTGTCTACGTGCTTGGCATCCTCACCTAGTACCTTAAACGTTTTACCACCATCTGTACTGATGTGCAGCCAGGTGTCCATTGCGTAAATTTTATCGGGGTTCACTGGATCGGCTACGATTTCCTGGTAGTAGTTTCCACTAGTAGAGTAATCGCCCTGCTTTTCCCAGCTTTCGCCCCGGTCAGTAGAGCGGTAGAAACCTCCCTTTCCTTGAGCGGCTTCCACGATAGCGTACAGAATATCAGGATCGGCCGGAGACTGACTCAATCCTATCCGACCCATATCTACCTTGGGTAAGCCTTTGTTAATTTTTGTCCAGGTTGCACCCGCATCGGTACTGCGGTAAATCCCTGACTCAGGACCACCGCCCAGATAGGTAAATACGTGCCGACGACGCTGATAAGCCGTAGCGTAGAGGATATCCGGGTTACGGGAGTCCATAATTACCTCGTTGATACCGGTGTGTTCATCAATAGTAAGCACCGCATTCCAGTTTTCGCCACCGTCGGTTGATTTGTATACTCCGCGCTCACCTCCCGCACTCCACAGTGGGCCAATCGCCGCTACGTAGATTACGTCTGAGTCACGCGGGTCAACCAGGATACTACCAATATGCTCCGATTGCTTTAAGCCCATATTTTTCCAGGATTTCCCACCATCACGAGAGAGGTATATCCCATCGCCGTAGCCTACGCTGCGCTGATTATTGTTTTCACCCGTGCCTACCCAAACTACGTTGGAATTCTGCGGATCAAGCGTAACGCAGCCAATGGAGTAGCTGCCTTGACTATCGAAGAGTGGTTCGTAGGTAGTACCCGCATTTACGGTTTTCCATACTCCCCCCGAAGCGGTAGCTACGTAGTATTCTTTCGGGTTTTGGGGGTTTACGGCAAAATCAGCAATTCGTCCCGAAGTGAGAGCTGGGCCTACGCTGCGGAATTTGAGTCCGGACAGGGCAGGAACTTTATCATCCTGATTATCAGTAGACTGTGATTTTTGCTTACGGGACTGGGCAGTAGTGGTGAGTGAGAAAAGCAGTGCGCTGATCAAACATAGATATACCTTATTCATAGTTCAGGTTAGACAGATAGGTAGCTAAAATTTTTATCAATCAAGATAAGGAATATCCAGGGGCTTTTACAAGGCGGGCGAGGGAAGAAAGGAGAAAAAGTAATCCCTTTAGACTAGCCTGGACTAGAGAAGTCTAAAGAGATTAGAAAGGTTACTTAAGTACTGGCTCAGAATAAATCACAATCTTACCTTCATCGCGCCACGCGGTGGGCGCCACGCGGTGACGGTTTTGTAATTAATTATAGTTGATTACTTAGTACTTACTTAGGCTCAACGGTGATCTTGATAACCGAAGCATTTTCAGGAACGTGGAAGTCAAAGTCCCGTTCGGCAACTGGCTTGATTACGTCAACTTCATCGTGAGGGCCAACATCAGTAGAGCCGGGCTCTTGGGCTAACACTTGGTCGGGGCCAGTACCGGGAGCGGTATCCGCTTCAGTTCCAGCATCATAAAGTGCTACGTATTCGGTAACGTCACCGTGTATCGGATCGTCGCCATCAAACAGCGGTAATCCGCCGTCGTTAAATCCGTAGAACCAGTCGTTCGATTGCACAAACATCGTTACTATTTGTAAGTGATATCCTGGTAGAGCGGTTACCTCAAACGAGAAGGGCGCACCAGGGAGAATCGGGCCATCAGGGCTGAGAATACCACTCGCACCAATGCTTTCTTCTCCAGCTAATTGATCAGCCTTGACCATCGCCACTCCATCTTCGGCAATTAGCTCAATGCCTTCATCGGCCGGCATATGGGGAGCGAAAACGGCTTTAGCTCCGGCCGAAGTCTTGTACAAGGCAAAGACACCGGGGGAAAGCGGAACAATTCCGTTGGCGCGGTCGGTGTCAATTAGTCCGGGCTCAGAAACGTTCTCGACGGTTACTACAAAGGTGGTAGGCTCCGGGTCGCCGCCATCATCAATTTCATCCAGAATGTCTTGAAGGATCTCCCGGCAGCCAAATGTGCTGCTGAGTAATATAGCAACCAAGGCTAGTCTTAGTGTTCTAAATAGTACCATAGCATTTGATAGGTTAGGTTAAACATTTATTTCGCTTGGTGAATCTAAAGTAGGAAGTAAGCTGCCAGATGAGGTGTAAGCCAGACGACATAGTGGCGGGATAGGGTAAAAATAAAAAAGTGGACTCGGGTAGAATCCACTTCAAATACGGGCTAGTTTAGTGCGGAAGAGACTAGTCAGTACTGACTGCTTCGGTTGGTGTTTCTTTCTCACTTGACTGATCGATGAGTTCTTCCATTAAAGCGAAGAAGTCTTTCTTGTAACGGCGGTATTCGGCAGCAAAGGCAGCTAGGTGGCTACTCAATCCACCAAATTTTTGCTGATATTCGTTGAGGTTCAGAGTGCTTCCCTCTTCCATTTGGTGGGCAAGGTACTTAACGTGGCGACGGGTTTGTTGTCTAAATTGATCTAGTAGTTCCCCATCGTAGTAGATATGTAAGTTTTGAAGATGGCTCAGCCGCTGCTTTTGCTCTATCGAGAGGCACTTTCCAGTATAGGTATCCAACATCTTCTGAAAAAATTTCATTTCCTGTTTCCATAACGATACTTCCGACTGCCAGTCGAGACTGTTGTGATACATTTCGTCAATGTTGCGCTCCATTGACATGGGCTGAGATTCTGCGATCATCTGATCCATAAGCATAAAATTTATGTGAAAAATAAGTACAGTCGAGCGAGCTTAGATAGACCCTAAGGACAAACATAAGGGTTACAACTCCATCTGTGTTAAGATAGCAGAAAAGCCATAACGATAAAAGAAAAACCTAACCAAATTCGGAGTATACCAATACCACTCAATTATTGGTCAGGTTTATTCATATTTTTCTCCGGTTTCTCAACAGTGGCTTCTACAATATCCTCATTAGGTTCATTCCAGAGATACTTATTAAACCACTGCCAATTGTGCCATACCGCCGCCAGCCGTTCCCGGGGTTTACTGATGCCGTGACCAAAATCTTTGTATACGATCAATTTGGTATCTACCTGCACATCGCGCAGGCCTTGATACAGTTTGTAAGCATTGGATATGGGTACCCGCTGGTCGTTCTCCCCATGTTGAATTAGGGTAGGAGTACTGGCTTGGCGAATATTAGTCATGGGCGATGTTTTGGCATAAACCTCGGGATCATCCCAGGGGGTAGCTTGGAGGTACTGACGCGTGAAGGGATGAATATCGGTACTAACGTAGTAAGTAGTCCAATCAGAAATACCTGCTCCCACACTGATGGCTTTGAAACGATTGGTGTTGGTGGCCAAGAAAGCGGAGATGTAACCGCCCTGACTCCAGCCCATGACTCCCATGCGGGTAGTATCAATTAGGTTTTGTTCGGCTAAATAGTCCACCCCCGACATCACATCCCACGTATCGCCCACTCCCAGATTGCGAACGTTCAGCGAGCGAAAGTCTTCACCGTACCCGGCGGAGCCCCGGTAGTTAGGCCGGAGCACCAGTGCTCCTTTTTCTAACCACTGGTTAACCGGATAGACATACCCCAGAACGGGAGTGGGAGTATCTATGCCCGTTGGCCCGCCGTGAATGACGACCATCAGTGGATACTGCTTACTGGGGTCGTAATCAGCGGGTTTATGTAAAATACCTTCTATGACAACCCCATCGCGGCTGTTCCACTGAATAACTTCGCTGCTACCTACCCGCATATCCTGAATCTGCTGAGTCATATTCGATACCGCTACGGGTTCCCACTGCCGAGTGGTGGTGGTGTAGATTTCCGTAAGCTGGGTGGCGGATCGCCCCTGCAAGGCCAGGTTTTCTCCGTTTTGGGAGAAACTGAGTGCGTACACATTATCAGGGTTTTTGAGGATAGCCTTAGATTTTCCCGATTCAGGATTGATTTCGTAGACATACTGATTGGTGCGTTGCCGCGCTAAGGCGTACATGCCGTTAGGGTTCCAGTGAAGATTGAAAACTTCTTCATCAATATCGGTAGCGATAGGTTGGGACTGACTGCTACCGTCTGCCGATATTTTCAATATTTTGCCGTTCTTGTAGAAGTTAGACACCGTATCGCCATCGCTCGACTGGTAGGCAATCCACTGCCCATCAGGCGACCAGACCGGATTTCCATCATAGCCCGGGGTATCTACCAAAGTACGAATCTGCGGGTCTTGTACGTCAATAACGGCAATGTTAGCTGAAAAAAATGAGAGTAACTGGGAAGTTTTTTGCTGTTGAAAGGCAATCTGCTGCCCATCGGGCGACCAGGCAAAACTGCTTACCGAAAAATCGTCACCCTTAGTAAGTTGCTTGGGTTTAGGGCTTTGAATGCAGTCCTCGTTATCAGTAGAATCGTTAGTACAGGGCATTTCCTCGGGGCGGGGCCACCTGTCGGGCTGCACCTCCAACGTCCATAAGTGGTACTGATCGTACTCTTCATCTTCTACCGCAAATTCGCCAAACCGGTCTTTACGCGCCTTTTCTTCCTCCTTATTTTTATCCGCTTTGGTAAAAGCAATCTGCAAATCGGTGGGCGACCAGGAAAATTGCTGAATACCGCCTTCTACGGAAGTAACCTGCTGAGCTTCGCCTCCCGCTGCCCGAATCATGTACACTTGATTATCCCCGTCGCGATCAGCCAAGAAAGCAATCCACTGGCTATCGTGCGACCACTGGGGCTGGGTACTACTACCCTTTTCGGTATAGGTTAGTTGAAATGGCTTGTAACCCTCTTTGTACAGCCAGACCTCTTCATCGTAGCGATTCTCTTTCCAGTCAGTACTGCGAACCTGGTAAGCAATCATACTGCCATCAGGTGAGATTTGGGGATTAAACGCGCTACGCAAAGAAAGTATTTCTTCAAATCGTCGGGTGGTTTCCTTAGACTGGCTGAAAGCAACCAAAGACGAGGTATAAACTAGGAAAAAAATCAAGACAAAAGTCCGCATAACTGCCAGAGTTAGATGGTAAACAGAAAACTATAATTTGTCTACAAAGTGCGAAAAATCCAAATACTGATCTGGACTACTTCCAATTATTCTACTTCCTGCTAAATTTTTTGCATCTGACAATTTTCTGGTCTCTGGTTAGGGTGAATGTAAGTTTTTCCTTATTTTAGAAGGTTAATAAGGAAAAAATGACTTTTTAAATGCTATTTCGGGCTTTTATTAAGGACTAGCTAAGTTATTCCTCATGTACTATACTGCTAACTTTTACATTTTTACTGGTGCATCACTACCCGAACCTTACCTCTCGCGTTCTTCTGCTCATTTTTTTGAGCTTATTGGTCTCATCTACCGTTTTGGCCCAGGTTGAAGAAGTAGTTGAACATAAAATATGGGTAAAATTTAAAGAGGCTATTCCCGAATGCCAGGTATCGTCGGGTACAGTCACTACTGGAAAAGCATCGCTGGATGCTCTTAGCCAGGATTGTAGCGTGGTTGGTATCCGCCGAATATTTGCGGCGAGCATCCGGTTTGAAAAGGCGCATCGGCACTACGGATTGCACCAGTGGTACGAAATAACTTTTGCCGACACCTTATCTACCCCCGAGAAAACCCTAGCCGAACTATTTTGCAAAAATGCTTGGGTGACTACCGCCGAGCCAATTCCTCTTCGCACTCACTTCGCAAGTAATTCTACCGATACCTTAGCATTACTGAATGATCCTCGCTATGGTGAACAGTGGCATTACAATAACACCGGGCAAAGTGGGGGTACCAGTGGGGCAGATATACGTCTGGCCGCTGGACGCGCTATCTCCAACGGCGATAGTCGGGTAATTGTAGCGGTTATTGATGGGGGTATCGATACGGGTCATGAAGATCTCGCGGCGGCACTGTGGGTGAATCAGTCTGAGAAAAACGGCTTGGAAGGAGTAGATGATGATGGCAATGGTTACGTAGATGATTTATACGGCTATGACTTTAGTGCTGACCAGGGAAGAATTTATGCTGATAAGCACGGCACTCACGTCGCAGGCACTATCGGGGCAGTGAGTAACAATGGGGTAGGTGTGGCTGGAATTGCCGGAGGAGATGGGGAGCAACCTGGCGTGAGGTTGATGAGTTGTACGGTATTCGGGCGGTCGGGACAGGGTGGTTTTCCGGCTGCTTTTGTTTACGCGGCCGATAACGGTGCGGTGATTGCCCAGAATAGTTGGGGTGGCGGCGGGGAAAGTCAGGCACTGGAAGACGCTATTCAGTACTTTAATGAACGCGCTGGGTTTGATAATTCCGAGAGTAAGTTTGACCAGAATATCCAGATCGGGCCGATGGCGGGTGGTTTGGTAGTATTTGCCGCTGGTAACAATAAATCTAACCGCGCCCGAGTTGCCTATCCGGCCTCGCTAGAAACGGTTATGGCCGTGGCTTCGCTCGATCATAACGATAAAAAATCTGATTTTTCTAACTACGGTAGCTGGGTGGATATTGCTGCCCCTGGTTCTGAGGTGTTAAGTACCTTTCCTGGGAACAGCTACGGCTATTTATCCGGTACTTCTATGGCTTGCCCCCACGTATCAGGGGTAGCCGCTTTGATAGTATCCCATTTCCAACGAGCGGGCTTTTCTCCCCAGCACGTGCGGCAAATATTACGTACCCAGGCCGACGATATTAACGGAGCTAATCCGTCTCACCAAGGTGAATTAGGAATAGGAAGGGTGAATGCCTACCGGGCGTTATCGATAGATACTGATGAGGCTCCGGATGAAATTACGGACTTAACTGTAGCAGGAATCACATTTCATTCAATAAGTCTGAGCGGTACCGCAACGGGACTCGATGGTAAACAAGGCACAGCTGCCTACTACGAGGTATACCTGTCGGAAAATAGCACAGAGCCTGATGAAATCCGTCAACCAACGGGGGTTTTACCTACGTTACCTTCGGCGGCTGGTACAATTGATACGGTAGTGGTCGATGATTTGAAATACTCCACTACGTACTATCTTTCCCTGCGGGTGGTCGACCTGCTGGGTAACCGCTCGCGCTGGTCAAAGGTGGTGCGGGCAACTACGGCTGGGCCACCCCGGCTTAAAATTCATCGTCAGGAGTTGACAGCTACCGTAGAAGCGGGGAAAATACAGTCAGATACTTTAGTGATTGACAATCGAGCGGGTAAAAGTCCGCTTACCTATCAGTTATCGGTAGATAATCCCGAAGAGTCAGCTAATTGGTTTTCAATAGATACGGATCCCGGTTCAGTAGCAACTGGGTCAGCTAAAAGCATCATTTTCTTCTGGGATGCCCGCCCTCTAAACGCATCTACCTTAGAAACTAAACTGCGTCTTACTGGTAACGATCCCGACCAGCCCATTACTGAGATTCCGGTACGCTTGACCGTGACCGGAACCCCGCAGCTAACGTTAATTAATAATCAGATAGATTTCGGTGAAACCTACCGTACATTTTCTAAGGAGCGCGGGCTGACAGTTCGTAATCAGGGAACCGATACGCTCAGGGTAAATATAGAGGGGTTTGATAAGGCAGTATTTACTGTAGAAGAAAAACAGGCAGCGATTGCCCCTGGCGAAAGATATATTTTTTCTTTCACTTTCTCGCCCGAGTCAGTAGGAACACAACAGGTTGAAGTAGTGCTTGTTAGTAACGATCCGCAGCAAGCTGAGGCTACCGTGAGGCTGGAAGGTGACGGAGTAGAGCCTCCGCCTTTGCTAATTAGCCGCTCGGAAATACAAAGTGAGGTTGAGCAAGATAGTATTCAGGCGTGGCAGGTTCGCTGGCAGAATACCAGCTTCGTTGATACTCTCAACTGGTCAGT
Organism: Bacteroidota bacterium; assembly: GCA_039198955.1. Classification (GTDB taxonomy): domain Bacteria; phylum Bacteroidota; class Bacteroidia; order Cytophagales; family Cyclobacteriaceae; genus Tunicatimonas. Next base: position 17,576 of record JBCCTI010000020.1, on the reverse strand, counting down.
CAGTAATGAATTACCGGAATGGCTGGTTCTTTCGGACTCTGCCGGACGTTTATCTCCCCGTGGGTCGGGTAGTTTCCGCTTTAGCCTGAGTGCCGAAAGCCAACCGCTGGGTAATTATAATGCTGAGGTTCGATTTCAGTTTTTTGAAGACGCTACCGCTGGGCTTCCGGTATTGATGACGGTTGTGGAGCCCAACCTTCCCCCGGTTTGGTCAGATTCAATCATTACACTGTCCGTTTCTATTTCTGATTCGCAAACTCAGTTCAACTTAAACAAATTAGTCGATGACCCCGAGGATAATCCGTTAGAGTTTTATTTTCATTGGGAAGGGACAAATACTGCTTCGGCCCAGGTACAAGACAGCCTGTTGTTGGTGCGTCCGTACCGCGAAGGGAGCTCGAGCGGAATTATTCGTGCCAAAGACAGCGACGGAAACGAAGCAGAAGTTCTGTTGACGATAAATGTGCTTCCCGAAAACCGGTCGCCCCAACCCGTACTAGATACGCTGGAAGTGGAAATTCAGTTGGCGGGCAAGCAGGTAGAACTCAACCTGGATTCTCTATTCGTAGACCCCGACGGAGATACCTTAACGTATAGCTTTACCCGCCCCTCATTCTCATCAGACGATGTAGATATACTGGAAAGTCGGGTGGCTAATTTGCGAATTCAGGATCGCTGGTTGCAAGGGGAGGCCAACGCCCTGGGACAACAACTAGCAGTTATCTTTGCCTACGACCCTCAAGGTGACTACTCCAGTCTTAACCTACTGGTTTCGGTACTGCCCCCGAATCAACCTCCCCAGATTGAGCAGGGTATTGGCGATCAGTATTTGGAAGAGGATCAGCAGTGGGAAACTGACCTTTCGTCAGTTTTTAGCGACCCTGACGGTGACACTCTCCAGTTTCGGGTTAAGGTAGCTGATACTACGGTGGCTCGCTTTCAGTTTGATGGAGATGTTTTGCGAATTATCGCTCTTACTCAGGGAACTACCCAAGTACAGCTATACGCTCAAGATCAAGCTGAGGACAGCACCACCTTATCATTTTTACTCACCGTAGACCGGGTTACCGCCATCAACCTTATGTCGCGAGCTACCAAACTAAATGTATATCCTAATCCAGTAACCGACTGGCTGACGGTAAGCTGCGACCAACTACAAAGCGTTCGGGTGTACAATGCTCAGGGAAAAATATGTCAGCGACTGCTTAAATCACTAACTGATGAAGTACAAATTCCAGTAGTTAGTTTACCTAATGGCGTGTATACCCTCGTAATTCTGACCCAAAGAGGAGAAACTTACCGAAGGTCATTTATTAAAGAATAGCCTAATAATTCTGATAAAAGCGGTTCAACTGATCGGTGAGTTGACTGTACAGTGGTTTGGTAAACTCTACAAATAGCTGCTGGGGTGGGGGTGGAACGGCTTCGGGTAAATTGCAAAGGGCTAGATGCTCTTCGCTCAGTGCCCGTTCGTCGCCCTGAAAACGCGCCCACTCAGCAAACCAAAGGTGTTCGCCCCGTAGGTCTTCCCGTAGTAAACTGCGGCTTCCGTTTCCATCCGTGATGTTTACTCCCAAAATTCCTCCCGAAGTAATTTCAATGCGGGTGGTAATAAGTTTGGCACTTACCGTTCCGTACACTGGCTTTTTTACGGTTTTTCCCGATGTACTAACCTGAGTGACATCGCGGGATAGTGTCCGGGTTTTAGGACGCTGTTGGGCTACTTCTACCTCTCCTACTTTTACACTATCGGCTGTTACCGTTTCTTCTTTCTGAAAGGTATGGGATTGCCCTACCACAAAGTCCTCAAATCGCAATTGTAAAACATGGTCGGGAGCTACCGAGCCCTGACGATGAATTTCCTGTGGGGTATAAAAAGCAATAAACTGGTTTCGTCGCTCGTAATCCTGCAAAAAACCATCTACCTGATCGTAGAAGAAGTCGCCACTCACCTGATAGTAACGGGAGGGTACCGGTTGGGCTTCGACCAGTACTTTCAATGTTCCAGCCTCCAGGGCTTCAGTTAGTTTCTGGTTGGTGTCCTTATAATTTGCTACATATTGTCCCGCTTGCTGATAGTGGAAGTACGCTTGGCGGGCACTCTCAATGGTATTCTCCCGCATAGCTTGCTCAGCTGCTTGGTACTGCTCTTCGGCTGCCTTAGTTCTTACCTGTCCGTACTGCTGATGAAAGTCTTTTGGATGGGCAATTACTCTTCGGGCGGCCGGGGATGTTTTGATTGCATCGAACATAGTGTTCATAGACCGATAACTATCAGCCGCGATACTCCATTGGAAAGCCGCTCGGGCACTCTTCGCCTGGTCAATATCACTTAGTAACTGCTCTACTGCCAGTGGGTACGCCTGGCGTAAAGCGGCTTGGGCTTTCCTATTTTTGGGGCTTCTTCTCAGCTTATCGGTAGCCTCCATTACGGCTTCGTAGTAATTACCTCGTTCTAGCAGTCGTTTGCTGGATGAACATTGTACTGACAGTATAGCCAATATCGCTAACAATGGGTAATAAGCAACTTTCATAGCATAGTTTGTATTGGTTAGTGGGTAAACCTATGCCAAAAGTGCGCCAAACCCAGCCTTTTTTACCGCATTGTTTGCTTAGAAGATTCATCGGCAAACGCTAATAACGCGGTTACTAGCCGATCTAGATCCTTCAGCTTAGTGTAAACGTGGGGAGTAATCCGAACTCCGTTTAGGGCTTCCCACTTCACCGGAGTAGCATGAATTTTGTATTCTTTGAATAAGCGATTATTAATGTCGGGGGCATTCATGCCCTCGATTCCCACGTTGCAAAGTGCCCCTGAGAATTCAGCCGATAGCGGGGTGTTGATTCGAATGTTCGGGTGGTCTTTTACTTTGTCAACCCAGTAGCTTTTTAAATAATGTAGGCGAGCCCGTTTACGCTCGGCACCAATTGCATTATGAAAATCAATGGCCTGACCAATGGCCTGCTCAGGAGCGAAGGAGCGAGTCCCCAGGCTTTCAAACTTTCTGATATCATCCCGTTCGGGCTCATGGTCAGGGATTAGCGGCCACAGACTGGCAATATTTTCCTTTTTTACGTAAATCATACCCGTACCAAAGGGGGCACAAAGCCATTTGTGTAAGCTGGTTCCGTAGTAATCACAGCCTAATGCCGGAATGTTGGAGTTGATATGAGCGAAGGCATGAGCGCCATCTACTACCGTTTTGATGCCCCTTTTACGGGCTTCGGCGCAAATTTTCTGGGGTAGCACAATCTGCCCTGACCAGTTGACCAATTGAGTAATATGAATCAGTTTAGTACGGGGTGTGATTGCGTTTAGGTAACGGTTGACAATTTCGTCTTCGTCTTCCATCCCAATATCCAGGGTAATCCAGTTAAGCTTAATTCCATCCCGCTTGGCTCGTTGCTTGTAAGCATTAATCATGTTGGGGTAGTCGTACTTGCTGAGCAGTACTTCATCACCTTCCTTTAAATCCAGCCCGAAAATGATGGTATCTAGTGCTTCGGTAGCATTACGGTTTACCGCTACTTCTTCCGGCGAACACCCAGCAACATCAGCCAACTTCATCCGCAACGACTCCCGACCTTGATCCAGAATGCGCCACATGTAGTAGGAGGGAGCTTCGTTGGAAAGGTGATAGTAGCGATCTACGGCATCTTGTACAATCTTGGGCTGCGGACTTACCCCACCGTTGTTCAGATTGATAATATTAGGTGAAACTGTATAGGCTTGCTGCACGCTTCGCCATAAATCTTCATCCGAAGCAGCCGCTTGGGGCGAAAGCTGATTCAGTTGTAATAAGGATTCGGATAGCTCTTCAGCGTGTAAATGAGTAACCAGTGGGCTTAGCGATAAGGCACTACCTGCTCCGGCTAATTTTTTCAGAAAAGATCGTCTTAGGTTGGACATTTTTGGGGATCGGGTTTTAGGTTTTGGGGATTAGTATATAAGTAGTGTTATGGTGTTAGTGTGTTATAGTGTCAGGATTTTGTGTCTAGAGTTCAGGGGGTTGAGTTCCATTTAATGTAACTCTAAACCCAGAACTCTGAACTCTATAACACCTCGCATCATAGCACCATAACACTATTTTAAGTGTACATTGCATCAGCTACTTCTTTGATAGCCAGCACCATGCGTTCGGTATCTTCACGGGAGGGGATGGTTTCCCAACTACCCATCTTATGGGTGCCACCGACGACAATACCATCTTTACGATTAATCGTATACGCATTTCTAGTAGCAATGCGGTAGTTCACTTCTTGCTGAGGAATCACAAAAGCAAGCTGCCCCGAAATAGGAGTTAGATATTCATCGCCTGTAATCTCCTTTGCCCCAATTCCCGTACAGTTGACGATACATTGCTCAGGTAAGGCATCAATATCCTCCAGACGTTTAAATTCCTGAATTTTTACCGTTCCGCCAAACTGAAGAAAATCATCAGTATACATTTTCATCAAAGATGGTATATTAAAAACCATGCTGGTACTACGATACACCGTAGGCGCTTTAAACGGATGCTCCTTCTCGTTTAGTAACTGAGACTTAGGCAGTACCTGCATAAATGTATACTTCTCATCTCGGGGGAAATCACCGTGAGCACGTAACTCCTGACGAACATTGTAAGCATCAGTCCAAGTTACTTTGTCGCCTAATCCCAACATATTCTGATACGTCAGAAAGGAGGTTTGGTGCATTTGCTTGAACTGCTCAAAGAATGTATCAGTCTTCTTATCAGAATCGATCAGGCGATGGGCGGGCGACCAGGTACCCGTGGCTTTACTAGAAGTAATATCCGGGGCCATTTCTTTGGTGTAGATCGTTACTTCGTAGCCTCTTCTTTGCAACGTGCGGGCGGTGGTTAATCCAATAACCCCACAGCCAATTACCGCTACTTTTCGGGAGGTGCTGGTTGGTAGAACTATGGTATTGGTCGCCGTTGAAGCCAACGGAGCTTCTTGGTTCAAGGATTCATCTACTAAGTTAGCCGCTAACTCAGCTGAGCCCCAGGAAAGTGACCAGCCACTGCCGCCGTGCCCGTAATTATGGATCAGGGTTTTACTACCTAAATCTTCTCTCTCAATGCGGGGCCCGATGGTTCGGTATGGACGTAAGCCTACCGTTTCTTTTACCACCCGGTCGAGCGAGATACGTAGCTTCGGTAGGTATCGGGAAGAATATTGTATATTAAGCTGCTTTTCAGCCAACCGGAGGGCAGAAGGGGCACAAGAAGCTATTCCTAAGGTAGTGCCAGCTATTGCCGATTTGCGGATAAATGAACGTCGATTAATCATTGATAGTAGTTTATTTTTATTTGAGATAAAATTACAGAATAAAATATTGAGTAAGAAGATATAAAAGAAATTATTGCTAGAAATATGATGAAAATACGCGCTTCTTCAGTGATCTTCTTATTCCTGCTTCTGGCTACTATTTCAGGCTACGCTCAGCAACCTAATATCCTGTTCATCATTTCTGATGATTTGAACACCCAAATCGGTCCGTATACCGATATTGAAAATCACACCCCTAATTTGAATGAATTAGCGAGTAGGGGAGTGAAATTTAGTAAAGCATACTGCCAATTTCCGCTCTGTGGGCCCTCGCGGGCTTCGATTATGAGTGGTTTATATCCAGAAACCAACGGCACGCTAAATAACAACGATCAATTGGGTAGTTACCGAGTGGATAATCCTCGCTTATCCGATCATCCTACGATAGCCGGGTTCTTTAGAGAGCAGGGCTACTTTACGGCTCGGGTTTCTAAGATATTTCATATGGGAGTACCCGGCGGCATTGAGCAGGGCAGTGCCGGAGGCGATGAGCCAGATTCCTGGGATTACGCTTACAATGTAATGGGGCCGGAGACACTGAGTCAGGGCAAATTGGAGTTACTTTCTCCTAAAAACCTGCATTATGGTGGTAACTTCTCTAAAATGGTGCTACCTGATTCGCTAGACTTTACTCAAACGGATTATTTGGCAGCGAGCCAGGCTATTGCTATTCTGGAAAGTCGGGCGGCTTCAGTAGCGGAAGGAGCTAGAAATAAAGTGAAACTGAAGCCGGATGCCCCCTTTTTCTTAGCAGTGGGCTTAGTTCGGCCTCACGTACCACTCATCGCTCCCGAGCGGAACTTTGCGCCTTACCCATTGCAAGAAGTCAATTTGCCCGAAGTTGCCGGGTTAGATAACGTTCCTTCTCGGGCACTTACCCGACAGAATGATAAAGTTTGGGGCATGAGTGAGCGGCAACAAAAAGAAACTATTGCTGCTTATATGGCCAGTGTGCAATTTATGGATGAGCAGGTAGGTCGATTATTGACTACATTGGATAAATTAGGTCTACGGGAAAATACAATTGTAGTATTTGTATCTGACCACGGCTATAATTTAGGAGAGCACGACTGCTGGTCAAAAATAAGCCTGTGGGAAGGTAGTGTGCGGGTACCGATGATTATTTCAGCACCGGGCAAGCAATTTCAGGCTAGTTACAATACGACTTGCGAAAGTACAGTGGAGTTAATTGATCTGTACCCCACATTACTAGAGTTAGCGGGTTATTCTGAACAGCAGCCAGACATTTTACAAGGAAAAAGCTTAGTGCCGTGGCTAGAGAATAGTGATTATCAGTCAGGAGAAGAATACGATGCCTACACAGTTTCTTACGGAGGAACGGCAGCTACATTGAAATCGGGAATGTGGCGATACACTCGTTGGAGTGAGGATGCAGAAGTGGGTAATGAAGAATTATACAGCCACGCCGATGATCCCGAAGAACATCATAATCTGGCGAATGATCCAGCGGCACAATCAATGTTGAAAGCAATGAGAAGTAGGCTGGAAGGAATTCGGCAGAAAGCGCAGAACCATTTATGAATGATTCAGAAAAATTATACCAATATTTATCTGAATTTTTGTCTGAATCGCGGATGCAGCGGTTTGAAGAGGTATTGCAGTGGCGGACGAAGCATTTTACAGTAGCAGTAGAAGACATTTACCAGCAGCATAACGCTAGTGCCATCATCCGTACCTGCGACTGTCTGGGTATTCAGGATATTCATATTGTAGAGCGAGGCAATGAGTTTATTCTCGCCAAAGGCATGGCTCGGGGCGCCGAGAAGTGGGTGGATGTACACTACTATTCTGAGCCACCGTTTGTCAACAGCGTGACAGCCTGTCTAAATCAATTGCAGAAACTAGGATATCAGATTGCCGCCGCATCGCCCGAATATAACCAGCAAACACCCCAAACTTTTGATATTCGGAAGCGAACTGTTTTCTTTTTTGGGCACGAAAAGTACGGTTTGTCGGAAGAAGTGCTAAAGCGAGCCGAGCAACGCATTGCCGTACCCGCCTACGGTTTTACCGAAAGCTATAATGTGTCGGTCGCTGCCGCTCTGCTTTTGTATGAACTTACCGCTCGCTTGCATCAGTCGGAAGGTATTAATTGGCAGTTAAGCGAAGCCGAAAAGGCAGAACTACGAGTAGACTGGGCTAAAAAGAGTATTCTGAACGTGGAAAAAATACTGGAACGCTACGAGATTGATGATTGATGAATAATGACGAATGATTAATCAAAACACTACATTCATCTGCGTTCGTAATTCGAGTATCAATCCCTATACTCATTCATCATTGTTTCCATTATTCATTACCTTCATCAATCATTACCTTCATTCGTCACCAGTAAAACTGGTGTAAATATTAATCATCAAATATGGAGCCTCTATTTTCCTTCGGAGTCATTGCGGATGTGCAGTACTGCGATTGTCCGCCTACTGAAGTTCGTTTTTACCGAAAATCAACCGATAAACTAAATGAGTGCTTGACTACCCTTAATCAGCAGGATCTAGCATTTACCTTAGACGTAGGCGACTTAATTGATCGCGATTTTTCCAGCTTCGATACTATTCTGCAAGAATACCAACAAGCTGAAGCCCAGGTTTACCGCACCTTGGGTAATCACGATTATTCGGTAGAACCAGACCAATTGGCTGAGGTTCCGACGCGGGTCGGGCTACCTCCGGTAGGCTACTACGATTTTGTGCATGAAGACTGGCGATTTATCGTACTCAATGGTACCGAAGTAAGCACTTATGCTTATCCACCGGGTAGCGAAGCCGCTCAGCAGGCAGAGAAACTGATGGAAGAACTAGCCAAGGAAGAAAAATCCTGGGCGAAACCCTGGAATGCCGGGGTAAGCGAGCAACAGCTCCGCTGGCTGGAGCAACGGCTTAAAGAAGCCCGACGAGCTAACCAAAAAGTGATTGTGATGGGGCATTACCCTCTGTACCCTGAAGACCCGCACAATTTATGGAATGCCGAGCAGGTAATTACGGCTCTGGAGCAAGCGGGCAACGTAGTGGCCTATTTTAACGGGCACAACCACGCCGGAAATTACGGGCAAAAGAAGGATATTCACTACCTTAATTTCAAAGGCATGGTAGACACCCCCGACCAGAATACCTTTGCTGCTGTCCACGTCTATGCCGACCACCTGCAAGTGCAAGGCTTTGGGCGGGAAGACTCGCGGGAGTTAGGTATACGCTGATTACTTATCCTCAAATTTATTCTAAATTATCAGCCTTTGACGAATTGGCAACTACCTAACCAAGGATAATTGTCTTTGATTAATGGGAATGACGGCGGCTGGTGGGCAGGCGAGAAAAAGCAAAAAATTGATGGTAAAATGAAGAAAGACTTTAATAGATATTTGAAGAGTTTAGATGCAAAAAGCCTGAGTAACGAGCTAAAAAAGCTATATGACAAATTTGATTTGGTTCGTAAGTATTATGAAATCGAGCTAGGTCAAAACTCAGATGCTATTGTAAAGGAGTATAAACATAAAATAAAGAAGGAGTATTTTCCGACCAGAGGTTACGGAGCTGCCAGAAGTAGCGTTTCAAAGAAAATAATTTCAGAATTTAGAAAAGTATCAGTTCATAACTCAGATGTGGTTGAACTTCTGCTTTATCGGACTGAGATGATGCTAGAATATACTTTAGCCTACGGTGATATTGATGAGGCATTCTACAACTCACTATGCAGTAGCTTTTCTCAGGCATGTAAGATAATCTCGAAAGATGCCTTACAGGAATACTACCGGGATTACTGTTTGCGGCTTATCAGTATGTCTGAGGGTTTTGGATGGGGAGTATATTATGACCTTTCAGAAGAATATAAGCAGTGTTTTAATCCTCAATAAACTGTGCCTAATGTAAGAAGGCAGTGCCTTAAAAGGTTAAAAGAACATAAGAACGAATACTCGAAGTCAGGGTTTTGAACGGTATTTGCTCACACTAAACGAAATCTGGTCTAGCTGATAGGGCATGCTCTCGATTTAGCCAGACGTTATGTGTTATCTTAAAGGAATAAATGAGAACGGTCGCTACAATACTTGCACTTATGGTGACGCTTGAGTCATCTGGTCAAAACCCCACCTTCTTTCCAACCTTCACCCCGTATTCGCAGAATCCGATTATCAACTACGGCGATGAACTGTTCGGTCATCCCTGGAACGACCCTACGGTTTTAAAAGAAAACGATCAGTACATCATGTATACCTCGGGGGTAGAGGGAGGGTTAACTCACCCGAACGATACCATCAGTATTTATCGGTGGCTTTCGGACGATGGCTACGATTGGTCGTTGAATCCTACTGACCCGGTATTAGAATCAGTCGCCGGAACCTACTACAGTGGTGGCATTGAGACCCCTACCGTAGTCTTTTACAAAGGCGAGTACCATATGTACAATACGGTGTACACGCAAAATACTCCTTTTGATTTTAAAATATCGCACGCTACATCGCGGGATGGGATTGCTTGGCAGATGGACCCTGGCTTTGTGCTAGAACCCACCGCAAACCTGGACTGGATGAGCCAGATTACGGCTGAGCCCGGGGTCATGGTAAATCAAGATACCTTATACCTTTTTTTCACGGCAGCGGGTACAGTAGGCTTTCAAAGCATCGGACTAGTACGGAGTACGGACGGAAGGTCATTTATCGATACCACCCAGACCGCCACGCTGCCCACCGATGTCTATCCTAACGGAAATAATTACGCAGGGCTTTCTACTCCGTCGCCGGTAATGGTGGGGGATACGATCTATCTTTTTACCGATGTCGCCCAGTTCGTCTTTGGAGATAATTGGATGCAGGTGGCACTGCACCAATTTAAATCGTTTAGTGATATTAATACTTGGTACCCTGATACTGATCCCATACATACGCGCTCTGACTTTTCGTGGACCAATGGAAACTTTAATGCCGAAATCCGATCTATCACCCCTCTGATGGATGGTGAGCGGTTAAGAGTATGGTACGCCGGCCATAATATTTCCAGTATTGTACAGAATGACACTACTAACAACGTCTATTTTATTGATGATGAACTACACGTAGAGCGCGATTTCTGGGCCATAGGAACGTCCGAATTCCTCTTTGATAATGTCGTAACAGGAATAGATGAGAATGCAGTTACTCACCACGATACGGCTATCCGCTACTACCAGAATCAGGGAACAATTACCACCAAGCAGCCAGGGGCTGCGCTACTTAAAATTCATACCCTTGATGGACAATTGCTACTCAAGGAAAGATTTACCAGCCGTCTGGATTTTGAGCTTGACTACCGAGGGCTCATCGTGATAAGTGTAATCACGGATGATGCAGTATCGACCAGAAAATATTACTCCTTTTAACAACACCGCAAAAATACGAATAACCTTTGATGTAGTGCTTGGCTATAAGTACAACGCGGACTCAGAAAGCAATACTTCAGAAAAAAACTATCTCTTCTGTAACCTTTATCACCTTCTAAACCACTAGGTAGTATATTGGAGTTATCAGCTAAATCAATCTGGTGGAATTATCTCGGGAAAAGGAGTACGTAGATCAGGCTATTCAAGGAGACAAGCAGGCGTTTAATGTCTTAGCTGACTTCTATTATGCTGATTGCTTTCGTAAAGCAAAATCAATTCTTGATGATGAGACATTAGCCCAAGACATTACTCAGATCTCGCTGTTACAAGCGTACCGTAGTTTGGATAAGCTGCAAACGCCTTCCCGATTTAAATTCTGGCTATTTGGTATTGTCCGCAATATTAGCTACAACTATATCCGGCAAAAACGTCAGTCATTAATTTCCTTAGATGATCTCCTCCCAGTTCAGGAAAATATAGATAAAGAATCGTCGAAGCTTAATGAGCTAATCATCTCAGCGATACAATCTTTGGATAAGTCGTACCGGGACGTAATTCTGGCTTACTACTACGATGGTCTGGCACAAGCCGAAATCGCGGCACAATATCAACTTACTATCTCAACCGTAAAAGTTCGGTTGCACCGAGCTCGCCAGCAACTCAAACAAAAGCTCGCCACCCACAAAGACTTATTCTATTATTATCAGAAGCCAATAAAGAAAATGACTATGAGAAAAATGACGATTGCCGACCTTTACGTGAGAAAAGGTGGAGATGCTACTTTACTGCTTCAGACAGAAGATGGAGAATACTTTTTACCCATCATTATTGGGATGCTCGAGGCTGATGCCATATTCTTGGGGTTGGAAGATTTCGAGCGGGGTCGCCCGTTTACGCACGATCTAACAGCAGCTATTATCACGACTGCTCAGATTACATTAGTAAATGTTTGTATTTATAAAATTGCTAACGGCGTGTTTATCGCTGACCTCACTATAAAACGCGGAGAAGAAGAGTTGAAAATAGACGCTCGACCTAGTGATGCTATTGCTCTAGCAGTACGGTTCAATGCTTCTATACTAGTCACTGATGAAGTATTGGAGAAAGCAGGCGTTCCTATTCCAGAAGCTTACCATCAAACGGCCCCGCAGGCTAAAGGGCTCAACCAATTTGCTCGCTATTTTGCTTGGGATAAAATAGGCCAAATTGTGCGTGAATCTGTTCCTCAGAAGGAAAGTAAAGCTGAAGAAAAGCAAACTAATGAAGAGCTAGATAAGCGGCAGAAATGGTTAGTGGATCTGGTATTCGGCGATGGTGATTTACCTAAATCGGATTTGAATCGGCAACCGCATCGCCATACTACCTGGACTGATGCGTTGAGCAACGTAGATCAAGTAGCGTGGCTATCCTTAAATAATCAAGACTTAACTGATTTTGCCGAAAAGATAAAGCCTTTTAAGCAGATTGAGACATTGGAGCTGACTGGATACCAATTGACCGAGTTGCCATCGGGAATTGAACAATTGACCAAGCTTCGGCAATTAAATTTGGCTAATAATAAGTTGACTAGCCTACCCGATACTATTGTACAACTATCGCAACTAAAGGGCTTGAACCTCAGTAGTAATACACTCAGGGAATTGCCGGAAGTAGTTGGCCGCTTATCAGCTCTACAGCGAATTGATTTATCTAAGAACCCTTCTTTAGATTTATCGCAAGCCTTTAGCGTTTTAAGTAACGCAGAGTCCCTACATCACCTTGAACTCAGAGAAAGCAATTTGACTCATCTGCCGGAGGAAATTACTCGCTTGCCCAGTTTGACGATCCTAGATTTAGGCCATGACCCATCGTTAGACTTATCTCAAGCATTGCCGATCATAAGTCGGTTGCCTTCGCTTAATCTTTTGGAAATAAAGGCACTTCAGATAGACGCTTTGCCAGAAGAAATCCTTTCACTACAGCAACTTTCGGGTATCAGTTTAAATGATAATCCACAGTTAGATATAGAACTCATTTGCCGTCAACTTAGTCAGCTTAAAAACTTGAGAATATTGGGTCTAATGTGCTGCGATCTTTCAACGCTTCCTCAAGAAATACGCCTGCTCAATAAGCTGGAAGTACTTAATCTAGGTAACAATAACATTGCGAGAAAAGAACAGCAGCGTATCAAAGAACAATTGCCCAACACTACCGTTATTTTCTAGATAAATGATGATCTAACCTTGATGCTGTCTACTTCGTAACTCTTAGAGGAAACAAAGGTGAGTATATGAAAGATTTAGTGATTTCAGGGAAATTGTTGGAAGAGTTGCATTTAACTCCGGCTGAGTTAATGATAGAGGTTGCTGTTTACCTGTACGATCAGGAAAAACTCACGATGGGGCAAGCGAAAAAACTGGCGAGGTTAACCCAGATTGAGTTTCAAAAAGAGATGAGCCAGCGGGGCGTATGTATTAAATACGATGCTGAAGATTTTGCTCGAGATATAGATACGCTGAAACGATTGGGATAGTATGCTCATAGTAAGCGATACTTCACCAATTACTAATCTAATCCAGATTGGGCAACTTGGTTTGCTAAGAAAACTGTTCGTCCAGGTTGTCGTGCCCGAACAAGTTTTTAAAGAATTAACGATATATGAAGGGCAAGCTGATATACTTCAGAAGAATAATTGGATAGCATTAAAAACAGTAGCTGATCAGGATGCAGTGAGTGCATTATCCGTTAAGCTGGATGCTGGAGAAGCCGAAGCGATCATTTTAGCTAAAGAATTGGGGGCAAGATTATTAATTATTGATGAGCGTAAGGGACGAAGTGAGGCGACCAAACAAGGACTGGAGATTATCGGTCTATTGGGAGTTTTAGTAAAAGGAAAACAAGCTGGGCATTTGGAAAAAATACAGCCACTATTAGATCAGTTGATAAACCAAGTAGGCTTTCGGGTTAGCCCAAGTCTTTATCAACTAATACTGGAGTCAGTGCAAGAGACTAAATAGTGCCACATTATATTATGTGATAGCTTACCTGTTACGATGATCTGTCATAGCAACTTCTTCTGTTGCAGTAGATAGAATATAATTGTTTAGTAACTCGTTTCTTACCTGAATTTACGAGTACTACAGGCGTAGTAAAGCGTTTTTTGGCAAATTGGCGACTACTCGGTGGAGGAAAACTATTCTGAAGTTAAAAATGAGGGGGAATATACATTTTTTGATGGTGTTGTCTGGTTTATAGCTATACTGAGTGTTGATTCGACGCTTAAATAGGCGGGTAACTTTCGGGTTTGTCAATCAAAATCGTATCTTACCCTATGGTCAATACACATCATATAAATGACTTGTTAAGAAAGTCTGATGATTTACCAACGGGCAGAAAAACAGCGTTTAATACTTAGGAATATTCCCCAATCCTATTTCTTACGCAATGTACTGATACCAGAAACGCGAAAGATATATGACAAATAAACGCACTGGTGCCTATGTGTGGTTGTTCTACACCATTAGGTCACTGATGACGAAAATCAATATTATAATAGCTCTGCTGTTGATCAATTCTTCCTGCTACAGTCAAGAAAGTGAAAAAAATCAATTCGGCACAAAAGGCATTAATCATGAATCAATTGCATTAGAATTTATGCAAAGCATAGAAAACGAGGAATATGGTACATGCTATGATCTTGTAAGTGCAAAATATAAATCAGACCTAAATTTTGACGACTTCAAATTCCGTATGGAAATGTTAAATAACCTGGCGGGAGATGAGAAATTCTTGCATTACAATACTACCTACATCGGTGCGACAGCTGAAGTTGACCTAAGAAAATTGTCGGGGGAAAAAGTAACGGAGAATATAATGCCTGAATATGATTTTACTGTTGAAAGTGAAATTAATAGCTCAAAGAAACATAAAGCTATTTGGCTTAGATTTGAAAATGAAAACTCCGATAAGATCCAAGTTGTAAATTATAGTTATCACTATAACTTCAGAGAACATGGGGTGAGTAACATAAGACTAAACCCTTTTATGATAGGCTCTTTTCTGCTGATAATTGTTGATTCTGAGGAATGTTTTGTTGATGTAAGAGGAGGTAATATTGATACGAAAAAACAATTGATCGATCACGAAGATAGATTTCTTGTCAAGACTCCAATAAAAAGTGTATTCAACGTACTCAACAATGACACTGTAAAGAAGTACAAAATTTTAATTGTAGGAGAAAAGGAAAACTATAAAGAGACCCTGCCTATTCTGGACCTGGTTAGGAACAGTGATTATGAATTTGAAAGCTACTTTGTAGAGGATGTGCAGTCGGTTGTCACTAAGTACAACGCAAGAAACCCATTTCCATTGAATTAGAGGAACGGTGTAAGACGAACACTAAAATGAATATACAAATTGAGTCATTTGATATGATATTTGAAACTGGAAATCTCAGTGCTTCTAGCAACTGGGGGAGCATACTCATTTTAGTTGGGCGTTAGAAGCAATCAGAAAAAAATGAAACTGTATATAGAAATAGAGGGTGATATTTACAAGCAATTTTCAGAGCAGTTAAATGTTAAAGAAACCCATAATTCTTTATCACTGGATCCAAGGATAGGAGAAGGGAAAATCAATTGTTTCAATTTTCCTAATTCAGTTCGATTCTACCACTTCAAATTCAAACTAAATCAATCAATTGAGCTTAATTCATTTAATTCACGAGAAAGTGAATATTTTCTTCTAAATATCAATTTGTCCGAAAAAGAGGTCAAAAAGAACGTGAATGGAGAAGAAATAAATTTTCAAAAATATTTGCCCTCCGGCATCTTATTATACCCTCCAAATATTAAAGTAGTTAGTGAGAGCCCTACAAAAACTAACTTTGAAATTGTCCTAATCAAGTTTCATAGAGAGCTCCTGGATATTTACTTCGAGAATAATGAAACGATATTTAGGAATATTGCGGGCACTATCATATATGAAGATTTAGATGTTCAATCAGAACAATTGCTTCAAGAAATAATTTTGGGTGACAGTAAATTAAAATCACATGCCAATTTATTGGCTTTTCTTTCAATTTTCTTTGACAAATTCAATTCAAGAGAAGAAGATATAAAGTATGAAAACTTACATCCTCAAGATGTCAAACAATTGTTTTTGGCCGCCTCGTTCTTGAGAGATCCTACACCAAAATATATCCCTACAATAGAAGAGTTAGCTAAGATTGCAAATATGGGTAAAACCAAATTTAAAAATGTGTTCAAACAAGTTTTTGGGAAGCCTCCAAAGCAGTATCATCAAAAAATAAGAATGGAATATGCTAAAGAAATTCTCATAAAGAAAAAGATGAGTTCAAGTGAAATTGCATATGAACTTGGATATGCAGATCCATCTAAATTTACAAGAGCTTTTAAAAATCATTTTGGAGAAACACCTTCAAGTGTTTCGTGAGTTGACTTTTCGGGTAACTATTAAGGCTGATCGGGCTAACGCTCTGCTAAGTTTCAAATTTAGCTTTGTTTTTATTCTAACATAACCATGATAAAAATGAAGAAAATATTTGTTACCGGTGGATCGGGATTCGTTGGTCAAAATGTAATACCGATTCTCATTTCTAATGGTTTTGATGTCTACGCAATCGCTCGAAGCGATAAATCAGCAAAGTTTGTAGAAAAATTAGGAGCAAAACCTGTTAAAGATAATTTGACAGCGTTAACAGCGACCACAAAAAATGCTCTACGAGAATGCGAATATGTTTTACATTCTGCGGCACATATGGATTTTACATATGACCCAGAACCATTTATGAAATTAAATGTAGAAGCTACTCAAAACCTACTGAATTTATCAAAGCAAGCAGGTATCAAAAAATTCATATATATAAGCGCAGCCCCTGTAGTTCCTGGTTCTCCTATAATTAAATTAACAGAAGATAAAGCTCAAAAAGGATTACCTAAAGCCCTGTATCCAAGAACAAAAGCAATTGCAGAACGAAAAGTTTTAGAAGCAAACTCAAAAGACTTCATTACACTTTCACTTCGTCCTCCTGCAATTTGGGGACCTGATAACCATCACTTTGAAGATTTATTGCAAAATGTAAAAAATGGCAAATGGCGTTGGCTTGGAGGGGGCGAACAAATTTTATCTACGATTCATGTCAAAAATTTAGCGAGTGCCATTCTTGCGGCAGTTAATTCAACTGAAGGTGGAGAAGCATATTTTGTAACCGATGGAGAACGTAGGTCTATGAAATCATTCTTTAAGGATATGCTTGAAGCCCAAGGCCTTAATCCTGGAGATAAAATTTTGCCTCTATGGGTTGCGTCATTTGTTGCAAATACGGCAGAAGTTATCTGGAAAACATTAAACTTAACATCAAGACCACCCGTTGCTCCCTTAATGATAAGGTTAATGGGCAAGGAATTTTCTGTTTCAGATGAAAAGGCAAGAAATCTATTAGGCTATAAAAATGCAATTTCTATTGATGAAGGAATTGAAGAATTAAAAAGAAAACTGTGATTAGAAAAGGCTAAATGCAATAATGGTTTCTAGTCACTATTGCATTTGGCTATACTGTTAGGAGCGATTAGCAGAATTGCCTTCTAAACTTAACAATAATGTTTTGGCTTGTTCTACGTAAAAATCAATATTTTGGCTTTTATTCAATAGGCGTTCTTGCAGTTCCACTTGGCTTATCGCTGAATTAACATCATGTTTAGCCCCCCAAACCCACAACTCAATAATAATAGGAATGTATCCGTCCGGTGAAGTAGCCTGTTATAAAGAAACTTCTATGGCTACCTTTACTGGTTTCCAGTGAGGGGGCAGTAACTCTTTGAGCCGGTTGACCGGCTGCTCCGGTAGCCTTTCCAGTATATCCTTCAGATACGTGT
>JBCCTI010000019.1:0-93707 GCA_039198955.1 Bacteroidota bacterium | reverse complement strand
TTCGTCAGCTAGTTCTTTTACCGAATTAATGCATCGGGCAATATTTTTTTCCTCATTGTAAGTAATAATCGTGACCGATAGTGATACGGCAGACATAAATACGCGTTAAATTAGCAGCGACAAGTTACAAGGGGTAACCATACGGAACAAATACGCGCTGCTCTATGGGCGGAAAACAGCTTTCCCACGTACTTATTATTCAAACAGCATTTATCGGCGACGTTATTCTGATGACCCCTTTGCTGGAGAACCTACGGAAAATTTCCCTGGACACACCGATCGACGTGCTGATAAATCAGAGTAATGCTTCACTACTTAAGGGGCATCCGCACATTCGGGAGCTTTTACTCTGGAACAAAAAAGAACAAAAATACCGCAATCTGCTTCGGCTACTACGAAAAATTCGTGATAAAAAGTATGATACGATTATCAACTGCCACCGTTTTTTCTCTACGGGGTTACTAACTACCTTTTCGGGGGCAGGACAGAAAATTGGTTTTGACCGCAGTTCCCTGTCCCGTTGGCTCGACGTCAAGGTTCCGCACCGCTTGCGGGGAGCTCAGCACGAAGTTGACCGTAATTTAGCTCTGCTGAAAGCCCTTTTGCCCCATGAAACTTCTCAACTCGAGCGTCGTCCCCAACTGTACCCATCGGAAACTGACCGCAACTGGGTGGTTTCTTATCAGTCGGAAGAATACATCTGTCTGGCACCGACTTCAGTATGGTTTACTAAGCAATTTCCTCCGGAAAGATGGGCGAAGCTAATTCGAGAATTACCTTTCTCAGGAAAAATCTATTTGCTCGGCGCACCTACTGATCGTGATGCCTGCGAACGTATTAAGCAACAAAGTGAGCGTACTTCGGTAGAAAATCTGGCCGGAAAACTGAGTTTACTCCAGTCGGCCGCCTTGATGGAAAAAGCAGTACTCAACTATGTAAATGACTCAGCACCTTTGCATCTGGCTTCGGCAACCAACGCCCCGGTATGCGCTGTATTCTGTTCCACTATCCCTGAATTTGGGTTTACCCCTCTCTCCGATTTTTCTGAACTGGTAGATGTGG
The DNA here is from genome assembly GCA_039198955.1 of Bacteroidota bacterium. GTDB lineage: Bacteria > Bacteroidota > Bacteroidia > Cytophagales > Cyclobacteriaceae > Tunicatimonas. The sequence continues at coordinate 92,645 of JBCCTI010000019.1, read as the reverse complement.
GCAACTCGCTAGACTGTCGGCCTTGCGGTGCCCACGGTCATCGAGCTTGTCCCCAGCAGCACTTTCGCTGCGCCTACGATATTGAAATTAGCCGGTTGGTAGAGGTTTTCCATAAAACAGCATTACTACCCTGATTTTGGTCGGCGAAGTTCCTGAAAGAGAATTTCATACTGATCGAGCATACGATCCAATGAAAAATCCTCCAAAGCAGTACGACGTCCCGCCTCCGCAAACGATTCTCGTAATTCAGGGGTATCCAGCAGTTGGTTGATATAGTGGGCTAGTTGCTGCTCATCACCATTCTCGAATAATAATCCGTTGACACCCTCTCGGATTAGTTCGGAATTGCCCCCCATTTGGGTAGCAATTACTGGAACCCCCAATGCCATTGCTTCCAGTAGCGACTGAGAGAGTCCTTCTATGGTAGAGGGTAACACATTGAGGGTAAATAAAGGGTAATGGTGTAGTACCTCTTGAATATTCACTGAACCAGCGTAATGAACTTGATGGGGCACCGCCCACTGATCCCGGATTGCGGCGAGTTCCGGGGTTTCTTCAATGCCTACCAAAACTAAGTGTACGGGGCAATCAACGTACCGCAGGGCACCCAGCAGTTGAGCTTGTTCTTTAAGACGGGCCACGCATCCAATGACCATATCTTGAGCACCAATTTGATACTTTTCCCGAAGGACACTAGTAGCGGCATCGGATAGGTTGGTATATTTTTGGGGAGGAGTACCATTGTAGATAACCTTGATATGCTGCTCAGATATACCCAGCTTCTGAAGCGAGTATTTAACCCCAAAACTTACCGCAACAATAGCATTCGTTCCTTTCTGATAAAAAATACTCTGCCCAAACATGCCTAAACTTTTGGCCATTTGCCTACGGGTATGAATGAGTTTAGCCGGGAGCTTATACAATGCCTTTGCTAAAATGGTGATGTAGCGGTCTTTACTCGCTTGGGCATTAATAATCTCGATACTATGTTCCCTGACAATTGAGGCAATTTCCCGAATACTTTTCCGATGGAGTTTATTAGCAAAAGTAACGTGAATTGCCTGAGCTGGGGTCTCTTCTATCAGCCTCCAGAGTAAGGTGTCCTGGGGGCAGGCTACCCATACCCGATGACCACGACGAGCTAGTCCTCCGGCCAGATACGAAACTGAGTAGGTCGACCCCGCTATGCCGGCTGCCTCGGAAGTGATCAAAATATTCATGGGTCTGAAAGTCAATAAATGTAAAAGAGGTAGTTATGATTTCTCAGGATGTCTCCGGGGCATTTCGTTTTCTTGGGATGAATTGGCTGATCGGGGGTACTTCCAGCGGCGGTGCGACCATAGCCAGTTGGCGGGTTGCTCCCGAATCACTTCTTCCGCTAGGGTAACGTAGCGGGAAAGTATTTGGGTTTGCTCAGAATAGGGCGGCTCGCCTACCTCGTGAAATTGCACCCGGTAGTACCCGCGGGAGACCCGGTATATTGCAGCAAACACCACCGGGTACTTAGTCAGACGGGGCAGTTGTTCAACGCCCTGGTAGAATCCGGTATCCTGATTTAGAAATTCAATCCAGTCTTTGGAAGAGCCACTCGAAGGGGTTTGGTCGGCGACTACGGCGATAGCGCGGGTTTCGTGTTTGCGCTTTAAAATAGCTCGGGCAGCGTGGTCTTTATTAATGGGCTTCCCCCCGAAGCGGGATCGGATATGATACATAAAGTCATCCATCGGCTGGCTGGCTAGTTTTTTGTACATGGCATCCACTGGGTAGGGGAGGCGTAAACATCCAGCGAGAAGCAACCACTCCCAATTGCACTGGTGGGCTGCCAGAATAATGATTGATTGCTGTTGCTGATAGTATTTTTCAATGATATCCATACCCTCGAACACCACCCGTTGGTTCATTTCCTCTTCCGAAATAGTACGTCCGTAGAGCGTCTCTGCGGCTATATCCGCTAGGTTTCGGTAAAAACTCCGGGTGATCTGCCGAATTTCACCGTCGGTTTTTTCAGGAAACGACTTGCGAAGGTTCTCCATGATAGTGCTCCGGCGGTAGCGAACTAGACGAGAAGCAGCGAAAGAAGCGAGACGTCCCAAAATGTACAGCCAGGACAAAGGCCAATGGGATAGAAACCGAAGAAAAAACATTGAGGCAAAAATAGCAGATAATCCGGAGGGGAGGTATTCTTAGGGTGTTAATATGTTCAAGTTAGCAGGTTTAAAAGGTTTCAAGTTGTAGGTTTTGGATGGTTAGAGGTCCAGAGACCAGAGTCGGGAAAATTGAATAGCATCGTTCGTTTCTGCGTAGCAATTTCCGCTTACTAGCGCAAGCGTTCGCTGGTGCGTAATGCTACCTTTTTGTCCTGCCTTCTCTCAATATATTTCATGCCTTCAGTCTCCCGTTTCCAATTTCTTGTTCTTAAGAAGGTCATACTATCTACCCTCCAATTTCTTACATTTCCTATTTTACATCTTGTATTTTTACTTATTCAATCACCAATATCCAGGCTTTCTTAAATTGGGGCTTACCACGAATCTGCCTAATTCTGGCACGGACGGTTTCGGTATCTCCTGAGCTTAATATGTGGGTGTAATAGTACTGCTTCTCTGAATTATAGCCAACATTAGCAGTGTAACCCTGCTGACTCAACTGTTTTGCTAATTTTTCGGCATTAGCTTTTTGCGAAAAAGTTCCAACAATCAGGTATGATCCTTCTTGCATTTCTAATGGATGAGTGCTTTCTCTACTACGCTTAGCGCGGGCAAATCGGGGTTCAGTAGGCTTATTCTCACCTAAAATAACCTTTCCATCGCCCGACTGTTCAATATCTTCAAAAGTTGCATTTTCTAGATCGGATTGACTAGCTTCAGAAGGTTGCTTTCGTGATGGAGCTGGATTAGTATTTTTATTTTTAGCCCTTCTCTCTTTCTTTTCTCTTCTTTCTTTTTTCTTGGCGGCCTCAATGACGGCCTCGGGTATCGCTTCAGTATCTTCCCGGGTTTTCAAGCGGGGTTTACGGCGCATAGCCGCTTTCTTCTTACCAAGAATCAGGCTGAGTTGTACTTCATGGGTAGCCAGACTTTGGGCAGCAAGTTCGTTGCCACCTGTACCAAAGTGATAGCTGAAGGAAAAAGAGTTGGCTTGAAAACCTGCTAGGCCCCCAAAACCTGCCTGTTGTTGATAACCACCCCCGACCCAGAAACGGTCGTCGAACCGAAACAAACCAAAGGCCTCAGCCTGAGAAGGGTGTTCAGTTGCGTAATGGTATAGCAAAATTGGCTCAAAAGTAGTTGTACTAGCTACCCCAAGAGGAAATTTATAGCTCAAGCGGGCAATAGCCCGATTAAATTCATTGAGACCGCCCTCCGTACCATCGCCCGAAAACGAAGGAGGGGCAAACAGGTCGGGAACTGATAGCCCGAGGTTGAAACCCGAAAGATGGTACTGAAGTCCAAATCGGCCTTGCACGTAAATACCTGCATCCTGAGCGGCTCGAAATAGGGCATCGTCACTGGTATTTAATCCAGCTAGATCGTAACTATCTAGTCCAACCCCTGCTGATAAACCGAAACGAAGATAGTGCTCTTTTTCTGACGACAAGGGAATCATGTAAGCTGCTGTAGCCCGAAAAGTAGAAGACCGAAAAATGCCGAGACGATCGTGAGTTAGGTCAGCCCCAATGGATAGCGGATTGGCATTCCCGGTAGGGGCGTGAAAACTGAGATTGGTACTCATAGGAGCCCCTTCCACCCCTAGCCACTGCTGGCGGTGGGTCAGGTAAAGGATCGGCTGAGCGTCGTACCCCGCAAAGGCTGGATTGTAAATGTACGGATTGGTTACGTGATGCGTAAAAAACGGCAGACGTTGCCCCAACCCCGTCAGACTAAGGGTTAGTAAGAAAAGTATACTGCCAACTATCTTCATTCCTAGGGGCTGTTTCATTCAGTTATGCCAAAACAAAGCTAAAAAAGGGGGGGATAATAAAAAGAGAAGAAAAGCTAGTAGCTTACCGATGAAGTAAAATCGGGTAGATTGTAACTTTTTTTAGGAATTAGGTGGTAAAGCGGAAAAATTATACAAAAAATTAGCAGTTTCTTATCGTTGCTTTCGTCAGTACGGGACTATTATTGGGAATTTTAAGAAATACTACTAAGATTGATAGTCTCTCGTTGTAATCAGCCCCGGAATCTGCTAGTTTCACTGCTTAACTAATTGAACGACAACTTTATGGAAGAGACGGCATCATCAGCCTGGTTTACCAGCGATCCGGTGATTTTTGGTATTCTGATGGTGGTTTTGTCGGTAGTATTTACGACTGCTGCCAGCAAAAATCCTTTTTGGCAAAGATTCTATACTTATGTACCCTCGGTGTTGCTTTGCTACTTTGTTCCTGGAATTCTCAACTCCCTGAATATCATCTCCAGCGAAGAATCCAATCTGTACTACGTTGCCTCCCGTTACCTCCTACCCGCTAGTCTAATTTTATTCACCGTCGGCATTGACCTACAAGCTATTACCCGTCTCGGGAAGAAAGCGGTAATTATGTTTTTTGCTGGAACTATCGGTATTATCATAGGTGGGCCACTGGCAATCATTATCGTCTCAACTTTTTCCCCTGAGACCGTAGGCGGAGCTGGTCCTGATGCGGTGTGGCGGGGACTAACTACCGTAGCCGGTAGCTGGATTGGCGGTGGGGCCAACCAGGCCGCCATGAAGGAGGTTTTTGAGGTGGGGGACAGTATTTTTCCGGCGGTGCTGGCGGTAGACATCATTATAGCTAATATCTGGCTGGCATTTCTTCTCTACGGAAGTGGGCGATCTGGGCAGATTGATCGCTTTTTTCGCGCCGATGCTTCGGCGATTAAAGATGTACAAAATCGAATTGAAGACTACGCAGCTAGTATCACCAAAATTCCCAAAACGGCGGATCTGATGTTGATTCTAGGCGTAGCTTTCGGAATTACAGGTTTCTCGCACTGGTGTGCTAATGGTATCGCCCCTTTTTTACAGGAGAACTACCCGACCCTAGAAAAATTCAGTCTTACCTCATCTTTTTTCTGGATTGTCGTGATTGCCACCGGGCTAGGTTTGCTGCTGTCGTTCACCCGAATGCGAAAACTGGAAGGCGTTGGGGCTTCCCGATTGGCGACAGTGCTGCTTTATGTCCTCATTGCCACCATCGGTATGGAGATGGATTTAACGGCGGTAGTGAAAAGTCCGGGGTTATTTATGGTCGGGGCTGTCTGGATTGCGGTGCATATTGTAATTTTACTGCTGGTAGCTAAGATCATCAAAGCTCCGTTTTTCTTTGTGGCAGTGGGTAGTCAGGCCAATGTAGGTGGGGCAGCTTCGGCTCCGGTAGTGGCTTCGGCCTTTTCGCCCTCGTTGGCTCCAGTGGGAGTATTACTAGCGGTACTCGGCTACTTCGTTGGAACCTACGGTGCCTGGCTCTGTGGTATCTTGATGCAGACAGTAGCAGAATGATGAATGGAGACCGGAGACCGGAGACCGGAGACCGGAGACCGGAGACCGGAGACCGGAGACCGGAGACCGGAGACCGGAGACCGGAGACCGGAGACCGGAGACCGGAGACCGGAATTTAAATCCGTCTCGTCTAAAACCAAAAATCTGAACCTTGCCATCTGCAATTTTCTAATTTGCAATTTTCCAATCTTTAATCTGCAATGACTCCGCAACAAGTACTTAACGATCTTAAGAAAAATCAGTACGCCCCGGTGTATTTCCTTCAAGGGGATGAGCCATTTTTTATTGACCAGATTGCCCAATGTATTGAGCAAAACGCGCTGACCGAAGCCGAAAAGGGGTTTAATCAGATTATTCTATACGGAAAAGACACTGATTTGCCCACCGTACTGACCAATGCCAAGCGGTTTCCGATGATGGCGGACCGGCAGGTAGTCATTGTAAAAGAGGCGCAAGAACTGGCTGACTTACAGCAGAAAAGCGGCCAGGAGATGCTAGCGCAGTACGTGCAACAACCACTGCCTTCCACTGTGCTGGTCATTTGCTACAAGTACAAATCGCTCAACAAAAACCTGGGCCTCAGCAAAGCCTTGGCTAAATTTGCTATGTTGGTCGACTCCAAGAAAATGTATGACAACCAGGTGCCCGATTGGATTATACAGTGGGTGAAACAGCAAGGGTACTCCATCGAGGAGCAGGCGGTGCAAATGTTGATGGATCATATTGGTAATAACCTGGAACGCCTAGCCAAGGAGCTGGATAAAGTAGCAATCAACCTCGGGAAAGAATCGGCGGATACCATTTCGGCGGAACTAGTGCAGAAGTATATCGGAATCAGTAAAGAATACAATGCCTTTGAGTTGCAGAAGGCCGTAGCCTTGGGTAATTTCTCCAAGGCGTTTCAGATCGTTTACTATTTTGCGGCTAATCCTAAAGCCAATCCATTGATTCCGACAATTGCGTTGCTATTTACGTTTTTTAGCAAATTATTGCTAGTACATCAGTCCACTGATAAAACCGAACGCGGGCTGGCATCTTTGCTCAAGGTTCACCCGTTTTTCGTGAAAGAATATCGGGTAGCGTCGGTCAATTACCCGTTGTCCCGTGTCATTCGAAATATTGGGCTGCTGCGTCAGGCCGACCTACACGCTAAGGGCATTGATAATACTGTCGGAACTGATGAGCAAATTTTAAAAACCTTAGTCTACCAACTGATGCACTAATACAGTGGATTACGGTGTTATTGTGTTAGAGTGTTCAGGTGTTTATGTATTTTTGAACACTTGAACACTTGAACACTTGAACACTTGAACACTTGAACACTTGAACACTTGAACACGACCATATTCTTCTATGAAGCAACCAACCATTTTTATACTGATTTTTTTAGGGCTGGTTTTTTTCGCTGGTACGAGTAATGCTCAGGAGTATCTGGCTCGGGCCACCCCTAATCAGTTGTACCAGCAGGGGCTCGGTTTACTGGAAAAAAAGAAGTTTGGGGCAGCTCGCGAAACCTTTGAGCAGTATCTCAATCAGACTCCGAGTGGGGTACATGCCACTGATGCCCAGTACTACGCCGCTTATTCAGCGGTTCGTCTGTATAATCCTGATGGGGAAGACCAACTGGCTGATTTTATAGAAGCGCACAGCAGCCATCCGAAAGCACTACGAGCGAATTACGAGTTAGGTAACTTTTACTTCACCGAACAGCAGTACAGCAAAGTAATCACTTACTTTGAGCAGGTTGATAGCCGTAATCTGTCCACCGAAGAAAAAGATACCCGCAATTTTAAGCTGGGCTACGCTTACTTTGTCAAGCAGCAGTTTGAAAAAGCCCGGCCATTGTTCGCCATGCTGAAAAGTAGTGGAAAGCCCTACCAAAGTGCGGCCTACTATTATTCGGGATACATTGCGCTAGAAAATAAAAACTACGAAGAGGCACTGTCCGACCTACGCCACATTGAGCAAGATGAATCCTACGGACGAGCGGTCCCATTTCTCATCGCTAGCATTCTTAACCAGCAGGAGCGGTACGATCAGCTCAAGAGCTATGGTGAAAAAATCCTGGACAGGGATGCCCGGGATGTGAATAATCACTCGGAGATTATGCTGCTGGTAGGGGAGGCTAACTATCGGCAAAAACGCTACGCCGATGCCGAACCGTTTCTGGCGAACTACGCCCAATCGCGTCGCCCTAGTTCCGATGTATTCTACCGTCTGGGCTACGCTCAGTACCAGGCGGGTAAAGAAACTGAAGCGCTAGAAAATTTTAAGCGAGCCGCTTCCGCTTCGGATAGTATCGGGCAATTTGCCTCCTTTTATCTGGGAGTATTGTACACTAAACAGGATAATCTGGAGTACGCAGTAACGGCCTTTGAGACGGCTGCCCAGCGGGGTGCCGCCCAACAAAACTATGACGAATCTATCCGTGAGCAAGCCTTGTTTAACTTAGGGAAAACCCAGTTTGACCGGGAAGAGTACGGACGAGCTATTCAGTCGTTTAATGAGCTAAAAGAAGAATTTCCTCGCACCCGCTTCGCGACCGAAATTAACAACTTACTGAGTGAGGCCTATCTGTCAACTCAGAATTATGCCGCGGCAATGAAATTTATTGAGGGGCTGCCCAATAAGACGCTGCCCGTTCGTAAATCTTATCAAGAGGTAAGCTATCGGGCAGGTACGCTAGCGTTTAATCAGAGAAAATACCGGAGTGCGGTGGAGCTGTTTGACAAGTCGCTGGAGTACCCTATCGATGAAACCCTGGTTGCTGCCGCCAACTTCTGGAAGGGCGAGGCTTATTCTATCGGTAAGTTCTGGGACAAAGCCATTGACGCCTACGATGCAGTATTTCTTCGTTTGGAAGGTAAACGACTGGAGGGCGATAAAACCAGGTACTACACTCAGTCGCAGTACGGTATCGGCTACGCCTATTTTAACACCAAAAAGTATAATCAGGCTTTGATGCACTTTCAGAAGTACGTTCAGCAGAGTGCCATCCGCAGTGCCGCCAGCCAGCAGGATCAAACGTATCTGGTCGATGCCTTGCTCCGTTTGGCGGATTCGTACTATGTGACCAAAAGCTACCAGCAGGCTTTACAAACCTACGATCGGGCCATCCGGGAAAAGACACGGGAGGCAGGTTATGCATTCTATCAGCAGGGCGTCATTCAGGGAATTTTGGGTAACCAGTTGGAGGGCATTAAGGTGCTGGATGAGGTGCTGGGGCGCTATCAGGATTCGCCCTACTACGATGATGCACTTTTTCAGAAGGCACAACTGCAAATGCAACAAGGCAACTATCCTCAGGCGACCCAGACTTTTACCCAGCTGCTGGATAGCCAGCCCCAAAGTAATCTGACTCCTTATGCTTTACTTCGACGGGCGGTGGCGTACTCAAACCAGCAACAGTACCAGCAGGCGGAGCGCGACTACGAACGAATACTGGACGAATATATGGCGCATTCTACCGCGAATTCCGCCATTTTAGGCTTGCAGGAAGTAACCGCTCAAAGTGGTAACTCTGCCGATTTTTCCCGTTATCTGGCGAAGTACAAAGAAGCCAATCCTGAGGATGCTAACGTCGCCAGCATTGAGTATGAGTCCGCCAAAAATCTCTATTTTTCCCAGCAGTACGATGCGGCTATCAGTCGGCTGACGGTTTTTGTTGGAACCTATCCTGACGATGCTAATGTGCCCGAAGCAAACTACTACATTGGTGAATCGTACTACCGTTCGGGGCGGGTGGAGGAAGCTTTGGATGTGTACTACGCGCTCACTACGGTAGAAAATCATCCGCAAAACCAGCGAATTATGCAGCGCATTGCCGAACTGGAAAGCTCGCAGCAGAACTACGCAAATGCAGTCACTTACTTTCAACGATTAGCACAAACGGCTCGCTCTAAAAAGCAGCAATACAATGCTTGGCAGGGACTGATGGCCTCCTACTACCAACTGGCGCAACAAAATCCTGACTTGCTGGATTCGGTAGACTTTTATGCTCAGGAAATTCTGGAGAAAGCCAATGTATCGACTAATGCAGCGAATCAGGCTAGTTTGTACCGAGGGCGGGTGGCGTATCAGCAGGGTAAGTTAGACGAAGCTGAACCTATTTTGGGTAGTTTGGTAGCATCGGCCCCGGACGAAAACGGGGCGGAGGCTCAGTACCTACTGGCGAGAATTCATTATGAGCGAGGTAATTATCAGGAATCCATTGATGCACTGTACGAGTTAAACAAAAAGTTTGGGGCGTATGAAGCGTGGCTAGGGCAGTCGTTTTTGCTAATTGCCGAAAACTACGCCGCGATGGATGAGATTTTTCAGGCAAAAGCCACGTTAAATTCCATCATTGAAAACTCTCCCGACCAAGAAACAGTCAAGAAGGCGCAGGAGCGACTGGCTGAAATAGAAATGGATGAAGCTGAACAGCAGCAAGAACAAGATTCGCTGGATAGCGCCCAACAGGAAGCGGGGAATGAGATTATCTTAGAAGAACCTTCTAATCCTTAAATCCGCTCACTTAAAACCCGTCCATTTTTGAAAGTAGGTCTATTTTTCGGTTCGTTTAATCCCATTCATACGGGACATCTCATTGTTGCTAATGTCATTCGGCAAAGAGCATCTTTAGATCAAGTCTGGTTTGTGGTTTCGCCCCAGAATCCATTCAAGCGGCAAAAATCACTGCTGAATGAAGTGGATCGGCTGCAGATGGTCGAGCTTGCGGTAGAAGATAATTTTGATCTGCGCCCTTGTAATGCTGAGTTTAGCATGCCCAAGCCCAGCTATACGGTCAATACGCTGGCGTATCTGGGCGAGCGTTACCCCCAGCACCAGTTTTCTCTAATTGCCGGTAGCGATGTGCTGACTCATCTACACCGTTGGAAAAATGTAGATGAGATTTTGAAATATACCCCAGTGCTGGTCTATCCCCGCCCCAATGTGGCGGAAGAAAAAATTCGGGATGAAATTAAGAATCATTCTCAGATTCAGCGAGTAGAAGCCCCTCTGTTAGATATTTCAGCTACGTTTATCCGGCAGGCTATTCGCGACGAATTGTCAGTGAAGTATCTAGTACCTGACCTTGTAGAGGAGTATATCCAAAGCCGGAAATTGTATCTCTAATCGGAAACCGGAGACAGGCATCCGGTATCCCGACTCCGGTCGGCCGCCGACGCGGTTCCGGTCTCCATCTAGACAGTCATAATCTCCTTTTCTTTAGCCTGGAAGGTGGAGTCTATTTTTCCGGTGTACTGGTCAGTTAGCTCTTGCACCTTGTCTTCACCTCGTTTCACTTCGTCTTCCGAAACGTTTTCTTTCAGTAGAGCCTTAATGTTGTCGTTAGTGTCTTTTCGGACATTACGAACACTGATTTTACCATTTTCTGCCTCATTTTTCGCCTGCTTTACCAATTGTTGTCGTCGCTCTTCCGTAAGCGGGGGGATATTGAGGCGGATCAGCTCCCCATCATTCTGAGGGTTCAGTCCCAAGTCTGAGTTGATGATTGCCCGCTCGAGTTCGCTCACTAGATTTTTTTCCCAAGGCTTAACCATAATGGTGCGGGCATCGGGAGTGGTAATAGAAGCTACCTGATTGATGGGAGTCATATTCCCGTAGTATTCTACCATTAGACCATCCAGCATATTGGGCGTAGCCTTACCCGCCCTAATTTTTCTAAACTCTTGCTGAACATGAGTGACAGACTGCTCCATCAATTCTTTAGCTTCGTCCAGATATAGTTCGATTTCTTCAACCATTTTTATAAGGAGTTAGGTTTCAGTATTGAAAACGCATATTGGGGAGCGAACTTACTAAAAATTTGTTTATCTTGATACTTTAGGCAACGTGTTGTTATCCATGAAGATAGAAGAATATATTGATCGCTTAGATGTAGGCTGTAAGCACTACAACGTCAAGCATTTGTATCTGGTAGGTTCTTTTGCATCTGGTGAAAATATTGATGGAAGTGACATAGATTTCCTGGTTAGCTTCAATGATCTTACCAAAGATGGTATCTCTGATCGCTACTTTGGTTTTCTTGAATTTCTTCAAAAGGAACTTAACTCAAAAGTTGATCTCATCGAGGAGTCAGCCATTAAGAACCCTTTCTTTCGTGACTCAATAAACAGAAATAAAAAGCTTATCTATGGATGAGAAGGTTAAGAAGTTTCTCTACGACATCTCAACCTCTATAGAGAACATTTTTGTATTCACAGAAGGGCGAGATTTAAGTTCTTTTTCTAAAGATACCCGAACCAAACAGGCTGTTGAGAGAAACTTTGAGATCATTGGTGAAGCTATCAATAATACAAGAAAAATAGCTCCCACTGTATCTGATCAAATCCGCGAATCGAGCAAAATTATTGGCTTCAGAAATCAACTTATTCATGGTTACGACATGATTTCTGACCCTATTACTTGGGATATCGTAAAAAACAAACTCCCTCTTTTGTCAGAGGATATTTCTAAGTTTGATCTTAGTGCGTAACCAACTAACTCAGCAATTAGGCGCCGAATACACTAGTTAGAGATGTTAATTAATCAATGTTCCTACCTCCTGACCGCTGATTAGATTGTATAGATTACCAGGTTTGTTCATATCAAACACAATAATTGGTAGGTTGTTCTCCTGACAAAGTGTGAAGGCGGTCATGTCCATCACGTTTAGTTTTTTCTGATACACTTCGGAAAAAGTGATAGTGGAAAAGCGTTTAGCAGTTGGGTCTTTTTCGGGGTCAGCGGTGTAAACGCCATCTACCCGAGTGCCTTTCAGCACTACGTTAGCTTCTACCTCAATGGCGCGTAAGCTGGCAGTAGAATCAGTAGTAAAGTAAGGGTTACCAATACCTGCTCCAAAAATCACGATCCGGCCTTTCTCCAAATGACGGATGGCTCGGCGCCGGATGAAAGGCTCGCAGACTTGCTCCATTTTAATGCCGGACATCAGGCGGGTGTAAACTCCAATTTGCTCCAGGGCACTTTGCAGTGCCATGCCGTTAATTACAGTGGCAAGCATTCCCATGTAATCGCCTTGTACCCGGTCCATTCCCGAATCTTGCGCCTGCACCCCTCGGAAGATATTTCCGCCTCCAATCACAATCGCGATCTCAACGCCCTCATCTTTTACCCGCTTAATTTCCTGAGCGTACTGTTGAAGTCTCTGAGGATCAATGCCGTAGGGCTGGTTACCCATCAGGGCTTCGCCACTAAGTTTCAAGAGGATGCGCTGGTACTTCATGCGTGTTGTCTGATTAGCCACAAATTGGCTGCAAATAAAGGAAAATTATCTAACCGAATAAGAATGTGTAAGGAAAAATCGAGAATAGGAGACCGGAGACTGGAGACCGGAATTTATTTTTGATGTGTTGTTTTTCCAAACTTGAACCTCGTAATCCAATGACCAAACCCCTGTAACCTTCAACCTTCCAAACCGCGCGGCAGTCGCCTGGAACCTCCTAACCTCAACGCTCATTATTATCCAAAACTAACCAGCACCTGGTTCTTCTCTACACTCTGTCCAGTTTCTACCATTACTGATGCAATTGTGCCAGAAGAGGGTGATTTTATGGCATTTTCCATCTTCATAGCTTCCAGCGTAAGTAGTTTGTCTCCGGGTTCTACTGAATCACCTTCTTGTACGTTCAAAGTTCGGATCAAGCCGGGCATGGGGCTGCGGACTTCCTTTACAACACTTTCCAAAGTAGCATCCATTCCCAGCGTTTCCAGTAGTCGATCTAACTCAGATTGGAGGGCAACTGAGACCTTTTTGCCATTGATTAGCATAGCAAACTTTTTAGCAGAATAGTCAGCTTCAACAATTTCGAGACGATACGATCGATGTTGATAAATGACATGGAACTCAGTTGCCGAAAGCCGATGAATGTCCAGATCGACTGATTGCTCACCGATATAAATCTGACTACCTTTTACTTCTACGGATAGTGAGGTATTCTCGTCGATAGTAGCTTTGTACATAGTGTAGGTGATTTTGTGGGCAATGTAGCTATTTTGGTCGATTCCCTATTCACATCATTTCAATAACTTGACCATTGAGAGTAACTGCTTCACCCATCATCACGACTGTAGCGCAGGAGTGTACGGGAAGAATGCCGAGCAAATCGCCAACTTCCAATTTGGAAAATTGCTCGTCAGGCAAGTGAATTACCCCGTGTTCCTGAGATAATTTGTGGACGTAAGCCTCTTCAATCGGGGCAGACCAGCCCGTGCTGCTAAGCTCTACCACTAATCCGTACCACTCCCCTTTTTCCTCATCGGGCAGTGAGTCTTTGCCGAGGTACGTCCAGCCACAGTGAGTAATCACTTCATTGCGTTCGGGGTGCAGGGCAACTACCGGAACAGCCAGGCAAATAGCAATTTCGCCAATGGAGTTAGATCCAATCAGATGCTGAGTGGCATCGTAGAACACGAAGTTGCCCGGGCGGATGATGTCGATCTCTGAGAAGTCAGTTGCCAGACTGCAAGCAGGGGTATCGCCTAGCGATAATTTTAATCGGGGAAAATCAGAAAAGAAAGCGGATTTCAGTTGCTTGAGTTTAGCTACGGTATCCTGATGGATAGCAGCTACCTCGTCTACCGATCTAGCCCCGTAGGTATGGCCCGCGTGGGTGTAGAACCCGGCAAAGTGTAGATAATTAGAGTTAGCTCTATCTAGGATCTGTTGAATTTGGGTAATGCTTTCGTGCCAAACCCCGGAACGATGATAGCCCGTATCAATCTCAACATAAAAATATAGGTCAGCCGACATTCGCGAAGTTAGAAACTGGGCCGACTCAGCACTATTAACAAATACGGTGAGTCGAACCCGGCTAGCCAGATGATTGATCGCTTCAATCTCCCGAATATTTACGGGGAAAGCGATGGTAATATCCTCCCAGCCGTGCTGAGCGAAGTAACTAGCCATTTTCACCGAGGTTACTGTGATGGCTTTTACGCCGTATTCCTGAAACCATGCACCCACCTGCGCCGATTGGTGGGTTTTGAAGTGGGGAGCTAACTGAACACCGTGCTGCGAAGCTCGCTCAGCCATGTTCGCAATATTTTTCCGACATCTCTGCTCATCGAGCAGTAGGGTAGGGGAGATGATTTGGTTTACGTCTACCATATAATTTCCTTGTCATTGGTAAGCTTGGTTGCCCCAAAACTATTGGTGAAATAAATGTAAAATAACTGTTTCATTGCTCGGTAGTAATTATCCCAAATTCTCCAAAATAATCGAAATAGGGATTCAAAATAGAGTCGTACTGATAATGAGCGTGAGGGTTTTGATTGTAGGTTCTAATACGAGGTTTTCCGTAGAAAATCCAGTCGCAAAAATCGTAGAGGGCTAGCCAATCTTCTTCATTTTGATTATGGTCACCCTCTCGCCAGTGCAAGGCTAGATGATCCGGTTTTCCGTAGGCATCAAAAATTGGTTGAGCCGCCAAATGGGTCAGGTGTGTTCCGTAAGGGTTGGCCCAGTAATCCTGACGGGCGTGCATATTTACCAACCCCCGAGGGGCAATCAGCATCTTTCCAAAGTGAGCATCAAAGGGTAAGTAAGCGGTGCTATCGGCAAAGTGAAAAAGTGAATCAGTGAACCAGAAATGATGATACGGTTCTACAGCCACTAGGGTCTGGGGTTTTTGTTCCGGATCAAAGTACCGCCAACTGCCAGTGCCCCCGCTACCTGAGGAGTTGGGGGCAGTCACGGCGATACGTTCATCGTAAATTCCCGCGTATAAAGCCGTTTTGCCGCCGCGAGAGTGTCCCGTAACGGCAATTTTATCGGCATCAACGTAGGGTTGCTCTTCCAGCCAGTCAATAATGATACTGTAGGCCCAACCCCAAGCGGCAATGTTTCCCCAGTTAAAATTGGGATACAGTGCTAGTACCCCGCTATCCCGGTTATTCGGCTGATCAGCAGCAATATCGCCCCGAATAAACTTTATGAATACATAGCCCCGTGTTACTGCTTCTTGGGCGGCAAATCGCTGAGTTCTATCCCTCCCTTTTTCACGGTACTGTTCGGCTTTCTTGGTGTTTTCTATATCACTCAAATCAAATCGAAAGCGGTCATTCTTGATGATAGCTGGAAACCGACCTTCCCGATTAGGAATGATGGCACCCGCTCGGAAAGAAGCTTGCTTACCATTCTTATGAATTGTGAACAACCAAGATTGTCTCGTGGCTAAGCTATCAAAAACATAGCTCTCGTCAGTGATTTTAACTTCTACCTTATCCAGGGAGCGATGATCGGGGGCTTCTCCGTATTGGTAGCGGGCAAGAATCTGTTTTAGGTACACGCGATGGGCTTCCCACTCAGATGACGAAATAAGTATATCTCCCGCTCGTAGAGGGTTAGGGAGTGTGGGGTGATACTTAGGTGTAGTGTTTGCACGATAGTGTTCCGTACAAGCTACGATAGAATATAGCCCAATCATTCCAACGTACCACCAGTATTTCATAGTACAAGTATACTGAAAATGCTAACATTCTTTAGGTTAATAAACTCCTGGTAGGCTTAATTTTTGAGATACGGATAGATTAATAGCGGCTCTTTCCAACAAAATTCCGCTAACATGGAATAGTTTTACCAATCCGGTCGTTACATTGCCGACTCTTAATGCAACTGGGTAAATTTCCATGAGTAGAACAGTATCAAAATCAGCAGTACTGGTCAAACACATTTTATTGTTTGGACTGTGTGCGCTAACCCTGGGTTTCTCGTCCTGTAAAGTTGAGCAAATAGCCGCCACCCAACCACCGGATGTAGTCAACCCTAACGCTGATACTGTAGCTGCCGATACGACGGCGGGGCTGGAAGAAGAAGAAACCATCGTGCCGCCCTATCAGGCCTCTGAAGCCCGGGAGCACGATCTGCTACACACTAAGCTGGAAGTACAAATCGACTGGAAAAATCATTATTTGCACGGCAAAGCTACTCTTCAACTTGAGCCCTACTTTTATCCCCAGTCTACGGTAACCCTGGATGCCAAAGGTTTCGATATTCATTCGGTGAGCTTAATGAAGAATAGTGAAAATGAATTACAATCCTTGGAGTATGGATACGATGGCTCATTGCTAGAGGTTAGTTTGGATAAAACCTACTCTCGCGATGAATCTTACTGGCTGGTGATTGACTACACTGCCAAGCCTGATGAATTTGCAGCGGGTGGGAGTGAGGCTATTAAATCAGATAAAGGACTGTACTTCATCGATGGGCCCTCGCCCCAAATCTGGACCCAGGGTGAAACTGAGGCTAGTTCCCGCTGGTTCCCGACTATTGATGCACCCAACGAGCGTTGCACCCAAGAGATGTTCATTACCGTAGACCATCGCTACATCACTCTCTCGAACGGAACGTTGGTGTATTCTCAGGTCAATGCTGAAAATAGTGCTAGGCCAATGCGAACCGATTACTGGAAAATGGATCAGCCGCACGCTCCTTACCTCTTTATGATGGCGGTAGGAGAGTTTGCGGTGGTGGAAGATCGGTGGAAGGATATGGCAGTCAATTATTACATCGACTCGGCTTACGCCGATTACGCGGACGACATTTTCGGACATACCCCCGAAATGCTCTCTTTCTTTTCCGAGAAAACCGGAGTGGAGTATCCCTGGCCTAAGTACGCTCAGGTGGTAGTTCAAGATTTTGTCTCGGGAGCGATGGAAAATACGACTGCCTCAGTTTTTTACGATGCCCTGCTGGTTGATGACCGCGAACTGTTGGACAATCATTGGGATGGTATTATCGCTCATGAATTATTTCATCACTGGTTCGGTAATCTGGTTACTTGTGAGTCTTGGGCGAATCTTACGCTAAACGAGGCATTTGCCACCTACAGTGAATACCTGTGGAACGAACACTACTACGGAAAAGATGAAGCGGAATACGACCGCTGGGAAAAGTTGCAAAACTATCTGGCGGAAGCCGAAGACAAGCAGGTTAATCTGATTCGTTATCGCCACGCGGACAAGGAAGAAATGTTCGATCGCCACTCCTACGACAAAGGTAGCTTGGTATTGCACATGTTGCGTAACCATATAGGAGACGAAGCCTTCTTTGCAGCACTCAAACTGTACCTGACCCGCCATGCTTACACCTCAGTAGAAATTCACGACCTGCGAATTGCCTTTGAGGAAGTAACTGGGCAGGACCTCAACTGGTTCTTCAATCAGTGGTTTTTGAACTCGGGTCATCCAGTGTTTGAGGTACAGCAGAACTACGAGAATGGAAAGTTAACGCTGGTGGTTACTCAAATGCAGGATAACGACGAGCTTCCTCTTTATCAGATTCCGGTTAATGTGGCGGTTTGGGCGAATGATAAACGGAGCGATTATGAGCTGTGGCTGAATGAGCTTTCCCAAGAGTTTGAGATTGCACTAGATACTGTTCCTCAACTGGTGCTGTTCGATGCCGATGGTACTCTGTTAGCTGAGGTTTCTCACGAGAAAACTGAATCGGAGTGGGCTTATCAGTTTCGGAATACTAATCACTTTCTTCATCAGCTTGCTAGCCTGCAAGCCCTGGTTAATGATTCTACTGCTGTAGTTACTCCTCAAATTCTTAAGGAAGCATTGGATGACGATTTCTGGAGGATCCGCCAGTTGGCTATTAACGCGCTGGAAGGCCAACTGAGTGCCCAAGACCGCGACCTGCTAGGGAAAGTTGCTGAGCTTGCTCAGAACGATGCTAAATCGCTGGTGCGGGCTGATGCAATCAATGCGCTAGCGACCGTTGATGCACTTTCGTATCAAGATTTGTTTCGTGAGGCTTTACAAGATTCTAGCTATGCAGTAGCCGGTACGGCCATTGCTGCCTATGCCAAGACCGACGCTTCTGATAAGTTAGCGCGTTTCTCGCCATTCGTCGAGTATACCAATTTTAATACAGTGATGGCTTTGGCTGATTTCTATGTTTCGGAAAACGTGGCGGGGCAGTACGATTGGTTTGAGGAAAAATCCTCAGAAATAGCAGACGAGACCTTGTACTATTTTTTGAATTATTTGGCTCAGTACCTGATGGTAACTAACGATATGGCATCTACTGAACAAGGTATCCAGCTTTTGGCTGATCGTGCCCGGAACCATCCCCAATATTACATTCGGCTGACGGCCTATCGCGGACTGCTATTTTTTAGTGAAAACCCTGAAGTAAATCAGCTGCTAGAGTCTATCAAGACGGGGGAGCAAGACGAACGACTCAAAATGTTGTACCAGTCAAGTCCTTATTAAAATTCGCACTGAAATTTTTCCAATTTCTTTAACACTATCATTTGAATATATAGAAAAAGACCTTACTTTTGCCCTTCCATTGAAAATAGTGGATAAAATACGCCGTTTCCGCTGTTTTTACACTGGGTCTTTTTGGGGGAGATTCCAGAGCGGTCAAATGGGACGGACTGTAAATCCGTTGCTTCGGCTTCGAAGGTTCGAATCCTTCTCTCCCCACTGCGAAATATAGAAAAAAGGATGAATCATTCCGTAAGGTTTGATGTTAGTTCAGACGCAGTAAGATAATGACTAATGATTAGTGACTACTCTATTACATCATTACTCATCAATCATTATTAGGCGGGAGTAGCTCAATTGGTAGAGCGACAGCCTTCCAAGCTGTAGGTTGCGGGTTCGAGACCCGTCTCCCGCTCTCTTTGATGAATAATGATTAATGACTAATTATTCTTCATTACTCATCAATCATTATTCATTAAAAAGGTTGGCCGACGTAGCTCAGGGGTAGAGCGCTTCCTTGGTAAGGAAGAGGTCACGAGTTCAAATCTCGTCGTTGGCTCAAACGTATACGGGGCTTTCCCTTTATTTCGTTACATATTCATCACAGAAACTGAATTAAACATGGCTAAAGAAACCTTCGACCGTTCCAAACCGCACCTGAATATTGGTACCATTGGACACGTTGACCACGGCAAAACAACACTGACTGCAGCTATCACCACCGTATTGGCAGGGAAAGGCCTAGCAGAACTGAAAGACTTTGCTGCTATTGACAATGCTCCGGAAGAGAAAGAACGGGGTATTACTATCAACACTTCTCACGTTGAGTACCAAACTGAGAACCGCCACTACGCCCACGTTGACTGCCCAGGTCACGCTGACTACGTAAAGAATATGGTCACGGGAGCAGCTCAGATGGATGGTGCTATTTTAGTAGTAGCAGCTACTGATGGCCCAATGCCTCAAACTCGTGAACATATCCTGTTGGCGCGTCAGGTTGGTGTGCCAGCTATTGTGGTATTTATGAACAAGGTAGACTTGGTAGATGATGCTGAGCTACTTGAGCTAGTGGAGATGGAAATTCGGGAACTGCTCTCATTTTATGAATTCCCGGGAGATGATATTCCAGTGATTCAGGGTTCGGCGCTGGGTGCTTTGAACGGTGAAGCCCAGTGGGTAGAGAAGGTCGATGAACTGATGAGCGCGGTAGATGAGTACATTCCAATGCCCGAGCGCTTGGTTGACTTGGATTTCTTGATGCCCGTTGAGGATGTTTTCTCAATTACTGGACGGGGAACCGTGGCTACTGGCCGTATTGAGCGAGGGGTAATTAACTCAGGAGACCCGGTTGAAATTTTGGGAATGGGAGCTGAAAACCTAAAATCTACCGTAACTGGGGTTGAGATGTTCCGTAAGATTCTCGATCGCGGCGAAGCTGGTGATAACGTAGGGTTACTACTGCGTGGTATTGAGAAAACTGATATCCGACGCGGAATGGTTATTGCCAAGCCGGGCTCAGTAACTCCCCATGCAAAGTTCAAGGCCGAGGTGTACGTTCTTTCTAAGGAGGAAGGTGGTCGTCATACCCCCTTCTTTAAGAAGTATCGTCCGCAGTTCTATTTCCGCACTACTGACGTAACTGGTGAAATTTCATTGCCCGACAATGTAGAAATGGTAATGCCTGGTGACAACGTATCTATTACGGTAGACTTGATTGCCCCCGTAGCGATGGAGAAAGGACTACGATTTGCAATCCGTGAAGGAGGTCGTACCGTAGGTGCTGGTCAGGTAACGGAAATCACCGACTAAATAAATATGAAATATGAGATAAGAAATGTGAGACGTTTTTAGTCCTTTTCATATTTCACATCTCATATTTCACATCTTTCAAACGGGTGTAGCTCAGCTGGTAGAGCAACGGTCTCCAAAACCGTAGGTCGTGAGTTCGAATCTTACCGCCCGTGCTAAAATGAAGCATTCATCATGAATAATGTAATTGAATTTATCCGGGCTTCTTACTATGAGATGACCGAAAAGGTTACTTGGCCTTCTTACTCATCGTTGCAAAGAAGTTCATTCTTGGTATTGGTAGCTTCATTGATATTTGCATTACTTATCGGGGTCATCGATCTCGGTTTTGAAAATGCAATGAAATGGTTCTATAACGCATTCTAAGAGTGCTGAATGATTATGGCAGATCTTAAATGGTATGTAATTAGAGCCGTCAGCGGTAAAGAGCGTAAAGTACGGGAGTACCTCGAGCACGAAATCAAAGTGAACAAACTAGAGGATTTTGTGCCTCAGGTTATTATTCCGTCCGAAAAAGTGATGGAGATGCGGAACGGCAAAAAGCGGGTACGCGAGCGTCAGTTTTTTCCCGGCTATATTCTCGTCTCAGCTGACCTGAAGAATGGCGAAGTGCTTCATATGATCAACAACGTACCCAATGTTATTGGGTTCTTGAGTGCCAAAGGAACGAGTACTGCTCGTTCGCAAGAGCCGCCAATGCCTCTTCGTGAGTCTGAGATTAACCGTATCTTAGGGCGGGTAGATGAGGCTGATGAGGAAGACATTAAAATGGATACCCCCTACATTGTGGGTGAAGAGGTGAAAGTGATGGATGGGCCGTTTAGCGGGTTCATTGGCAATATCGAAGAGATATTCGAAGAGCGCCGGAAGCTGAAGGTGATGGTGAAGATATTTGGGCGGAACACTCCGGTAGAGCTAAACTATATGCAAGTTGAGAAAGTAGATAATAGCGGTAATAATGGCTAAAGAGATAAGTGGATATTTAAAGTTGCAGATCCGCGGTGGGCAAGCAAACCCATCTCCTCCCGTAGGACCAGCCCTGGGTAGTAAAGGGTTGAACATTATGGAGTTCTGTAAGCAATTCAACGGTCGTACCCAGGATAAACCCGGGCAGTTGTTACCAGTATTGGTAACAATTTACACTGATAAGTCTTTTGACTTTGTTATTAAGACCCCACCAGCGGCAGCCCTACTAATGCAAGCAGCTAAGTTGAAGAAAGGCTCAGCCGAACCTAACCGGGCTAAAGTGGGCAGCGTCACTTGGGATCAGGTAAAGGAGATTGCAGAGACCAAGATGCCCGACTTGAACGCCTTCAAGGTGGAGTCCGCTATGAAAATGGTAGCCGGGACTGCTCGCAGTATGGGACTTAGGGTGACCGGAAAAGCCCCTTGGGCATAACAAAGATAATTAGTTAATAAAAATGGCAAAGCTAGGAAAGAAACAAAAGGAAGCCCAGAAGAAGTATGACTTTTCTCAGTCCTACTCTATTCAGGAGGCTACTGATATTGTTAAAGATATAACCACTACTAAGTTTGATGCTTCGGTAGATATTGACGTAAACCTGGGAGTTGATCCTCGTAAGGCCGATCAGATGGTTCGGGGAGTGGTAGCCTTGCCTCACGGTACGGGTAAGCAAGTGAAAGTACTGGTGCTGTGTACTCCTGAGAAAGAGGAAGAAGCTAAAGAGGCTGGGGCTGACTTCGTTGGATTGGATGAATATATCCAAAAGATTGAGGGTGGTTGGACTGACGTAGATGTCATTATAACGATGCCTACGGTTATGGCCAAGGTAGGTCGTCTGGGTCGAGTGCTTGGTCCCCGAGGTTTAATGCCCAACCCCAAAGCAGGTACCGTAACGATGGATATTGCGAAAGCGGTACAAGATGTGAAAGCGGGTAAGATTGATTTTAAGGTAGATAAGTTCGGTATCATCCACACTAGTATTGGAAAAGCTTCTTTTGATCCAGAAAAGCTAGTAGCTAATGCTACTGAGGTGATTCAGACCATTAACCGTTTGAAACCTTCTTCTGCCAAAGGAACTTACTTTAAGAATATTACACTATCGAGCACTATGAGTAAAGGGGTGCAAATAGATAAAAACACCGTTCCCGGTATATAATTATGACAAAAGAAGAAAAGGGAGTACTAGTTGATGATCTAGCTGATAAGCTCCGCAACACTAGTTACTTCTATGTAGCCGACACTGGAGGGCTCTCTGTGAGTCAAATCAATGAGTTTCGGTCAATGTGCTTTCAGAAGGGAATTGAGTACAGGATTGTTAAAAATACCCTGATCCGTAAAGCCCTAGATCAGCTTGATACCGATTACGCACCGTTTGATGAGGCACTGAAGGGTACATCGGGTATTATGTTCTCGACCGAAGTGAGCAACGCCCCAGCGAAGGTTATCAAAGAATATCGTAAGAAGAACAGTAACTTAGAGAAACCAGTACTAAAAGCTGCGTCCATTGATGCCGACTTGTTCATCGGCGAAGAGCATCTGGATATGCTAAGTTCACTGAAATCTAAAGATGAACTTTTAGGCGATATAGTTACGTTACTTCAATCTCCTGCTAAAAACGTTATCTCGGCTCTACAAAGTAGCAAGGATAAACTGGCGGGTTTTATTAAAACATTATCGGAGCGCGAAGAGTCCTAGAAAATACAATCAATAAAAATATTACTTACTAATTAATTCCAAATTACAATGGCAGATCTGAAAGACTTCGCAGAACAACTGGTGAACTTATCAGTGAAGGAAGTAAGCGAACTAGCAAACATCCTGAAAGAAGAATATGGTATAGAACCCGCTGCGGCAGCGGCAGTTGCTGTAGCCCCGGCCGGTGGTGGCGGAGAAGGTGGTGGAGCTGAAGAGAAAACTGAATTTGATGTAATACTCAAAGCCCCCGGTGGATCTAAGCTAGCCGTAGTGAAACTTGTGAAAGAGCTTACTGGTTTAGGTCTAAAGGATGCTAAAGAGTTAGTAGATAGTGCACCCAAGGAAGTGAAACAGGGCGTACCTAAGGATGAAGCTGAAGGTTTAAAAAAGCAACTAGAAGAAGCTGGTGCTGAGGTAGAAATCAAATAATTAGAAATATACCACTACCATATTTCATTTTAAGCATCTCAGGCCTGGCCAAACAGTCAGGTCTTTTCCCATTTGTGGCCTCCTTTACTACTAATCGCCTCCTTATTGCTATCAGAAGAATATTCTGAAGATTCTTATCACCCAAAAAACTGAAGTGCTTTGGCTAACGTAAACAATTCTAATAACCATACCAGCCTGAAGGCTGGTGTCCCTAACCGTATTAGCTTTGCTTCTATCGGAAAGGTGCTAGATTATCCCGATTTTCTTAATGTCCAGTTACAATCTTTTCAGGACTTTCTGCAGATTGATACTCCGGCAGAACAAAGAAAAAACGAAGGACTCTACAAAGTTTTCTCGGAAAACTTCCCGATTACGGATTCCCGGGAGAACTTTGTCCTTGAGTTTATTGACTACGTAATAGATCCACCGAAATATTCAGTGGATGAGTCTATTGACCGGGGACTGACCTATTCCGTACCCCTCAAAGCAAAGCTACGGCTGTCTTGCAACGACGAAGATAACGAAGATTTTGAGACCATTGAGCAGGAAGTGTTCCTCGGGAATATTCCCTACATGACTACCAAAGGCTCGTTTATCATTAACGGAGCTGAGCGAGTTATCGTGTCCCAACTGCACCGCTCACCGGGGGTGTTCTTTGCCCAAAGTAAACACACCAACGGCACTAAGCTGTACTCAGCCCGGATTATCCCGTTCAAAGGATCATGGATTGAATTTGCTACTGACGTAAACAACGTCATGTATGCCTATATCGACCGGAAAAAGAAGTTTCCAGTAACTACTCTATTGCGGTCAATTGGTTATGGTCTTGATAAAGACATTCTTAATCTATTCGAGCTCTCGGAAGAGGTTGAAGCCAATGAGAAAAACCTGAAGAAACATACTGGACGGAAATTGGCAGCTAGAGTACTACGTACTTGGACGGAAGACTTTGTAGACGAAGATACTGGTGAAGTAGTATCTATTGACCGGAACGAAGTTTTGCTCGAGCGGGATTCGGTACTGGAAGAGGAAGATATCAATACAATCCTCGAGTCGGGAACCGATTCTATCATTCTTCATCGGGAAGATGTGAAAGTAACCGACTATTCTATTATCTACAATACGCTTCAGAAGGATCCGTCTAACTCGGAGAAAGAAGCGGTAGAGCAGATTTACCGTCAGCTTCGTAACACTGAAGCCCCGGATGAGCAAACCGCTCGCGATATTATCCAGAGCCTATTCTTTAGCGATAAGCGCTATGATCTGGGTGAAGTAGGGCGCTACCGAATCAATAAAAAGCTAGACTTACAGATTGAGTCTGATATTCGGGTACTGACTAAGGAAGATATTATCAAGATTGTAAAATATCTGATTGGTCTAATTAACTCCCGAGCGGTAGTTGATGACATTGACCACCTTAGTAATCGTCGGGTTCGAACCGTAGGTGAGCAGCTTTACAGCCAGTTTGGCGTAGGTTTAGCTCGGATGGCACGAACTATCAAAGAACGAATGAACGTGCGGGACAACGAGGATTTCAAGCCTGTTGACTTGATCAACGCACGAACCCTGTCTTCTGTGATTAATTCCTTCTTCGGAACCAATCAGCTTTCCCAGTTTATGGATCAAACCAATCCACTGGCAGAAGTGACGCATAAACGAAGAATGTCAGCCTTAGGGCCTGGTGGTCTGTCACGAGAGCGAGCTGGTTTTGAAGTACGAGACGTACACTACACGCACTACGGTCGTTTGTGTACCATTGAAACTCCCGAGGGACCAAACATTGGACTGATTTCTTCACTCTGTGTTCATGCTAAAGTGAATACGATGGGCTTCATCGAGACTCCTTACCGTAAGGTAGAGGAAGGAACGGTGACGAAGGATGTGGTTTATCTAACGGCAGAAGAAGAAGATACGCATAACATTGCTCAGGCAAACGCGCCGATTGAGGACACTGGAAAGTTTGTAAATGAAACTGTGAAAGCGCGTTACGAAGGTGACTTCCCTGTGGTTGGACCGACCGATCTATCGTATATGGATATTGCTCCTAACCAGATTGTGTCGGTAGCGGCTTCGCTCATTCCATTCTTAGAGCACGATGATGCTAACCGTGCTCTGATGGGTTCAAATATGCAGCGTCAGGCAGTACCTCTTCTAAAGCCGCAGGCTCCGATTGTTGGAACTGGCTTGGAAGGACGAGTAGCTCAGGATTCTCGCTCATTAATTGTAGCTGAAGGTGATGGTGAGATTCACTACGTAGACTCTAAGAAGATTATCGTTAGATATGATCTTACTGATGATGAGCGACTGATCAACTTTGGGGACGACCTGAAAACCTACGACTTGATTAAGTTCCGTCGGACGAACCAGGATACTTGCGTGAACCTCAAGCCGATTGTGCTCAAGGGGCAGCGAGTAACCCAAGGGCAGGTGCTTTGCGAAGGTTTTGCCACTGAAAATGGTGAGTTAGCCCTAGGAAGAAACCTATTAGTCGCCTTCATGCCTTGGCAAGGATACAACTTTGAGGATGCCATCGTAATATCCGAAAGAGTTGTGCGCGATGATGTGTTTACCTCGGTACATATTGAAGAGTTCGAGCTAGAGGTACGGGATACCAAGCGAGGGGAAGAAGAGCTTACTTCTGAGATTCCGAACGTAAGCGAGGATGCGGTGAAGAACCTAGACGAAAATGGTATTATCCGCATTGGGGCTGATGTGAAAGAGGGAGATATTTTAATTGGTAAGATCACCCCGAAAGGTGAAACTGATCCTACCCCGGAAGAAAAATTGCTTCGGGCAATCTTCGGTGATAAAGCCGGGGATGTGAAAGATGCCTCACTGCGAGCCTCTCCTTCGCTGCGCGGAACAGTTATTGACACCAAGCTATTCTCACGTCCGAAAAAGGATAAAGACCTACGAGCGAAAGCCCGCAAAGAAGTAGAAACCCTCAAGTCTCGCTTCAAAAACGACCTGCTGGCCGTACGGAGTGATATGATTGACAAAATGATGGCATTACTAGATGGCAAAAGCTCTCAAGGAATCAAGCATAAATTCGGCGATGAGATTATGACCAAAGGGGTGAAGTTCAATCGTCAGAATATTGAAAACAACCTCTTCCCCGATAAAAATATCTATCGCGACGAGAGCTCGTACAGTGTTCCCGAAGAAGCCAACCTGATTGCTGATATTATCGTAGATGATTGGACGGGCGATGAACGAATTGACCGTTTAACTGCTGAGTTGGTGAAAAATTACAACAATCGGCGCAACGAAATTACTGCGCGGTTCAAGCGGGAGCGCTTCACCCTTGAGGTAGGCGATGAACTACCCGCTGGAATCGTCCAATTGGCGAAAGTATATGTAGCCAAGAAGCGCAAGCTGAAAGTGGGTGATAAGATGGCGGGTCGCCACGGGAATAAAGGTGTTGTCGCCCGAATTGTCCGGGAAGAAGATATGCCATTCCAGTCCGATGGAACTCCGGTAGATATCGTACTGAACCCACTCGGTGTACCTTCGCGGATGAATATCGGACAGATTTACGAAACCGTACTGGGCTGGGCCGGGTTGAAACTCAACAAGCGTTACGCCACTCCCATTTTTGACGGGGCCACCATGGAAGAAGTAACCAATGAACTTAACGAAGCCGGTCTACCTGCTTACGGACGTACGTACCTGTTTGATGGCCGAACTGGCGAGCAGTTTGACCAGAAAGTAACTGTAGGAGTTATCTATATGCTGAAACTAGGCCACCTGGTGGATGATAAGATGCACGCCCGTTCTATTGGGCCTTACTCGCTCATTACGCAGCAGCCGCTGGGTGGTAAAGCACAGTTTGGTGGTCAGCGCTTTGGTGAGATGGAGGTTTGGGCACTGGAGGCCTTCGGCGCAGCCAATGTTCTTCAAGAAATTCTCACGGTAAAATCTGACGACGTAGTGGGACGGGCTAAGGCCTACGAAGCCATTGTGAAGGGTGAAAATCTGCCTCGTCCGAATATTCCGGAGTCATTCAACGTACTCGTGCATGAGCTACGCGGTCTGGCATTGGAAATCACATTAGACTAAAATCACGAGTGTCCGCTGCGGTGGACACCTATTTTGCATTATCAATCCCGGAACGCGTCCGGGATGAACTTTCAATTCTCAATTGATATAAAGTATGGCATTCAAGAAAAACAAGAAGTTCACCAACGATTTCTCGAAGGTAACCATCAGTCTTGCTTCTCCCGAGTCTATTTTAGAAAGCTCGCACGGAGAAGTTACGCAACCCGAGACCATCAATTACCGGACGTATAAACCCGAAATGGGTGGCTTGTTCTGCGAGCGCATCTTTGGGCCGGTAAAGGATTGGGAATGTCATTGCGGGAAATATAAGCGAATTCGCTACAAAGGAATTATCTGCGACCGCTGTGGGGTAGAAGTAACAGAAAAGAAAGTACGACGGGAGCGAATGGGGCACATCGAGTTGGTCGTGCCAGTAGCGCACATTTGGTACTTCCGCTCATTACCCAACAAAATTGGTTACCTGCTCGGTCTTTCTACTAAGAAGCTCGACCAGATCATCTACTACGAGCGCTATGTAGTTATCCAAGCTGGGGTAAAAGAAGAAGATGGCATTAGCTATCTCGATTACCTGACCGAGGATGAATACTTGGACATTATAGATAAGCTTCCGGCAGATAACCAAAAGCTCGACGATACTGATCCCAATAAGTTTATTGCCAAGATGGGTGCCGAGGCATTAGAAATGCTACTAGCTCGTATCCAACTGGACGAGCTTTCGTATAGCCTTCGCCACCAAGCGGCTACCGACACCTCTCAGCAGCGAAAAGCAGAAGCACTAAAGCGGCTGAAAGTGGTAGAATCATTTCGCGATGCCCGTACCCGCATTGAGAACCGTCCCGAGTGGATGGTCATCAAAATGGTACCAGTAATTCCACCTGAACTACGGCCGTTGGTACCGCTGGACGGGGGGCGATTCGCTACTTCTGATTTGAACGACCTATACCGTCGAGTAATTATCCGAAATAATCGTCTGAAGCGACTGATCGATATCAAAGCACCCGAAGTAATCTTACGGAATGAGAAGCGGATGCTACAGGAAGCAGTAGATTCACTCTTTGATAACTCTCGTAAAGTAAACGCCGTGCGTTCCGATGGAAACCGCGCGTTGAAATCACTCAGCGATATGCTGAAGGGTAAGCAGGGGCGATTCCGTCAGAACTTACTTGGTAAGCGGGTTGACTACTCCGGTCGTTCGGTAATCGTAGTAGGTCCTGAACTGAAAATGCACGAATGCGGTCTGCCGAAAGATATGGCCGCTGAGCTTTTCAAGCCGTTTATCATTCGTAAGCTGATCGAGCGGGGGATCGTTAAGACAGTAAAGTCGGCCAAGAAAATTGTCGACCGTAAAGACCCGGTTGTTTGGGATATTCTGGAAAATGTACTGAAGGGGCATCCGGTACTACTGAACCGGGCACCCACACTGCATCGGTTGGGTATCCAGGCATTCCAGCCTAAGCTCATTGAAGGAAAAGCCATCCAGCTACATCCTCTAGTATGTACTGCATTCAACGCGGACTTTGACGGGGATCAAATGGCGGTTCACGTTCCGCTAGGGCACGAAGCGGTACTAGAAGCATCAATGCTGATGCTATCCAGCCACAATATTCTGAACCCGGCTAATGGAGCACCTATCACCGTTCCTTCCCAGGATATGGTACTCGGCTTGTATTACGTGACCAAAGGCCGTAAGAGCACCGACGATTTGTCCATTGCTGGCGAAGGACTTTCTTTCTACAGCCCCGAAGAGGTGATTATCGCTTTGAATGAGCGGCAAATTTCCAAGCATGCCCACATCAAAGTGCGAACGAAAGTTCGGAATGAGCAAAATGAATTAGTAGACCAGGTAGTAGAGACTGTGGCCGGCCGAGTAATTTTCAACCAGCTAGTACCCGAAGAGGTAGGCTATGTCAATGAATTGCTGACCAAGAAAAAGTTGCAGCAGATTATCGCGATGGTGTACAAAATAGCCGGGGTTGCCCGTACCGCCAGATTCCTAGACGATATCAAGGAGCTTGGTTTCCAGATGGCATACCGAGGTGGCCTTTCTATCGGACTGGACGATATTATCGTTCCTAATGATAAGCTAGACCTAATTGAAGGAGCGAAGGAGGAAGTAGATGGTGTACGGAATAACTACTTCATGGGTTTGATCACCGATAACGAGCGTTATAACCAAGTAATTGACGTCTGGACACGGGTGAACTCACGTTTGACCAATGCCCTGATGAAAAAGATGGAGGAAGATCAGCAAGGCTTTAACTCTATCTACATGATGATGCACTCCGGAGCGCGAGGTTCCCGAGAGCAAATTCGCCAGCTCGGTGGTATGCGGGGTCTGATGGCTAAGCCTCAGAAAAACCTGCAAGGCTCCGTCGGTGAGATTATTGAGAACCCTATTCTTTCCAACTTTAAAGAGGGACTGGATGTAATTGAGTACTTTATCTCAACCCACGGTGCGCGAAAAGGTCTGGCTGATACTGCCCTAAAAACAGCTGATGCCGGATACCTAACTCGTCGTTTAGTAGACGTTGCCCAGGATGTGGTAATCCGGGAGGAAGACTGCGGTACCGTACGCGGTTTACTGGTAGCAGCCTTGAAAGACAATGAAGAAGTTGTTGAACCACTTTCTGAACGTATACTAGGGCGAGTAGCCGTACATGATATTTTTGATCCAATTTCTGATGAACTGCTTATTAGTTCAGGAGACGAGATTACCGAAGATCTTGCTGCTTTGGCTGATGAGCGGGGCATAGAGGAGATGGAAATCCGCTCGCCGCTAACATGCGAAACTAAAAACGGTATTTGCTCTAAGTGCTACGGACGAAACCTGTCTACTGGCTATATGGTCCAGCAAGGTGAATCGGTTGGGGTAATTGCAGCCCAATCTATTGGCGAGCCGGGTACTCAGTTGACCCTTCGTACTTTCCACGTAGGTGGTACGGCCTCTAACATCGCGGTAGAAGCAACCATCAAAGCGAAATTCAGTGGTAAGATCGAGTTTGAAGAGCTTCGCTACTTAGAAACTACCGACGACGAAGGCGAGCCTAAGACCGTAGTGATGGGACGCTCCGGTGAGATCAAGATCGTAGACGAAAAATCTGGTAAAGTATACTCGACCAATAACGCGCCCTACGGTTCGTTTCTCCGAGTAAAAGAAGGAGATAAAGTAGAGAAGGGCGATGAGCTTTGCTACTGGGATCCTTACAATGCAGTTATTCTTTCTGAGTTTGCCGGAAAAGTGGACTTTGAGCACATTGAGCAAGGTATTACTTACAAGGAGGAATACGACGAACAAACTGGGCACCGCGAGAAGGTAATCACCGAAACGCGGGACAAAACTAAAAATCCGGCCATTGTAATTGAGCCTTCGGGAAGTGATTTTGAGCGCAAAGCCTACAACATTCCGGTAGGTGCTCACCTAGCGGTTGATATTGGCGATAAGGTACGAGCCGGACAAGTAATTGCCAAAATCCCTCGTATGATGAGTAAGTCGCGGGATATTACTGGTGGTCTGCCTCGGGTAACCGAGCTATTCGAGGCTCGTAACCCTTCCAATCCGGCGGTAGTGAGTGAGATCAACGGTGCGGTGACTTACGGTGGTATCAAGCGAGGTAATCGGGAGATATTCATCGAGTCTAAGGACGGAATCAAGAAGCGTTACCTAGTACCGCTTTCCAAGCACATTCTGGTTCAGGATAATGACTTCGTTCGGGCTGGTATGCCGTTGTCGGATGGAGCTATTACTCCAGCGGATATTCTAGCGATTAAAGGACCAACTGCGGTGCAGGAGTACTTAGTGAATGAGATTCAGGAGGTATACCGTCTGCAAGGGGTAAAAATCAACGATAAACACATTGAGGTAATTGTAAGCCAGATGATGCAAAAAGTTGAGATTACCGACGAAGGCGATACCAACTTCCTTCAACGCCAGGTAGTTGACAAGTTCTCGTTCCGCGAAGAAAATGACAGAATACTGGATGTGAAGATTGTGGAAGAACCAGGCGATTCAGAGAAGTTCAAGCCGGGTCAGCCAATTTCTAATCGGGATCTTCGCGATGAAAATTCATCCTTGAAGCGTCAGGATAAGAAGATAGTTCAGGTAAGGGATGCCCGACCAGCGGTAGCGAAGCCCACCTTGCAGGGAATTACCCAAGCATCGTTAGGTACGGAGAGCTTTATTTCAGCCGCGTCTTTCCAGGAGACAACTAAAGTGTTGAGTGAAGCTTCTATCCGCGGTAAAGCCGATCATCTCAACGGGCTAAAAGAAAATGTAATTGTGGGTCACCTGATTCCGGCCGGAACCGGTATGCGGCAGTACAAGAACATTATTGTTGGTTCTAAAGAAGAGTACGAAGCACTTCGGGCTTCTCGCGAGAGCAAAGTAGAAGAAACCAGTAGTGCTAATACCAGTACCGTTGAAACCAACTAGTCATGGCTAAAGAAGAACCAGAAGAACCGCAGCATCGAAACCAAATTAGCATTGAGCTCTCGGAAGAAATTGCCGAGGGCCAATACGCTAATCTGGCTACGATCGCCCACTCCAATAGCGAGTTTGTCATCGACTTCATTCGACTCATGCCAGGGGCACCTAAAGCGAAGGTGAAATCCCGAATTATCATTACGCCCGACCACGCTAAGCGACTGCTGCTTGCCTTGCAAGATAATATTGAAAAATACGAGAATGCTTTCGGGGCAATCAGGCAGTCAGACGAGACCCCTAAGTTCCCCATCAACTTTGGTGGGGCTATTGGGGAGGCTTAAAAATGAAAAGTACAAGGTGTGAGCGGTTAATTCTATTTTGCCTTGCACCTTCCTACTTTTGTTTCTCATCTTCATTTTGTCTCAGAGATAGAAAAAGAATGCTACTTAGTTTTAGGAGTTGTTTTGAGTTAACTCCTCTACTAAACTGAATAGACTATCACTCTCTTGTAGTAAACTTGCGATTCCCCGTTCCATATACTCAATCATTCGCTCTCGTATTTTCGCTTGGGTTTCGCCACTATGGTATGACTCAATATCGTTGTACCCATTAATGCTACAATCACCATTGTGAGCAACTATAATGCTCTCATCGCCTAACAAATCCATTATACTAATTTCCAATACTTCAAAAAGCTGCTTGAGGCGGTTGGTATCAATCTTAGTTTCCCCTCGTTCAATCTTGCTGTAAGCACTGGGTGTAGTACCTAACTGATTAGCCATCCAGTCTTAAGCTGTATTCTTTTTCCCTTCGCTTTCGCTTGATATTTAGGGTGGTAAATATATCGATCAGAATTTGACTACTCAAACTAGTAAGAGCTACAAGACTACCCAAAAAGTGTTGGGATAAGTTGAAAGACCGCCCTATCTTTATAATGATTAATAAGTGCCAAGGTGTTAATCATCAGTCATCGCAGATTGGGGAAGACATGCATTTATCTACTATTTGTAAGATTAAAAAAGGAAGTTTGACTATTGTTCCTCAACAGACTCCTGACCTACCTACTCTAGCGTAGCAATGATTATGACTACAATTGTTGGTCCAACATTAAGCTGCTATTGTTTAGCAATCTATTCAGTAATGTACTTGCTCTCGGGCTGTCAATCAAATGCTCGTGAGTCGGAAAATAGTATATACCCTTTTTCTATTAACGGTACGGTTAACGTAGATACAGGGACGGTTGTGTTGAATCTACCCTATGATACGTCGTACTATCCAGAAAATGTAGAGAAAATGATGACTACGGTACAAAACGGCAAATTTTCTTTTGAGGGCCGTATTCCCTACCCTATGGGGTTTATGTTGACTGTTGGTCA
The DNA here is from genome assembly GCA_039198955.1 of Bacteroidota bacterium. Taxonomy (GTDB): domain Bacteria; phylum Bacteroidota; class Bacteroidia; order Cytophagales; family Cyclobacteriaceae; genus Tunicatimonas. The sequence continues at coordinate 59,188 of JBCCTI010000019.1, read as the reverse complement.
AGGTTATCGCTCTCGTCTTTTTATAGTAGAACCGGGTGCGCAGACTGTATCGGTTGATGTTAGCGCCAGAGGAGAGGTGCCGAAAGTGACAAATACCGCTATGAGAGAATACGAAGAGGCGTATAGTAAAGCACAACAGCCTACCCGAGAGAGGCTGAAGAGATACTCAGCCAGACGGGATGGTTTACGGCATTTGTACAACGATGAGGTTCCAGACTCTATTAAACTCAGTTTGGAACGAGAGATCAAAACCATTTACACCCAGAGTGATAGCATCCTATTAGCCTACGCTACCACACATTCGGAATCATATACCGCGTTCTGGAAGCTTATCGAGATATTTAATTTCGACGGGTACCAAACTGTGTACGATTCCACATTCAATCAATTTTCCGACTCGCTAAAGCGCACTTATACCGGGCAAGTATTGCGCGATAGGCTAAACGCCGCTAGTATAACTGCTTTGGGTAAAAAGTTCCCGAAGGTAGTTGTCGTAGATCATCGGGGCGAGCAACTCGACAACGTTACTTTTCTAGCGAATGAGTACACGTTCATCGATTTTTGGTACAGCAACTGCAGCCCCTGCATCCGGCAGTTTCCGCACCTACGGAAAATTTACGCTACCTACCAAGATCAAGGATTTGGTGTTGTTGGAATTTCTACGGATAGAGTAGCGTATGAAGAAGCGTAGTTAGAGGCGATTGAAAAATACGAGCTTATTTGGCCCCAGTACTGGGATAAAAACGGTGAGGAGGCGACCCGATTGACCATCAATAAGTTTCCTACAAACTACCTATTGGATAATGAGGGAAGAATAGTAGGGAAGGATTTGCGCCCAGTTGAATTAGAGCAATTTTTAAAAGATAACGTAGAACAGTAGTATTATGACCAAATTCGTTTTTAGTCATGCTATTCGCTCTGTGAATTAATTATAAGATTATGATGAGAGTACTGCTTTTACATTTCAATTTTTCGCTTTTACTGGTAATCTCTGCCCTAGCCCAAAACGAATTGAGGGTAACCGTAGAAGTTGAGGGTATACAGGATAGAACCGTCTACCTAAAGCAAGATCACGCTGAATTGGGTAGAATAGTTGTAGACTCGGTGTTGGTCAAAAGCAACCGAGTAGAATTTACGGCGGAGATCGCTGAGCCCAACTTATACGTACTCGAGGTTGATAGTGTCCCTGGTTTTCTCACGTTTATCTGGGATAATGATATTCAAATCGTCGGTCATACGGATAGTTTGTGGCGGTCAATAATCAGCGGCTCTGACGAAACTAAGCTATGGCAGGACTATCAGAGAAAGTACGCTGATCCAGCGAGATATAAATTGATTGATCTTACCCCAGTGATGCACAAGGCAATAGCTGACAAAGACTTGGTGCTACTTGAGAAGATTACCGAAGATCAGCACGAAATCCTAAAGGAAGTTCAGAAAAATAGCTTTGCATTCATTGAAGGGCACCCCGATTCTTTCGTGAGTCTATCCCTTCTAAGGCATCACGCGGACAACGTAGCATTAGACACAACGAAAAGTGCTCTTCGGCTACTAGCTCCGCACTGGCAAGGTCATTCCGTCTATCAGTATCTGTCGGAGTGGGCTGCTCACAAAACGTCGGTACTTCCTGGCGAACCAGCACCCGCGTTTTCAGCTGCTACCTTTGAAGGAGAGCCGATCTCACTAGATAACTTTCGGGGCAACTACGTAATACTAGATTTTTGGGGCACCTGGTGCGAACCCTGCGTAAAGAAGATGCCTCAGATGAACCAGTTACGGCAGTCCTACCCAAAAGATCAACTGGAAATGTTATTCTTCAACCGGGATAGAGATGTTGATGCGTTTTCTAAAGCTCTAAAGAAGTATGATATTGGCTGGGGACATCACTTCTTTACTAATAAAGACCTCATTCGTCGGTACGGGGCCGGAGCTATTCCTAAGTTGTATTTAATTAGTCCGGAGGGAAAAATACTTTACAATGACGACGATCAAGAAGCAGGAAATGCTGAGCTCAAAATCCTAAGCGAGCTATTAGCCAGCCGACTAAACTCAAAATGATACCCGGGTTAGCTCGAGTTTGCAGGATACACCAGATATGAAAAAACATTATCGTTTTCTCCGGAAATGACCGGAATAGCTGAGGTGATTGCTGAGGATATAAATCTACTGGAAAGAATGTTATATACCGTCCGAGGGATTTTTACGTAATAAGTAAGGAAATAAATTAAATTGGAACACTTATCTTCAACTTGCCGTTGTAAGACTTGCCTATACTAAAGCGTTTCTATATATTTGCACCTCAAAATTTAGCGAGGTGTAAGAAAATCATAAATTTTAATGCCTACCATACAGCAGTTAGTAAGAAAAGGAAGAAAAGAATTGACTTCAAAATCGAAGTCGCCTGCGTTAGATTCCTGTCCCCAACGGCGGGGGGTTTGTACCCGGGTATACACTACTACCCCTAAAAAGCCAAACTCCGCAATGCGGAAAGTAGCTCGGGTTCGTCTGACCAATGGTCGTGAGGTAAATGCTTATATTCCCGGCGAAGGACATAACCTTCAGGAGCACTCCATTGTGCTGATCCGGGGTGGTAGGGTGAAGGATTTACCCGGGGTACGCTACCACATTATTCGTGGTGCATTAGATACTGCTGGTGTAAACGGACGTCTGCAACGAAGGTCAAAATATGGTGCGAAACGCCCTAAAAAATAGAACTATAGTCATAATTATTCCATGAGGAAAGCTAAACCCAAGAAAAGATACGTTTTACCTGATCCCAAGTATAAGGATACGATGGTAACCCGCTTTGTGAACTACATGATGGTAGATGGTAAAAAGAGCACTGCCTACTCCATCTTCTACGATGCCATTGATTTGGTAGAGGAACGTACCAGCGAGAATGGTTTGGAGCTTTGGAAAAAAGCCCTTGGTAACATCATGCCATCGGTGGAAGTGAAAAGCCGTCGAGTGGGTGGTGCTACCTTTCAAGTACCGATGGAGGTGCGCCCTGGTCGCAAAACATCATTAGGCATTAAATGGATGATTCGCTACGCTCGGTCCCGGGGAGAGAAGACGATGAAGGAGCGTTTGGCAGGAGAGATTATTGCAGCCTCTAAAGGAGAAGGAGCTGCCGTCAAGAAAAAGGACGATACGCACCGGATGGCTGATGCTAACCGGGCATTCTCACACTTTAGAATATAAGGAAAGAATGAAGCGCGATTTACGATATACCCGAAATATTGGTATTGCTGCCCACATTGATGCGGGTAAGACAACCACTACGGAGCGTATTCTGTACTACGCTGGAGTAAGCCACAAAATTGGTGAGGTGCACGATGGTGCCGCTACTATGGATTGGATGGAGCAGGAGCAGGAGCGAGGTATCACCATAACCTCGGCGGCAACTACAGTACAGTGGCCTTACCGCGGACAAGATTATCATATTAACATTATCGATACCCCTGGTCACGTAGATTTTACTGTAGAGGTGAACCGTTCACTACGGGTGCTGGATGGGTTAGTATTCTTGTTTAGTGCCGTAGATGGGGTTGAGCCTCAGTCGGAAACCAACTGGCGTCTGGCGAATAATTATAATGTTGCCCGTATTGGGTTTGTCAATAAAATGGATCGCCAAGGTGCTGACTTTTTGGGAGTTTGCAAGCAAGTGAAAGAAATGCTGGGCAGTAATGCTGTGCCGCTTCAGTTACCCATTGGTGCTGAGGAAAATTTCCGGGGAGTGGTTGATTTGGTAAATAACCGAGGAATTATCTGGAATGAGGAGGATTTAGGTATGACCTTTACTGAGGTTCCTATTCCGGAAGATATGTTGGATGAGGTAGCGGAATATCGTGAGAAGTTACTAGAAGCAGTAGCGGAGTATGATGAAAGCTTGATGGAGAAGTTTTTCGACGATCCTGATTCTATTACTGAAGAAGAAATACTAACGGCTTTGCGGGCAGCTACTATCGATTTAGCTATCGTACCAATGCTGTGCGGTTCCTCCTTTAAGAATAAAGGGGTACAAACCATGCTCGACTACGTAATGGCTTTGTGTCCTTCACCACTCGATCGTGAGAAGATTAAAGGAACCAACCCTGACACCGAGGAGGAAGTATTCCGTAAGCCTGATTTTAACGAGCCATTTTCCGCTCTCGCTTTCAAGATTGCTACCGATCCTTATGTGGGGCGTTTGTGTTTCGTACGGGCGTATTCGGGCGTGTTAGAATCCGGTTCATACGTGTATAATACCCGTTCTGCCAACAAAGAACGCATTAGTCGTATTTTCCAGATGCACGCTAAGAACCAAAACCAGATTGAGCGTCTGGGAGCGGGAGATATCGGTGCTGTGGTAGGTTTTAAAGATATTAAAACCGGGGATACTCTCTGTGATCAGGATAATAAGATCGTATTGGAGTCAATGGTGTTCCCCGATCCGGTAATTGGGTACGCTATTGAGCCTAAGAAGCAAGCCGACGTGGATAAGTTGGGAATGGCTATCGCGAAGCTAGTAGAAGAAGATCCTACTTTGCAGGTAAATACTGACGAAGAGACCGGACAAACTATTCTACGTGGTATGGGTGAGCTTCACCTGGATATTATCATTGATCGTCTTCGCCGGGAGTTCAAAGTAGAAATCAACCAAGGCGCTCCTCAGGTAGCTTACAAAGAAGCAATTACCAATACAATAGATCATAAGGAAGTCTACAAGAAGCAAACGGGTGGTCGCGGTAAGTTTGCTGATATTGTCTTTGAGATTGGACCAATCGATGCTGAGCCTGATCCGAAAGAGGTTAGAAACGGATTACAGTTCGTCAATAACATTGTGGGTGGGGTAATTCCTAAAGAATTTATCCCCGCTATCCAGAAAGGGTTTGAGCAAGCTAAGACGAATGGCCCCCTCGCGGGTTATCCGGTTGAGCAAATGAAAGTTCGCCTGTACCACGGTTCGTTCCACGATGTGGATTCCGACGCTCTTTCGTTCGAGCTAGCGGCTCGCTTGGGCTTCAAAGAATCTGCTAAGAAGGCAAAACCTGTTCTTCTGGAGCCAATCATGTCGGTAGAGGTAGTTACTCCCGACGAGTACACGGGTTCGGTAACCGGTGACTTGAACCGTCGCCGGGGAATTATGAAAGGAATGGATAGCAAAGGTGTAGCCCAGCTTATCAAGGCTGATGTTCCGCTAAGTGAATTGTTCGGATACGTTACCGATCTTCGTACGATTTCTTCGGGAAGGGCAACGGCTTCGCTAACTTTCTCACACTACGATCCAGTTCCTACTAGTATTGCCGAAACAGTCATTGCTAACGCTAAAGGCGAGTCAAAATAATTGTTATGAATCAGAAGATAAGAATCAAACTGAAGTCCTACGACCACAACTTGGTGGACAAGTCGGCTGAGAAGATCGTTCGGGCGGTAAAAACCACTGGGGCAGTAGTGAGCGGACCAATTCCGTTGCCAACCCGCCGGGAAATATTTACGGTACTGCGTTCGCCACACGTGAATAAGAAAGCCCGGGAGCAATTTCAGCTCAGCACATTTAAGCGCTTGGTTGATATCTACTCCAGTAGTAGTAAGACGGTTGACGCGCTGATGAAACTTGAACTTCCGAGTGGAGTTGATGTAGAGATCAAGGTATAAATTACCTATCATTTATAAAGCAATAACCAATTCTGCAAGTCAGGATTGGTTATTTTTTATCTTCTACTACTTAGTGGAAAAACAGTGAATTACTTGCATTAGCAAATCGTTGGAACGAGGCTGATAATTACCCGCTAAATAATTTGTTAAGCTAAGGTAAATCACTAAATTTGCAGTCCTTTTGCGGAAAAGAGAATCTTTAGAAATAAAATTACATTCATAGCACGATGTCAGGCATTATTGGAAAAAAGATTGGGATGACTACTACCTTCGATGAGCAAGGTCGAAGCGTTGCTTGTACAGTTATTGAAGCTGGTCCCTGCGTGATAACCCACGTGAAGAACGAGGAGTCCGATGGGTATAATGCTGTGCAATTGGGTTTTGGTGATCGCAAAGAAAAAAATGTTTCTTCCGCTATGAAGGGACATTTTAAACGAGCTAGTACCACTCCTAAAGCCAAGTTGGTTGAGTTTCGGGACTTTCGAGTTGAATTTGATGGCGAAGACCAAGTTGCTTTGGGTAATACAATTAAAGCCGAAGATGTATTTGCCGAAGGGGATTTCGTAGATGCCATTGGCAAATCAAAAGGCAAAGGTTTTCAAGGAGTTGTGAAGCGTCATGGCTTCGGTGGGGTAGGTGATGCTACGCACGGCCAGCATAACCGCCAGCGGGCTCCTGGGTCTATCGGTGCTTGCTCTTTTCCTTCGCGGGTATTCAAGGGAATGAAGATGGCCGGACGAGCCGGAGGAAACCGCGTCAAACTGCTGAACCTACAAGTTCTTAAAATTATTCCTGAGAAAAATTTAATGCTCGTGAGTGGTTCAGTGCCGGGGGCAAAGAACTCAATCGTCATCCTAGAGAAATAACTACAAAGAAGTAATTCCGATATGGAAATTGCCGTAAAAAATATTCAAGGAGAAGAAACTGGCCGCTCGGTAACCCTGGCTGATAGTATCTTTGGGTTGGAGCCTAATGATCATGCCATTTATATGGATGTGAAACAGTATATGGCCAACCACCGACAAGGAACCCATAAAGCGAAAGAACGGGCTGAAATTACTGGTTCTACCAAGAAAATTAAGCGACAAAAAGGAACAGGTACAGCTCGGGCAGGGAGTATAAAGTCACCCATCTTTCGAGGGGGAGGGCGTATCTTTGGTCCCCGTCCCCGTAATTATAGTTTCAAATTAAATAAGAAAGTAAAGCAACTTGCTCGCAAGTCAGCACTTTCGTACAAGGCGAAAGATAATCAAATTACGGTACTGGAAGACTTTAGATTTGATGAGCCTAAAACTAAGAACTACGTTAAATTACTAACTTCTCTTTCTTTGCAAGAAGGGAAATCCCTCTTAGTTCTCGATAGCTCCAATGAAAATATTTATCGGTCAGCCCGGAATATAAAAAGTGCAAAAGTAACTACGGCAGACCAACTAAATACCTATGAAATTTTAGATGCCCGTCACGTCATTATGAGCGAGGAAGCAGTAAAGGTGTTAGAAGAAATGTATAACAAAAAGGCTAACGATAATTAGATATGAGTGTTCTTAGAAAGCCTTTAGTGACCGAGAAAATATCGGAACAAAACGAGCAAGGAAAGTACGGATTTATTGTAGATAAGCGGGCTAATAAGCTCCAGATTCGCGATGCCGTGGAAAAAATGTACGGCGTAACGGTAGATAAGGTGTGGACGATGAATTATCAAGGTAAATCTAAAAGCCGATATACCAAATCGGGTGTTATATCTGGAAAATCCCCCAACTTTAAGAAAGCCATTGTACAGGTAGCTGATGGGGATGTAATTGACTTTTACAGTAACGTTTAATTGTGAGGTAGTATGGCAGTTAAGAAACTCAGGCCGATAACCCCCGGACAAAGACACCGACTCGCTCCCGATTTTTCGGAGATCACGACCAATAAACCCGAAAGGTCGCTGGTAGTGACCCTAAAAAAATCGGGTGGACGAAATAACCAGGGGCGGATGACCACTCGCTACAAGGGTGGCGGACACAAGCGTAAACTTCGTTTAATTGATTTTAAACGACAAAAAACTGATGTTCCGGCTACGGTAAAGACCGTTGAGTACGATCCTAATCGTTCGGCCTTTATTTCATTGATTGAGTATCAAGACGGTGAGAAAGCATATATTATCGCACCTTCAGGCATAAAAGTTGGGCAAGAAGTTATCTCCGGTGCTTCAGTGGCCCCCGAAGTCGGGAATGCTCTTCCTCTTTCAGCCATTCCACTGGGTACTATTGTACATAATATTGAGCTCACTCCCGGTAAGGGTGGACAAATGGCAAGAGGCGCAGGTGCTTATGCTCAGTTACTAGCTCGGGAAGGAAAGTATGTTACGGTGAAGCTTCCTTCAGGCGAAATGAGAATGATACTTTCAGCGTGCATAGCTACGGTAGGTTCGGTTTCCAACACCGATCACATGAACGTTACCCACGGTAAAGCTGGTCGTAAGCGGTGGCTGGGTCGTCGTCCTCGCACCCGAGGGGTGGCTATGAACCCCGTTGACCATCCGATGGGAGGCGGTGAGGGGCGCGCTTCGGGTGGACACCCTCGTTCCCGTAATGGTGTGATTGCTAAAGGGTTTAAAACCCGACGGCCTAAGAAGTACTCTAATCGTCTAATTGTTGGTAAAAAGAAAAAGAAATAAATGGCACGCTCACTCAAAAAAGGACCTTACATAGATTTTCGCCTGGAGAAAAAGGTGGAGGCTATGAGCCAATCGAACAAGAAATCGGTTATAAAAACTTGGTCTCGTCGTTCTATGATTTCCCCTGATTTTGTTGGGCATACTTTTGCGGTGCACAACGGGAATAAATTTATTCCAGTGTACATTACGGAGAATATGGTAGGCCACAAGCTAGGCGAATTTGCTCCTACCCGTAACTTTCGAGGTCATATTTCTAAAAAAGATAAAGGCAGACGCTAACTATGGAAGCAGTTGCAAAATTACGTAATGAGCCTACTGCACCTCGCAAAATGCGGTTGGTAGCTGATATGATTCGGGGCAGAAATGTGTACGAAGCCCTTAACATTCTCAAATTTGAGCCGAAAAGTGGAGCAGCTAAGCTAGAAAAGTTGCTGGTTTCGGCAATTGCCAATTGGGAAGAGCTAAACGAAGACGAACGGTCGGATGAGGCAAACTTGTATGTCAAAGAAATTCGCGTAGATGGTGCCCGAATACTGAAGCGGCTACGACCCGCACCGCAAGGTCGAGCGCATCGTATTCGCAAGCGATCTAACCATGTTACGCTAGTGATCGATAGTGATACTACTGAACAAGAAACTCAATCTGAAGATTAGAATGTATTATGGGACAAAAGGTTAACCCAATCGCCCTACGGCTAGGAATTATTAAAGGCTGGGATTCTAACTGGTACGGAGGAAAAGATTTTTCTGACAAACTGGTAGAAGACCACGAGATACGGAAATACATTAATGCCCGTCTGGCTCGGGGAGGAGTCTCTAAAATAGTTATTGAGCGTACTCTGAAGCGCATTACCTTGACTATCCATACGGCTCGTCCGGGAGTAGTAATTGGTAAGGGTGGTCAGGAAGTTGATAAGCTCAAGGAAGAGCTTAAAAAGCTAACGGGCAAAGATATTCAGATCAACATTTATGAAATTAAGCGTCCGGAGCTGGATTCTCAGCTCATTGGTGACTCAATTGCTCAGCAACTTCAGGCGCGAATCTCATACCGACGGGCTATGAAACAAGCAATCGCTTCTGCTTTGCGGGTAGGTGCCGAAGGAATTAAGATTAAGGTTTCAGGGCGATTAGGAGGAGCTGAAATGGCTCGTACTGAGCAGTATAAGGAAGGGCGTATCCCGCTTCACACCCTGCGGGCAGATATTGACTACGCGGTTTCTGAGGCCAATACGATCTACGGAAAAATAGGTATTAAAGTGTGGGTTTTCAAGGGTGAGGTATTCGGTAAGCGGGATCTGTCCCCTAACGTAGGTAACCAAAGTGGAAACTCTGGTGGTGGTGATCGTCGCGACCGTCGTAGAGATGGTGGACGAAGTCGAAGAAGAAACCGATAAGATAAGCAGCTATGTTACAGCCGAAAAGAACAAAATTTAGAAAGAAGCAGAAAGGGCGAGTTAAGGGTCTGGCGCAGCGAGGGCACACCGTAGCCTTCGGTAGCTTCGGCTTGAAGTCATTAGAGCCAGCCTGGATTACCAGCCGTCAGATTGAGTCAGCCCGTATTGCTATGACCCGCTACATGAAACGAGAGGGGCAGGTATGGATACGGATTTTTCCCGATAAACCAGTGACTAAGAAGCCAGCTGAAGTGCGTATGGGTAAAGGGAAGGGAGCCCCTGAGTATTGGGTAGCTACAGTAAAGCCTGGTCGGATTATGTTTGAAGTATCGGGAGTACCTACCGATATTGCCCAAGAAGCCCTGCGATTGGCAGCTCAGAAGCTCCCGGTAAAAACTCGGTTTGTTGTTCGAAAAGATTATGTTGGAAAATAGCATGAAAAACGAAGAAATAAAGTCAATGTCGGAAGGCGAATTGATGGAAGCTTTGAAATCTGAACAGGAAAACCTGACTAGGTTACGGTTTGCCCACGCCATCTCTCCGATTGAGAATCCAACGAAGATTAAAGCTTCCCGTAGAACCATCGCTCGGATCAAGACCGAAATTCGGGCTAAAGAACTAGCTAACTAAGAGATTCATGGAGCAGAAAGAACGTAATCTACGCAAAGAACGTATTGGACAGGTTCTCAGTAACAAAATGGAAAAATCCATCACCGTTTCGGTGGAGCGCAAAGTGAAGCACCCGATCTACGGTAAATTCGTGCGAAAGACTACCAAGTTTACCGCCCACGATGAGAATAATGATTGCAGCATTGGCGATACTGTTCGCATTATGGAAACCCGCCCGTTGAGCAAGAACAAACGGTGGCGTCTAGTTGAAATCCTTGAAAGAGCTAAGTAATTATGATACAGCAAGAGTCTCGGCTAAATGTAGCCGATAATAGCGGGGCAAGGGAAGTGCTTTGCATTCGCGTACTGGGTGGAACCAAACGTCGTTATGCATCAGTTGGTGATAAGATTATTGTGACAGTTAAGTCAGCTATTTCTTCCAGTAGTTTGAAGAAAGGAACCGTGTCCCGGGCGGTTATTGTACGCACCAAGAAGGAAGTGCGTCGTAAAGATGGCTCGTATATTCGCTTTGAAGAGAATGCAGCCGTGCTGCTTACCGCTAACGATGAGCCCCGCGGAACCCGTATTTTCGGACCAGTAGCCCGGGAGTTGCGCGAAAAGCAGTTTATGAAAATTGTTTCACTGGCCCCCGAAGTACTATAGACTACAGCTAAGGTTATGAACAAGAAATTCAAGATTAAATCTGGTGATACTGTCAAAGTAATTGCTGGAAATGATAAAGGGAAAACTGGGAACGTAATCTCGGTATTGGTTTCAGATAATAAGGTGCTGGTAGAAGATGTTAACGTAGTGACTAAGCACGTGAAACCTTCGGCTCAGAATCCTGAAGGAGGAAGAAACCAACAAGAAGCTCCTATTCATATTAGTAACGTGATGTTGGTTAACCCAGCTACGGGCGAGCCTACCAAAGTAGGGCGAAAGAAAGACAGCAACGGTAAAAACCAGCGATACAGTAAAGCAACCGGAGAGTTTATTTAACTATGGCAACTACCGAAATATATATTCCGCGCCTAAAGCAGAAATTTCAGGACGAAATTACCGCTCAATTAAAGGAGCGATTCAACTATACTTCTGTAATGCAGGTGCCTCGTTTGGTAAAAATCGCTATTAATAAGGGAATTGGCGATGCAGTAGCTGATAAGAAACTGGTGGATGTAGGAGTTGAAGAGCTAACGCTGATTACTGGTCAAAAGGCAGTGCCTACCATTGCCAAGAAATCGGTCTCCAACTTTAAGCTGCGTGAGTTCATGCCCATTGGGGCAAAGGTGACCCTACGAGGCAATCGTATGTATGAGTTTTTGGATCGTCTTATGACTGTAGCCCTTCCCCGGGTTCGCGACTTCCGCGGGATTAGCGATAAGGGATTTGACGGGCGCGGTAATTACACTCTGGGGGTAAAGGAACAAATTATTTTCCCAGAAATCAGTATTGATAAGGTAAATCGAATTTCTGGAATGGATATCACGTTTGTAACTACGGCACAAACCGACGAAGAAGCTTACGAGCTTCTAAAAGCATTTGGAATGCCGTTCGCAAACCGAAACGCATCATAAATTATGGCAAGAAAATCAGTTATCGCTCGAGAAAGAAAACGCCAACGCATGGTAGCCAAATACGCTGAGAAGCGGGCTGAGCTAAAAGCCCAGGGCGATTATGAGGCACTGGATAAGTTGCCCCGCAACGCTTCCCCGGTTCGTCTTCATAACCGCTGCAAGCTAACGGGGCGTCCGAAGGGATACATGCGAAAATTTGGTATCTCCCGAGTCACATTCAGGGAACTGGCCTCGGATGGAAAGATTCCGGGCATTACAAAAGCAAGCTGGTAAAAAAAGTCAATATATTTTCTGCAAAGTAAAGAAAACCTTACCTTTGCAGTCCGTTTTTTAAAAGCGGTAATAGATAATAGTATGATTACAGATCCAATAGCTGATTATTTAACCCGTCTAAGGAACGCTATCAAGGCGAACCACCGGATCGTGGAAGTACCTGCTTCTAATTTGAAGAAGGAGATCACCCGGGTGTTGCATGAGAAAGGATATATTCAGAACTATAAGTTTGAAGACGGAGTAGGTCATCAAGGAAATATCAAAATTGCCCTGAAGTATAATCCCGCCAAGAAAACTCCCGCGATCACCCATTTGGAACGAATCAGTAAGCCTGGACTGAGAAAATACGCTAAGGCAGACTCATTGCCGCGGGTACTCAACGGCTTAGGAATTGCGATATTGTCTACTTCTAATGGGGTGCTTTCTGATAAGGAAGCTCGTCAGCAGAATGTAGGAGGGGAAGTTATTTGCTACGTATATTAACTGAACGGTATGTCTCGTATAGGAAATCAACCAATAAACATTCCCGATGGAGTTTCAGTAAGCCGGGAGAGTAGCCGGGTGAAAGTGAAAGGTCCTAAAGGTGAGTTATCCCAACAGGTAGATAGTGACTTTGAGATAAAGATCGAGGATGGCGAGATTACCCTGTCCCGACCTACTGAACAGAAGAGGCATAAGTCCTTGCACGGTTTGTACCGCTCGTTGGTAGCCAATATGGTAGAGGGAGTGAGTCAGGGCTACAAAAGGGAACTTGAACTAGTTGGGGTTGGTTATCGAGCTAATGTCCAGGGGGATGTTCTGGAGCTTAACTTAGGTTATTCTCATAATATATTTCTACAAATACCCGAAGGAATCAAGGCAAAAGCGGAAACTGCCAAAGGTAAAAGTCCGATCGTTACCTTAGAGGGATACGATAAGCAATTAATTGGGCAGGTTGCTGCCAAGATTAAATCATTGCGACCAGTGGAGCCTTACAAAGGTAAGGGTATCCGTTTCGTAGGAGAGAACGTTAGAAGAAAAGCAGGTAAAACTGCTGCCAAATAATAATAGCCTATGTCAGTTAGTAAGAAAGTCCAACGACGAAGCCGTATTAAGAAAAGTATTCGTCGCAAGATACGGGGCACTCAGGAGCGGCCTCGTTTGTCGGTTTATAAGAGTAATAAAAATATCTACGCTCAGATTATTGATGATAGTCAGGGAAAAACCTTGGCCAGTGCTTCTTCTACAGAACTGGGTAGTTATAATAATCCTTCGGTAGAGGTGTCTAGTAACGTAGGCAAGAAACTAGCGGAGAAGGCAGTTGCTAATGGATTAGAATCAGTAGTATTCGACCGTAATGGATATATCTATCACGGAAAAGTTAAAGCGTTAGCAGAAGGTGCCCGCGAAGGGGGCTTAAAATTTTAATACATGGCACAGAGTGTACGGTCAGTAAAGGCCAGCGAACTAGATTTAAAGGAACGAGTAGTCGCGATCAAGCGGGTAGCCAAGGTAGTAAAGGGTGGACGAAGGTTCAGCTTTTCGGCGATTGTAGTGGTAGGCAACGGTGATGGAATAGTGGGGTACGGTTTGGGTAAAGCCAATGAGGTTACTGATGCAATTACCAAAGGAGTAGACGACGCTAAGAAAAACCTCATGAAAGTTCCGGTACTGAAAGGCACTATCCCGCATGAAAACTTAGGTAAGTACGGTGGTGGTTTTGTCTTACTGAAACCAGCTTCGCCTGGAACCGGGGTGATTGCCGGAGGAGCCATGCGAGCGGTACTAGAAAGTGCAGGGGTTCACGACGTACTAGCGAAGTCTAAAGGGTCATCGAACCCTCACAATGTGGTAAAAGCGACCTTCGACGCGCTGGCTACTATGCGCGATGCCTACTCAGTGGCTGAGCAGCGAGGAGTTGAGTTGGAAACAGTATTTAATGGCTAAAGTAATGGCTAAGATTCAGATTACCCAAGTCCGTAGTGCAATCAACCGACCCAAGCGTCAGAAACTGACCCTACAAGCTTTGGGTCTAGGAAAACTACACCGAACCGTAGAAAAAGAAAGCAACTCCCAGATTGAGGGAATGGTCAGAAAAGTGGCCCATCTAGTAACCGTAAAAGAAGTTTAGTATGGATCTGAGTAGTTTAAAACCTGCCCAAGGGTCAGTAAGAGGCAAGAAAAGAATTGGTCGTGGATCAGGTTCAGGCTGGGGAGGTACGGCAGGTAGAGGTCACAAAGGTGCCAAATCCCGCTCGGGTTACAAAGTGAAAGCAGGCTTTGAAGGTGGGCAGATGCCCTTGCAGCGAAGAGTGCCTAAATTCGGATTTAGGTCGCCTAATCGAGTGGCTTACCACGTAGTAAATGTGGGACAATTACAAGGAGTGGTTGATAAAGTGGGGAAGTCTGAAATCTCATTCCAGGACTTCGTGTCAGTAGGGCTAGTTGGTAAGAAAGACCTGATTAAAATTCTGGGCGATGGTGAGATTTCAGCATCGGTGAAAGTAGAAGCCCATGCGTTCTCAAAATCAGCTCAGGAAGCCATAGAAAAGGCTGGAGGCGAAACGATTAAATTGTAAGCGTATATGAAGAAGTTCATTACCACTATCAGAAACATATTTTCCATTGAGGAACTACGAAATCGTATACTGAATACGATTGGCTTTCTTATTATCTTCCGCTTGGGCTCCTTCGTAGTACTACCCGGAGTAGATCCTAACCTGCTGGAGCAGGGGGCTGATAGTGGTATTTTTGGGCTTCTCAACACATTTTTGGGCGGGGCATTTAGCCGCGCTTCTATTTTTGGATTGGGTATTATGCCTTATATCTCGGCATCTATTGTTATTCAGCTATTGACAGTAGCCGTACCTTACTTCCAGAAAATGCAGAAAGAGGGGGATTCGGGGCGGAAAAAGATGAACCAAATCACTCGGGTTCTTACCATTGCGATCACTGTGGTACAATCAGCAGGATATTTGTCTTACGCTGTTCCTCCTGAAGCGGTTATGATTGATCAGACCTTGTTTGTCATATCGGCAACAATTTTGCTGACTTCAGGTACGATCTTCTGTATGTGGTTAGGTGAGAAAATCACAGATAAAGGTATCGGTAACGGTATTTCCATGTTGATCATGATCGGTATCATCTCTCGTTTCCCAGGGTCTATTATTGCGGAATTCTTAGCAAAGGGTGCAAGTGGTGCTTTGCTGTTTATTATAGAAATTGTAGCACTATTCTTTGTAGTAATGGCCTCAGTGGCTCTTACTCAGGCTGTTCGTCGGGTTCCAGTCCAGTATGCTAAGCAGGTAGTAGGGAACAAGGTATACGGTGGCCAGCGACAATACATTCCATTGCGGGTAAATGCTTCGGGAGTAATGCCAATTATCTTCGCTCAGTCGTTAATGTTCTTGCCGGGACTACTAGCTGGAATATGGGCTGACCAGAGCGATATTGCCGCCACGATTGGACGGACTTTTGCCGATATTGCGTCTTGGCAATATAATTTGGTATTTGGGATATTGATCATTCTGTTTACCTTCTTTTACACAGCAATCACGGTCAATACTACCCAAATCGCTGATGACCTGAAGCGAAATGGCGGATTTGTTCCGGGCGTTAAGCCGGGTAAACCGACGGCCGACTTTCTAGATACTATTTTATCGCGAATCACGCTGCCTGGCTCAGTCTTTCTGGCCATTATTGCTATTATGCCAGCTATCGCGATGGTGGCCGGAGTAACGACTGATTTTTCGTACTTCTACGGTGGCACTTCGCTGCTGATTATGGTAGGAGTAATACTGGATACATTACAACAAATTGAAAGCTACCTGCTCATGCGCCATTACGAAGGGTTGATGAAGTCGGGCAGGGTGAAAGGGCGCTCTCAAAATGCAGCAGTAGCTTAAGAGTCTAAATAAACCTATGGCAAAACAAGCGTCGATAGAGCAAGATGGAACTATTACTGAAGCACTTTCTAATGCGATGTTTCGCGTAGAGTTGGAGAATGGGCACGAGGTAGTTGCTCATATCTCGGGCAAAATGAGAATGAATTATATTAAGATTTTACCGGGTGATCGCGTAAAGCTCGAAATGTCGCCTTATGATCTTACCAAAGGAAGAATTGTTTACCGATATAAATAGAAGTAATCATGAAAGTAAAGGCGTCCATTAAAAAGCGGAGTGTCGATTGTAAGATCGTTCGCCGAAAAGGAAAGCTTTATATTATCAACAAAAAGAACCCCAGGTTCAAACAAAGACAAGGTTAATTATGGCTAGAATTTCTGGAGTCGACATCCCTGACCACAAGCGAGGCGAAATTGGGCTAACCTACATCTTCGGCATTGGTCGAAGTTCGGCTCGTAGTATACTGGACAAAGCAGGGATTGACTATGACAAGAAAGTTGGTGAGTGGGATGACAGTGAATCCAACCAGATTCGTCAGATCATCTCTGAGAACCACAAAGTAGAAGGAGTCCTCAAGTCGGAAGTTCAGTTGAACATAAAGCGGCTAATGGATATTGGTTGCTATCGGGGGTTGCGCCATCGGAAAGGTTTGCCACTGCGGGGACAGCATACCAAAAATAATTCCCGCACCCGCAAGGGTAAGCGTAAGACCGTCGCGAATAAGAAAAAAGCTACTAAGTAATTTACGTAATGACACAGGGTTTTCGTCGTGGTGATCGCTGCGCGGAATGATGTGTCGCCACCAACATACTATGGCACAGAAAAGGAAAGATAAAGGTAAAAAAAGAGTTGTCGCGGTCGAAACCGTAGGGCAAGCTCATATCAAAGCTTCTTTCAATAACATCATTATTTCTATTACCAATATGGCCGGACAAGTTGTTTCATGGTCGTCGGCGGGTAAAATGGGCTTTCGGGGATCGAAGAAAAATACCCCGTATGCCGCTCAGATGGCTGCGTCTAATTGTGCTCAGGTAGCTTACGACCAGGGAATGAGAAAGGTAGAGGTATACGTGAAAGGGCCTGGTTCAGGAAGAGAGTCAGCTATCCGTACTTTGCAGAATACTGGACTGGAAGTAACCATGATTCAGGATGTAACTCCACTGCCCCACAATGGTTGTCGTCCCCCTAAGCGACGTAGAGTTTAATTTAGTTAAAGATTATTCAATCATATGGCTCGTTACACAGGTCCTAAAACAAAAATTGCCCGGAAGTTCAATGATCCCATCTTTGGGCCGAGCAAAGCTTTACAGAAAAAAAGCTATCCTCCGGGGCAGCACGGAAGGGGTAGGCGGAGAAAGCAATCAGAGTACGCCATGCAGTTAATGGCGAAACAGAAGGCAAAGTACACCTACGGAGTGTTGGAACGCCAGTTTGCAAACCTATTTGACAAGGCTAGCCGAAGCAAAGGCGTTACCGGAGAAGTTCTGCTTCAACTGTTGGAGTCCCGCTTAGATAATGTAGTATACCGACTGGGTATTTCACCTACCCGCCGAGGGGCTCGTCAACTGGTTTCTCACAAGCACATTATAGTGAATGGCGAAATAGTGAATATCCCTTCTTATCAAGTGAAGCCTGGGGATATTGTGGGAGTACGTGAGAAATCAAAATCGCTGGTAGCCGTTAGTGACAGTGTCGTTTCTCACAGCCCTAAAGTTAGGCAATACTCTTGGCTAGAGTGGGATGGCAGCGAGCTAGCGGGTCGTTTTACCTCTTTGCCCAGCCGGGAAGATATTCCCGAAAACATTCAGGAGCAGCTCATCGTTGAGCTTTACTCTAAGTAGATTTAGCGAATAACTATTAATTACTACCCATAAAATATGTCCATACTTGCATTTCAAATGCCCGAAAAAGTGGTGATGGAAAAGGCTGATAATTTTCACGGCCTTTTTACTTTTAAACCACTGGAGAGAGGATACGCAGTTACCATAGGGAACGCACTACGAAGAATCCTTCTTTCTTCCTTGGAAGGTTACGCTATTACTGGAATTAAAATTCCGGGTGTACTGCACGAGTTTTCTTCTATTGAGGGTGTAGTAGAAGACCTTTCTGAAATTATCCTGAACCTGAAGATGGTTCGCTTCAAAAAGGTTACTGAAGATTTTGTAGAGAATAAGGTCGTAATTCCACTCCGCGGACAAAGTACCTTTACCGGAACAGATATTCAGAATCATACCACTTCTTTTGAAATCCTTAATCCTGAGCACATAATCGCCAATCTAGATAGTGATGTAGATTTAGAAATAGAACTTTACGTTGATAAGGGAAGAGGGTATATTCCCAGCGAAGAAAATAGTCAGAACGACCAAACTGCTGGTTATATCGCTTTAGATGCGGTTTTCTCCCCAATCAAAAATGTGACTTTTGAAGTTGAGAACACCCGGGTTGAACAGAAAACTGACTTTGAGCAGCTGCTGATCGATATTGAAACTGATGGATCTATCCATCCCGAAGATGCTTTGAAAGGCGCCGCTAATATCCTAATTAAGCATTTCATGTTGTTCTCTGACCAAAGTATGGTACTAGAGTCACCTCAGCAGGGTGAACCTGACGCGGTTGATGAAGAAATGTTGCACATGCGTAAGTTGCTGAAAACCCCGCTCAATGATCTCGACCTATCAGTACGGGCTTACAACTGTCTGAAGGCAGCCGATGTGAAGACCTTGGGCGATTTAGCTCAATTAGAAATATCAGATATGATGAAATTCCGAAACTTCGGAAAGAAATCGCTGGCGGAGTTAGAACAACTCATTCAGGATAAAAACCTTTCTTTCGGAATGGATTTAACAAAATACAAGTTAGAAGAAGATTAGTCACCCTCGTGGGTGCTGTAAAGAAATAGAGCATGAGACACGGCAAGCGATTTAATCATTTGGGAAGAACGTCTTCGCATCGAAAGGCTATGTTGGCTAACATGGCCTCCTCACTGATCGTCCATAAGCGACTGACTACCACGGTAGCCAAAGCTAAGGCACTTCGTAAGTACGTTGAACCTCTTATTACCAAGTCGAAAGTAGATAGCACCCACTCGCGTCGAGTAGTATTTTCCTATCTGAAAGATAAAGAGTCTTCACACTTACTGTTTAACGAGGTAGCCGAACGGGTGGCTGACCGACCAGGTGGATACACCCGCATCATCAAGTTGGGCAACCGACTAGGCGACAATGCTGAGATGTGCATGATTGAGCTGGTTGATTTCAACGAAGTTTACCAGAAAGAAGAAAAACAAGCGAAGGGTAAAACCCGCCGAAGCCGCCGCGGTGGAAAGAAGAAGTCTTCCGAAACATCACAGGCAGTCGCTACCCCCTCTGAAACGGATCAGGTGGTAGAAGCTGTAGAAGTTGAAGAAACTCAGACTCAAGAGGAAAATACGGAAGGAGAGGTTGAAAGCCAAGAAGAGGTAGTTGAGATGAGTGGTGAGGCAGTCGTAGAAGATGTTGCTGAAACAGAAGCGATAGCCGAAATACCAGAAGAACCTCAAGCAGAAGCTACTGAGCAATCTGAAGAAGAGAGCACATCTGATAAAGACGACGAAGAAAAGCCGAAAGAGTAATTTGTTGCTACTGTATACGAGAAAGGGAATTGTTCGCTAAACGAATAATTCCTTTTTTTTTACTTCATATTTTACAAACTTGCCACTAACTAAATCACTATGCAGCATTCGGAAATCCCCCAGCGCCCCGCCGTACTGCTTCTCGAGGACGGCACCCAGTTTGAAGGAGACGCTATCGGAAAAATTGGAAGTAGCGGCGGAGAAATTTGCTTCAACACCGGCATGACGGGCTATCAGGAAATTTACACCGATCCGTCGTACTACGGTCAGATTATCGTAAACACTACCGCTCACATTGGCAATTACGGAGTACTGGATAGTGAACAGGAATCAGTCCATCCGCAGATTCAGGCTATTGTCGTCAACTCCTTTTCCAATGGTTTCAGTCGCAAGCAGGCGGATAGTGACCTGCAAAAATACCTGGAACAGCACGACGTAGTGGGAATTACCAATATAGACACCCGAAAGCTAGTTCGCCATATTCGCTCTAAAGGGGCGATGAACGCCATCATTTCATCCGAGGATTTGTCGTCCGAAGCCTTAAAGAAGAAGCTATCGGAAGTTCCTTCCATGGAAGGCTTGGAGCTTTCTAGCGAAGTTTCTACTAAAGAAGCTTTTCTACTCGGTGATAGTAATGCCCCTAAGCGAGTAGCCGTGCTGGACTTGGGGATAAAAACCTCTATTCTGAACAATCTTCTTAAACGAGGGTGCCAGTGTAAGGTCTTTCCCGCCCGAACTACCTACGCCGAGATGCAGCAGTGGAACCCCGATGGGTTTTTTATATCAAATGGCCCCGGCGATCCGAGTGCGATGGATTATGCGGTACAAACCGTGCAAGAGATTATTAGTGATAATCGACCAATCTTTGGGATCTGTCTGGGGCATCAATTGCTGGGGTTGGCGAGCGGCATTTCTACTTACAAAATGCACCACGGCCACCGGGGGCTTAATCATCCAGTGAAAAACTTGGAAACTGGATTAAGCGAGATGACTTCTCAAAACCACGGCTTCTCAGTGGATCTAGAAAAAGCTGAGAATGCTGATGATGTAGAAGTGACCCACATCAACCTGAACGACAACACAGTTGCTGGACTGAAAGTGAAGGGGAAAAAGGCTTTTTCGGTACAGTATCATCCTGAGTCTTCACCTGGGCCACACGATTCGCGCTATCTCTTTGATCGTTTTGTAGAAATGATGAATAACAAATAATGAATGACGAGTAATGATTAATGAATAGTGGTTATTACGAATAGTTTTGTACGGCTAAATCTCACTCATCTATCCCCCCTTGGTGAAGCCGACGCGGCGAGGGGAGATCCAGGGAGATCGCTGCCAATTTGAAGTTTCATAAGAATTTATTCGTGATAATGTCTAATAATAACATACTATTAATCATCAGTCATTATTCATTAAACAATTAGCTTATGAGTATTATAAAGAAAATTCACGCCCGCCAGATTCTCGACTCTCGCGGCAACCCTACTGTTGAGGTCGATGTTCTGACCTCTCAGGACGTGTTAGGGCGAGCGGCTGTTCCGTCGGGGGCATCTACCGGAAAACACGAAGCGGTAGAACTTCGCGACAATGACAAGACCCAATTTATGGGCAAAGGAGTAACCAAAGCAGTGGAAAATGTGAATATTAAGATTGCCGAGAAACTACTGGGCGTTTCGGTATTTGAGCAGAATCTCATTGACCAGACCATGATTGAACTGGACGGTTCTGAAAATAAATTGGTGCTGGGGGCTAATGCTATGTTGGGGGTATCGCTGGCTGTAGCCAAGGCTGCTGCTCAAACCGTACATCAGCCGCTGTTCCGCTACATTGGTGGAGTGAATGCCAATACCCTTCCGGTACCCATGATGAATATTCTGAACGGTGGGAGCCACGCTGATAATGCTATTGATTTTCAGGAATTTATGGTAATGCCTATCAAGGCAGAAACCTTTTCGGAAGCCCTGCGAATGGGTACTGAAGTATTTCATAACCTGAAAAAAGTGCTGAAAGATAAAAATTTGTCTACCAACGTAGGTGACGAAGGTGGTTTTGCCCCCAATCTATCTTCAAATGTAGAGGCTATTGAAGTGGTGTTACAAGCCATTGAAAACGCGGGATACAAGCCCGGTGAAGAAATGTTTATAGCGATGGATGCTGCTTCATCTGAATTCTACGATGAAGAGAAGAAAATCTATCATTTCGCTTCTACCGGCGATCAACTTTCTTCTCACGAAATGGCTGATTACTGGAAAGATTGGGTAAGTAAGTACCCTATTATTTCTATTGAAGATGGTATGCACGAAGATGACTGGGAAGGATGGAAAGCCCACACCGAAAGTATTGGTGACAAAGTACAACTAGTAGGAGATGATTTATTCGTAACGAATGTAAACCGACTGCAACGTGGTATTGACGAGCATATTGGCAATGCTATTCTAATCAAAGTGAACCAGATTGGTACACTGACTGAAACCATCAATGCCGTGAATTTAGCGAAGCGAAACAGCTACAAAAGCGTAATGTCACACCGCTCAGGTGAAACCGAGGACAATACAATTGCCGATTTGGCCGTTGCTCTTAATACCGGACAGATAAAGACCGGATCAGCTTCCCGCTCGGATAGAATGGCGAAATATAATCAGCTAATTCGTATTGAGGAGACACTGGGGCTGACGGCTTTTTATCCAAACCAGTTGTTGTAAGCGGCTGAGGCTGCTTCAGGAAAGGTGTTTCCGGTAAAATTGGGTATATTGATCTTATAGCAATCAGCTAACTATGGAAGTGCCGAAAATACCATCCCTGCTCAAAAGCTTTTTCTTTCTCTTTTCAGTGGGTTTTCTGCTTTGGATGTTTTTTCTAGATACCAATGATTTACCTTCTCAGTTTCAAAGAAACCAAGAGATTCGTTCTTTGGAACAAGAAAAGGCTTTCTATGAAGATGAAATGAAAAAGGTACAAGAGGAGCGGGAAAAGCTACTGACTGACGACAAACTACTGGAGAAATTTGCCCGGGAAAAATACTTAATGAAGAAGCCCAGTGAGGATGTCTATATACTACAAGAACAATAGAAGTAATTGGCTTAGAACCGCTATAATTTGCTGTCTACTATCTAGTCTCAGCCATTATTCCTTCTCCCAGAATCAGCCAGCTCAGGAAGAAGATAGTATCTATTATCAAAGGCCTTCTATCCTAGATAAGATCGCCCCCGGCGGTAATTTTAGCCTTCAGTTTGGTACCATAACCTATATTGAGGTTTCGCCTATGGTAGGCTATCGGTTTACCAATAAATTTATGGCAGGTCCGGGTATTACTTACCGCTATTTTAAGGTTCGAGGCTTTGAAGCTTCTAGTATTTACGGTCCTCGGGCGTTTGCTCGTTACGTGATCAATCGGCAGTTTTTTGTGCAATCCGAATACGAGAATCTTAGCGTGGAGTTTCCTACTGGTGACCCCCGAGCACCAGTGACCCGAGAATGGGTTCCTGGGCTTTTTGTAGGAGGTGGGTTATTCCAACCCATTGGAGAGCGGGCTGGTTTTATGATCGGTGCTTTCTACAATCTAAGCCACGACAATATCCGATCGCCCTACAATAGTCCCTGGGTTTTTAACGTAGGTTTTACACTTTAGTAACGGTTGAATAATAAGGTCTCGGTTTTTTGGGAGGCAGTTTTGGCAGCAGACGAGGCAAAAAACGTAGACGAAGCAGCGCTTCAGCGACCGGCGTCCCGGCGAGGCTTTTTAACGAAGTATGCTGTCAAAAATGACCGCACAAAACGATATATTATTTTTTGACCGTTACTTACTTAGTAGGAAGCTCCAGGTCAAACTTATCTGCCAACTGCTGTAAGCTCTCAATCACTGGAGGTAGCAACGGTATACCTTTTTCTTTTCTTATTTGCTCCTGCTCACGCTCGGGATCGCCCGGAATCAGCACTTTTTCCTGTCCATCTACCGTCTTAGCATCCCGAAAAGCACAAATCCACTGATCCATGTGATGCTTAAATTCCTGAGCGGGACGAAAGGCATCCACCCGCATCGCCCCCACAAAATGTCCTATTCCCTGACCAACCGGGTTAGCTGAGGGCTCGAGAAAAGCTACGAAAGGCGGAACCCAAGGGCCGTAGTTAGCTCCCGACAAGACCGCGGAGAAAATATCTACCCAAGCACCCAGACAGTATCCTTTTTGGCTACCGTGCTCCTTGTCACCCCCTAAAGGCAGCAAGGCACCACCATTCGCTACTTCCTGGGGACTCTGAGAAGGTGCTCCTTCCTTAGTCTGAACCCATCCGTAGGGAGCCGATTCATTTTTTCTTTCCAGAATTTCCAGTTTTCCATTAGCTACGGTAGTAGTGGCAAAATCGGCTACGAACGGCGGTTCGTTTTCTGCTGGGATTGCTACGGCTATCGGATTAGTCCCTAATAACCGATCTCTAGAAAATGTGGGAGCCACTAATGGACTGGCGTTGGTCATAGCTAGTCCGATCATATCTTTCTCCAACGGAAGCATGGCGTGGTATCCGGCAATGCCAAAATGGTTAGAATTGCGAATGGCTACCCATCCAGTTCCTACTTCGTTGGCTTTCTTTATCGCAATCTTCATAGCTTCGGGGGCAACCACTAAGCCCAAACCCCGGTCGCCGTCTACTACGGCGGTACTAGGTGTTTGGTGCGTAATAGCAATATTAGGGTGGGCATTAATCCGGTCTTTTTCCCAAAGGCGAACGTAGCCAATGAGGCGGGCAATTCCGTGGGAGTCTACCCCTCGTAAGTCAGCGGAGGCCAGAACATCAGCCGCCAAAGTAGCATCGGTAGTAGAGCAGCCAATCTTTTCAAAGATATTTATAGAAAAATTACGAAGAGAATTAGAAGAAAAATATTCCATAGCGTTGGTTGCTAGACAGCGGGTAAAAATAGGGAATATCCTGGATTAACTAAATCGCTCGACTAATTGAGTAATCAGTCCTTCCTTTAAGGCATACGCTGAAATCCGAATATTATAAATAGAGTGGGTATCAAGTACAAATTGAATAAGCCAAGCAGCAATCACAATCATATCTACCCGCATCTCAATCATTCCCGGAATCTTCAGTCGTTCAGAGCGGTTCATGTGGGAAAAGTCCTGCAACATTTTCTCAAAAGCTTCAACTGTGAGCGGAAGTTCAGTGGCATTGGGTGGCACAGCTACATTGTTTTGCAGTACATGAATGTCACTTAGGGTATCAAAAGTACCAGAGGCACCAATCAAAACTTCCGGGTGATGCTGTTGTATCACCTCAGAAAGTGGCTGGAGGGTTTTACTAAAATGCTGCTGAAGAGCAGTAATATTAACTTGGCTTATCGGATCTTGAATATCAAACTGATCCAATAGCCGTTGAGCCCCCATTTCAAAACTCTGCTTCCAAATAATCTTACTCCGGTTACATAGAATAAATTCTACACTTCCTCCCCCAATATCCATAATCAGAGCGTTTTCATCAGACAGGGGTACGGCCTCCTGTACCCCGTAGAAGATATATTCCGCTTCTTGGTTGCCCGAAATGATATTGACCTCAATACCCGTTTCCCGTTTGATTCGCTCGACCAGTTTCTGTCTATTTTTAGCATTTCGAAACGCGCTAGTTGCTGTACAGAAGACTCGATCTAGGGGGATCTGATAAGAATTCAGCGTGGACTTAAACTGAGTGAGAGCAGCTAAAGCCCGGTCAATCGCTTCGGCGGTAATAATGCCCTGATTGATTCCACCCCGTCCGATCATGACGGGTATCCGCTCGTGGTAAGCTGTCTTAAAGGGTTGATTATCAAATAATTCAGCAATAAGTATGTGAAAGGTATTCGTACCCAGATCAATAGTCGCGACGTAGTTATTCATGTAGTAATTAACGGAATAAATGGAGGCTTATGTCGAGAAAGACTGCAAAATTGTGGTTTTACGCTATCTTTGGAAACATTGAACAGATCGCTACAACATGAAAAACCAACCCAAAGGTTCATCGTCTACTGAGGGAAGCGGACAGGCCGAAAAACTGGAATTGCTAAATAAAAAGAATGAAGAAGCCGAATTAGGAGGCGGGAAACAGCGCGTAGATGCCCAGCACAATAAAGGTAAACTAACCGCTCGCGAACGCCTTGATCTTTTATTGGACAAAGGTAGCTTCCAAGAAATTGGAAAGTTTGTCGAGCATCGTTCTCATGAGTTTGGTCTGGAAAAGCAGCGATTTCTGGGCGACGGAGTAGTAACCGGCTACGGACGAATTGGCGGTCGGCTGGTCTACGTATTTTCTCAGGACTTTACCGTATTCGGTGGATCGCTCTCGGAAGCCCATGCCGAAAAAATTGTCCGCATTATGGATTTGGCAATGAAAAACGGAGCACCCGTTATTGGGTTGAATGATTCGGGAGGGGCGCGAATTCAAGAAGGCGTGGTTTCATTGGGTGGCTACGCTGATATTTTTTACCGAAATACCTTAGCTTCAGGGCTGATTCCCCAGCTTTCGGCGGTGATGGGCCCTTGTGCTGGTGGTGCGGTCTACTCCCCGGCCATTACAGATTTTATTTTTATGGTAGAGAAAACTTCTTATATGTTCGTTACTGGCCCTAATGTGGTAAAGACTGTCACGCACGAGGAAGTAAGCTCGGAAGAGTTAGGCGGAGCCATGACGCATAGTAGTAAAAGCGGGGTAACCCACTTTCGAGATGCTAACGAATTGCAATGCATCCAGCGGGTTCAGAAGCTACTTTCCTACATTCCGCAGAATTGCGATGAAGATCCACCTCGCCTGGCGTATTCTTCTAAAGATAGTGAAAAGCGTACCGTTCTCAACGATGTTGTTCCTGAAAACACCAACCAACCCTACGATATGCGGGATGTAGTGAACGGCATTGTCGATGCGGATAGCTTTCTAGAAGTACACCAGGATTATGCTGAGAATATTATTGTAGGCTTTGCCCGCCTGGGAGGTAGAAGCATTGGTATTGTAGGTAATCAGCCCGCCAGTCTGGCGGGAGTACTGGATATTAACGCCAGTAAAAAGGGAGCACGTTTTGTCCGCTTTTGCGATTCATTCAATATTCCATTACTGGTACTAGAAGATGTCCCTGGTTTTCTCCCCGGAACTGACCAGGAGTGGAACGCAATTATTACTAATGGGGCAAAGTTGCTCTATGCCTTTAGCGAAGCTACGGTGCCCCGGGTAACGGTAATTACCCGTAAAGCCTACGGTGGGGCCTACGACGTGATGAACTCTAAGCACATCGGAGCAGACATGAATTACGCCTGGCCTTCGGCGGAAATTGCGGTGATGGGGGCCAAGGGCGCGTCTGAGATTATCTTCAAGAGAGAAATTGCCCAATCCAAAAATCCTGAAGAGCGGTTACAGCAAAAAATTGACGAGTACACTGAGACCTTTGCTAATCCGTACCGGGCGGCGAGCCGGGGCTACGTAGATGAAGTTATCTATCCCGAAGATACCCGAACCAAGCTAATCCTGGCTTTTGAAATGTTGGAGAATAAAGTAGATAAGCTCCCTAAGAAAAAGCATGGTAATATTCCGTTGTAGAAATGATCCGTTTCTACCAATATCGCTTTATATCATAACCCTCAAACTTATCGTCACTGGTTATGATAGTAAGGTCGTCAACTTTTGCTTGAGCAATTAGTAAGCGATCAAACGGGTCACGGTGATGAAAGGGAAGGTTTTCAATTATTTTAACGGTGTCCACACTGATTGGTAATAAAGTGTAACCTTGTATATCTATACCTTCAATAAGGTCATCCATCGACTTCGTAAGCTCAAGTTTACCTATGCTTAATTTGATAGCAATTTCCCAAAGGCTGACAATACTAACGTAAATGCTATTATTAAGATCGACAATTACTTCTTGTGCTTTTTTGGTTAATGCTGGGCTTTTTTCCATTGCCCAAAGCAAGGCGTTAGTGTCTAGAAGATAATTCATCCTTTAGAATTCTGAGATGGCATATATTCTTCAAAATCTTCTAAAGGCTCATCAAAATCTGATGCCATATATTTAATTAGCCCAGGTATGATACCTAATTGACGTTTTCTGCTGGGCGAAGGTATAGAAGTAGGAGTCTCGAACTCCTCTTCCATAATGGAGTAGAGTTTTTTGATTTGATCTTCAGTCAAATGCTCAATGCGCTCGTGCATTTTTGCTTTTATCTCAATCGTGGTCATGCCTGGTATATTTCTAATAAGAACTTATCTAAAATACATTTTATAAAGTTGGCAAGTTCAGTGGGTTGAGTACAATTTTGACTTGCTCGTAAGATATATGGGTAAATTGGCGAGCGATACGATAATTATCCTTGTACCTTGCTGGTCTATGCGATTATTACAGACGTTCACGATGGTTTTGATCATCTGGTCTACGGAAGTCGAGGCGCAATCCGTTAGTCGATCAGAAATGACATGGATGTTTTATAATGTTGAGAATCTGTTTGACGTTCAGGATGATTCTCTAACGCGCGATGAAGCATTTTTACCCGATGGTGATCGACACTGGACTTACGGACGGTTTCTTACCAAACTGAACCGCATCTACAAAGTGATTGCTGGGGTAGGGGAGTGGAACCCACCCGCTATCGTGGGGCTGGCGGAAGTGGAAAATCGTTATGTGCTGGAAGCTTTACTTCGAGAGACTCCACTGCATCGGTTAGGGTATCAGATTATCCACCAGGAGTCGCCCGATGCACGGGGTATTGATGTTGTCCTGTTGTTTCGCCCTGATTTAGTAAGTATTGAGTATCAGGAATATATCACGGTATCATTGCCCAATGGACGAAAAACCCGCGATATTCTGTACGCTCGGGTGCAGCTATCCAGTCAAGATACTGTACACCTTTATCTTAATCACTGGCCTTCCCGCTACAGTGGAACGAAGATTTCGGAAGAGTCGCGTAAGCAGGCGGCAGCCACCTTAGCAGCGCATATTCAGCAAGTGGTAGCAGAAAGACCTGATGCCCAGGTTTTGGTTACTGGGGATTTTAATGATGCGCCGGAGGATGTTAGTATGCAACAATTAGTAGAGCAAACACCACTCCGAAATATTAGTCAGTATCAATTTGAGGGAACCCATAAATATCAGGGAGAATGGAGCGTTTTGGATCAGTGGCTGGCTTCAGAAAGCTGGTTCAGGCCGCCATCTGACTGGGTGATTGACCAAGGAAGGGGACAGATTTACTCTCCGGACTGGTTGCTAGAACCTGATGAAGCGAATTTAGGATTTAAACCCAACCGGACTTACGTGGGCTTTCAGTATCACGGAGGTTTCAGTGATCATTTGCCCGTATTTATTCGGCTGATTTCACGTTCTCCCGTAAGTAGTTTGAAAGAATAATACAGAATGCAGTCAATCAGTAGTAGTATGTTGGTGCCGTCCCGTCTAGTGTTTTTGATGTGGGGCGTATTTTTCCTGGATCAACTCTACCCCATTGATTTGGCGATGTTTGGTATTTTACCCCGCACTATTCGGGGCCTACTTGGTATTGTAACGGCACCTATGCTACACGGCTCAGTAGCTCACTTAGTGTCTAACACCATGCCAGTGCTGATTTTCGGTACTATATTGTTTATGTTTTATCGTAGAGTAGCTAACCGGGTGTTCTTACAGTGTTACTTCTTTACAGGGGTTTTGGTCTGGCTGTTTGCCCGTACATCTATTCATATTGGAGCAAGTGGACTGATCTATGGTATCGCTTTTTTTCTCATTTTCTTCGGACTGTTTCAGCGTGATTTTAAGTCATTGCTTATTTCTATCATCATACTTATCTCTTATGGTAGTATTTTCTATGGAGTGCTACCCACCCAAAGCTATGTTTCTTGGGAATCGCATCTGCTCGGTGGATTGGTCGGTTTTCTTAATGCCGTGAATTTTGGAACTCAGCGTTTGCAGAAATACTGAATGATGGTGCGATGTAACTTCCTACCTGCAACTTTCTAACCTAAATACCCGAATACTCTCGAGCCATGACGGTCTGACCAAGGACAGACTCTAGTTAGCTTTAGGTTTTGTTGTAATTCATTTTTCCTTCTTTAATCCTGGATGTACACAATTCTCACTGATTCTTCTAAATTGAACTTGGAATACAGCTTTAAGGCACAATTAATCTGAAAGTTTCCGAAAGCTAAATCAACTCTTCTTGAACGATGTAGAAACAGCCTTTGACAGGAACATGTAATAATAATCGACAGGTAAAGGCAATTGAATTTCGTATTTTTAGGACACAAACCTTGTTTACTTCAATGAATTACAACACTAAAACACTAACAAGAAAGTAACTCTTTGGCATTTTCGTAGGCGATAGAAGAGGGATTGTTGCCACCGAGCATCTTGGCAATTTCCTCAACGCGCTCTTCTTCTGACAGACGACGGATATTAGATACGACTTTGTCAGAGCTATTATCTTTGTACACAAAATAGTGAGCGTCACCCTTGGCGGCCACTTGGGGCAAGTGGCTAATCGCGATTACTTGATGTTGGTTGGCCATTTCCTTCATCATATTCACCATTTTGATAGCTATCTCACCGGATACACCCGTATCAATTTCATCAAAAATAATGGTGGGTAGTGAGGTTTTTCCAGCTAGGATGTATTTGATACAGAACATTAGGCGGGAAAATTCTCCACCAGAAGCCACGCCGCGTAGTTCTTGGGGGACAATTCCTTTATTAGCACTGAAGAGAATGACAATTTCATCCGTACCATCTTCAGTGGGTTCAACCTCGCGAAGCTCAATGTCTACCACCGCATCAGGAATACCCAGGTTTTTGAGCAGTCGGGCTAACTCTTTTGCTAAAGGAGCAAACACAGCTTGGCGCGATTTGGTCAAACGTTGGGAAGCTTCCTGCATTTCCTGATGAGATACTTCCTGCACCTGTTTCAACCGGGCGATTTCATCATCCAGATTACTCACCTGATCTACTTTTTCTTCTAGTTCCTGTTGCAGTTTCAAAAGTTTTACCACTGAGTTGGCTTGATGTTTTTGCTGCAACTTGTACAATAAATCAAGGCGTTCCCCAGCTGCTTCTACCTTTTCAGGGTCAAATTCTACCTGAAGGGCTTCATTCTCCACTTCACTGGTAATATCCCTTAGTTCAATCAGGCAACTTTCTATACGCTGGTAGATAGACTCATAAGCGGGCGAAAAACTGGCAATTTTGGTAATGGCTTGTTTGGCTTGCGCCAGAAGTTGGTCAACCGACATGTCTTCGCCTCCGCAAAGCGTCTGAATAATTTGTAGTTGCTCCTGAATATTCCCCGCATTTTCCATTACCTGCATGGTTTCTTCCAGAGCTTCCTGCTCACCCTCTTGCAGGGTAGCCCGGTGTAGTTCTTCCAACAGAAATCGGTTGTAGTCATCTTCTTGGCGAAGGCGGGAAGATTCAGCACTCATTCGCTCTAACTCTTGCTTAGCTCGGCAGTACTGCTGGTATTTTTTGAAATAAGAACTCCGAAGGATTTCGTTATTAGCGTAAGCATCGATAACCTCCCGCTGGTACGAATTATCACCTAATTGTAAGGTATCGTGCTGACTGTGAATATCGACCAGCAAATGGCCAATGCCCCGCATGGTTTCTAGCCGGACGGGAGTATCATTTACAAAAGCCCTGGACTTGCCACTGGGACTAATCTCTCGTCGGAGAATGCAGATAGGATCGTAGTCCAGTTCTTCTTGATCGAAAATAGATTCAAGGCTGAATTTATTGATGGTAAAGACGCCTTCGATAATACACTTTCGGTCTCCAGCGTAGAGCGAGCGAGTATCCGCCCGGTTGCCCAGCAATAAGCCAATAGCCCCGAGCATAATCGATTTCCCCGCTCCGGTCTCGCCTGTAATCATATTCAGCTTCTCCGAAGGTCGCATCTCGAGCTCCTGAAGAAGTGCGTAATTCTTGATGGTGAGACTTTGCAGCATACGTTCTCTTCTTTTCTATTCCTATACAGGTCGATTTTGACTAATCCACATTTTTTGAAAATGGGTAATGATACAACCACAAATCAGAAAGCTTGGTTTTATAACCCATTATGATTCTACTCAACTTCTAGTATTGTTATTAATAGCTATGTTGAGCATACAAAATTAAAGAATAAAATTCTTACAATAAGAATAAATATATGAATTTTATATGAAGATTTTAAATAACGAGTGACGACTGATGCTGACGCGCCATGCGATGGGCGGCGCAGAATAATAGGCAATGGAAGTAAGAAGTATTTAGCTGGAAGCTTATGGCGGCACAATTTTCAATTTTTCTTCAGTAATCAGCAATTGAACATTCAGCCACTCGGTTTCTCCAGACTTAATCAATAATCACCTGATACTTATCAGTTTCAGAAGGATTGATGGCGACTAAGGTATTGTAGGCTTCGCGCCGATCCGAGGGGTCTCCTTTGGTAAATACGCTAATAAGCTCGTCGTTTTTAGCATCGAAGAAGGAGATGATGGCGATTGATTGCGGAAATAGCTTGCTGATTTCTTGCATACCCTGTAAGGCTTCCAGAATATTAGCGCGGCCTTTGTCTTCTTCATCAGAAAAAATATCCAGCCCCTGGCGATGGTACTGATACAGCCCCTCCCGAATCGGGATCATCTGGGGGTTAATCATGTTTTCCACTAACCAGTAGCGATTCCGTCGGTTGCCTCCAAACTGATCCCAGCCACCGCCTTGCTGTTGGGCGTTAATAACTACTTGCTGTGCCAGCTCAAAGTAAGATTGCCCGCCCAGGTTACCGAAAGAGTCGTAGTCCATTCCCAGTATCATATAAGCGTAAAATGATAGTAAGCTGGTAATATTATCGGTAAAGGCATTGGGGTTAAAATTGAGAGGCTGGTCTTCGGTATAACGGAAGCTCCAGTCGCGGTCGGCAAAATTGAATATCAACGTTTCGTAATTGGTGTTAAACACTGGGCGGGAAGACTGGATTTGCACCGTCGCTGTAAAATCGCTCACTGAGGGCATATCGTCAATGGTGATGATAAAATTGCAGTTGATACGTTCCTCGGCGGCGTAAGTGTGTTCAGTCCACTTGCGGTTATTCAGAAACTGGGCGAAAGCATTCTGCATATCCTCCACTACCCGGTTAGCCGAAGCGGGCAGGTTTTGACCACTAACCCGCACCGTTGCGTTCAATTCCTGAGAGAAACTGGCGGAGCTAATCAGGGTAAAAAGAATGGTAAGAATGCCAGATCTAGTACTGTTCAATGTAATTCCAAATATCTCGGGCAACATCGGCTTTTGTTTTTAAGTCGAATGTGAGAACATCCGAATTTTTTCGATTCAGTAAGGAGATCTGGTTAGTATCGTGTCCAAATCCGGCACCAGCGTCGTTCATTGAGTTGAGCACAACAATATCCAGATTTTTCTTCTCTAACTTATTTCGAGCATGAGTAAGCTCATCATTTGTTTCCAGGGCGAAACCTACCAGAATCTGCCCCACTTTTTTTTGCTGTCCCAGCGTTTGGGCAATGTCCGGATTTTTCTTTAGGGTTAACGTCAAGGTGTCATCTTTCTTTTTAATCTTCTGAGAATGTTTTTCGGCTGGGGCATAATCCGAGACAGCCGCGGCAAAAACGGCAATATCAATCTCAGTAAACTGTGCTTGAGACGCCTGAAGCATCTCTTCGGCCGTAGTTACTAAGGAGATGGTTACCGATGGGTGAGTGAATGAAATAGCCACCGGACCACTGACTAGATGCACCAGTGCGCCCCGTTGGGCAGCTTCCTTCGCCAGTGCGTACCCCATTTTTCCCGAAGAAGCATTGGTGAGGTACCGTACCGGGTCGAGGGGTTCTTGAGTAGGGCCCGCGGTGATTAATACTTTTTTACCTAGCAATGATTGGGCAGGTGCAAAAAAATCGGTTAGCTGTTGGATAATATGTTCTGGCTCAGCCAAACGACCTACGCCCGAAAGTCCGCTAGCCAATTCGCCCTCCTCAGCATCAATAATGATGTTACCGTAATCAGCCAGCTTGCGCAAATTAGTTTGCACTGAAGGGTGCTGGTACATATCCAAATCCATGGCCGGGGCAATCCAAACCGGGCAACGAGCAGAGAGATACACAGCGGTAAGTAAATCATTGCAATACCCGGTGGCGAATTTCGCTATGCTATGAGCACTCGCCGGAGCCACCAATATTAGGTCAGCCCATAGGCCTAAGTCAACGTGATTGTTCCACTGTCCGGTAGAGAGGTCAGAAGAAAAACGGGAAAGCACCGGGCGTTTGGAGAGGGTGGCCAGGGTCAGCGGGGTGATAAAGTCCTGGGCGGCCTCAGTCATAACCACCTGAACTTCAGCTCCCTCTTTCACGAGTAATCGAACCAAAAAAGCCGCTTTGTAGGCGGCTATACTTCCACAGATTCCGAGGATAATTTTTTTTCCTGGAAGAGACAAAACGGGTCTATTCTTCGGTATCTTCTACCCGGCGGTGCATGATTTCGTCGTTGGTAAATTCATCCGTAGCCAAAATAGTTGGCTTGGGCATGCGCTCGTAGAATTTAGAAATCTCGATCTGCTCCCGGTTCTCGAAAACCTCTTCCAGGTTATCTACCGTCGTAGCAAACTCAGCGAGTTTGCCGTTCAACTCCTCTTTCAGATTTACGGATATCTGCCGGGCTCGTTTAGAAATGATGACCACAGATTCATACAGATTTCCAGTAGGAGCAGCTAGTTTATCAGTATCGTGCGTAACGATAGAAGCGTTGATATTGGGTTTTTTCATCATTAGTATTGTATATTAACTATTATTACCTCGTTTTTGTGTCCCGGCTATTACTTTGCTTCTGTACTTTATCCAAAGAAGATTCATAAATAGTTTCAGCCTGAGGTATAAAGTCACTTTCAGGGTATTTGTCGATAAAGTTTTGGTAAAACTCAATGGCAGTGTAGTAGCGGTCGCGCTGCTTTGTGACAATACTCTTTTCTGCTAACTGAAACTGAGCCTCCAGCTTGTAGTAGCTAGCTGCTTCGTTCATATCAGAGTCGGGATAATCCTTCTGAAAGTTATCGAGAGAGATAATGGCAGCATCGTATCGATCCAGGTCATAGTACTGCTTGGCATTTTTAAAGGCCTTAAGCTCCAACTTTTCTTGGAGTTGATCCAAGATTGCTTCAGCTCGCTCTTTGTAATCACTGTACGGATGACGGTTGATGAACCGTTGCATAGCGTCAATGGCTTCTTTGGTACTGCTTTGATCTAAGCTAGGGTTAGGCGATTCCAGATACAGCGAGTAAGCGTGCATAAACATAGCTTCCTGGGCCTTCTCGCTACGAGAGTAGGTCTCGTAAAACTCCTTAAAGTAGTGGGCACTCAAGATATACTTTTGCTCGTAGTAGTGGGCGTAAGCATAGTAAAACTGGGCATCCTCAGACTTTTGGGTTCCCCGAATGATGGGCAAGACATTTTCTAGTAGCACAGTAGCCCGATAGTAATCCTTCGCCTCGTAGTATTCAAGGGCAGCTTCGTACTGCTCTTCCCAACTACCTTTCTTAAGCAAGTCGCGGTACTCACTACAACCCAGCAAGGATGTGCTGATAACCACAAAAACAATGAAAAATCCTTTCAAACCGATTATTTTTCTAAAATGCGAAGATAGCACCTTGGTGCACAAAATGCAACCACGCTCGTAGCCGACAAGTTCCGATTACAAGGAAAACGAAAGGAAAGACAGGCTTATTTTTTGATGACGAACTTTTTAGTAGTTACGCCTCTTCCGTTGAGTTGCAAGGTATAAAAGTAGATACCATTCGGAAGTCGCTCGACGGGGATTTTTAGATTACTCTCTGATTGGTCTAGCTTCAGTTCCAGCACCCGGTCACCCAAAATATTGTGAATAGTAACTGTAGCGGGTGTTAACTGATTATTAAAGGCGTAATCAATAGAAGCCGTAGTGGAAACTGGGTTTGGATAAACCTTACTGATTTGCAGAGCATCATTGGCGAAAAGAACACCATTAGGAAAATTGTTCTTGATATGATACCGAAAGCGTTCAGTTAGTCGGCTAGAGGGCTTCTCAATATCGTACAGAGTGAGCGAAAGCTCCCGGGTTAGTTCATCGTAGCCCGCATTAAAGCGAATTTGAATGTCGTTGAGCACTTCACCAGGATTGAGCGTAGTAATCTCGAGAGCATCAAAATCGGTAAAACACTCATTACCAATACAAATGGATGAGATTTGGTTACCTCTATGGTAAGAGTCGTTTAGTTGAACCCCAAGACGAATAGGGTGATCGCTATCATTTCTGATCTGCAATACTGTCTTTACCACATTCCCAGTAGATACTGACTCCTCGAATATAGGATCGACAAGTACTATATCTTGACTGACCGCCGCGAGAGAGAAGATGGTAAGTGACAATATTAGCAAAAGTGATTTCATCCAACGCAATTCATAACACCATATTTTATAAAAGTAACAGATTTTTTTATTTCAAAACAATAAAAATCGTAAGATTTGTTACATTTTAGTTAATAGATTTTAAAAGTACCCCTTAAGAAATGCAAAGTGCTTAAGTGCCTGTACATACCGAACCAGGGTAGGTAAAGTCTTGCTAGAGGGCTTTTGTTAGACCAATAAACAGCGTATTTTTCGGGCGATAAACCGTAAACAGTACATGTGTAGGTGATAACTACGACTGGCTCGGTAAATTATTTTCAAACCTGAAAAATCGTCATGAATGGCTTCTATTAAAGGTCCGGGCATATTTCTGGCGCAGTTTCTAGGCGAAGAGCCTCCTTTTAACCAACTGGATACGATAGGTACTTGGGTGGCTAATTTGGGCTACTGCGGAGTACAAATACCCACTTGGGACGAAAGAGTGATTGATCTAAATCTGGCGGCTGACTCGAGAGACTATTGTGATGATTTACGGGGTAAGTTAAGTGAACAGGGAGTAGAAGTGATTGAATTAGCTTCTTATTTGCAGGGGCAGGTGATAGCGATGCATCCGGCTTACGAGCGATTATTTCAACCGTTCTATCCTAAAAATTTGAGCCAGGCGCAGCAAGTGGAGTGGGCAAGTGAAGAACTTCGGAAAACCATTCGGGCTTCGGTGAATATGGGTACAACGAATATTTCGGTATTGTCGGGTGGTTTAGCCTGGCCGTATTTGTACCCCTGGCCTCAGCGTTCCGACGGACTGATTGAAGAGGCTTTTCAGGAGTTATCCCGACGTTGGTTGCCATTGCTAGATTATGCTCATGAAAACGGAATAACCTTTGGCTACGAACTACATCCTGGTTCTGATCTATACGATGGTGCTACATTTCAGCAATTTCTGGAATACAGTAATCAGCACCCAGCGGCTTGTCTGACTTACGATCCTAGCCACTTACTACTTCAGCAGCTTGGTTATCTAGAGTTCATTAACATCTTTGCCGATCGGATAAAAGCGTTTCATGTGAAAGATGCGGAGTTTAATCCAACGGGTTTACAGGGAGTGTACGGTGGATATAAATCGTGGAAAGAGCGAGCCGGGCGATTCCGCTCTTTGGGTGACGGACAAGTTGACTTTAGCCGGGTGTTTTCTTTGCTGACTGAACACGGTTACGATGGCTGGGCTATTCTGGAGTGGGAGTGCTGCGTAAAAAGCCCAGAGCAGGGAGCCAGGGAAGGGGCACCTTTTATTCAACGCCATCTAATTGAAGCAACTTCACAAGCTTTTGATGACTTTGCTAAAAGTGAAACTAACCAAACCATGAACCGAGAAATTCTCGGTCTGGAATAAATTCATAATTCAACTTAATGATCGATAATAACCAGATTGAAGTACTAAAAAAGAAAGCGGTCAAGATACGGCGGGAGATTGTTACCATGGTGCATCGGGCTAACTCGGGTCACGTAGGTGGCAGCTTAGGTGCGACGGATATTCTAGTTGCTCTATATTACCATCTGATGAATCACCGTCCGGAGCAGCCGGAATGGACCGATCGGGATCGGTTTGTACTGTCTAAAGGGCATTGTACCCCAGTAATCTACGCTGTCTTGGCTGATTGTGGCTATTTTCCCAAAGAGGATTTGAAAACCTTTCGCCGCCCCGGCTCTCATCTTCAGGGTCATCCCCATCAACCCAAAACCCCTGGCATTGAAGCGAATACCGGAACGCTGGGGCTAGGCATCTCTACGGGAATGGGCATGGCGTTGGGCGCGAAGCTTCGTAAGCAGCAACATTATTACTACATTATGTGTGGCGATGGAGAGATTCAGGAAGGCCAAGCCTGGGAAGCTGCGATGTTTGCCAACAAGTATAAGCTGGACAATGTGATTGGTTTTGTAGATCGCAACTATCTGCAAACTGACGGCAATTCGGAAGATATAATGCCGCTTGATCCGCTGGCTCCCAAGTGGGAAAGCTTCGGCTGGAAAGTATTTACTATTGATGGGCATGATTACCGACAAATCATTACCACGGTAGAAAATGCAAAGCAGGAAACCCAACCCGTGATGATTATTGCCAATACTACTAAGGGAAAAGGGGTTTCATTCATGGAAAATGAAGTAAGCTGGCACGGTACCCCACCGGATAAGGAAGCTTACGAAAACGCACTAAAGGAACTAACCGATGGAGTTTAAGCAAACCCGCCAGGGCTATGTAGATGGTCTGAAAGAACTGGCGAAAGATTATGATAATCTGGTAGTGCTGGATGCCGACGTAGCCAAAGCCACCAAGACCTACGAATTTGAAGCCGAGTATCCTGACCGATTTTTCAACTGCGGAGTGCAGGAGCAAAATATGCTATCGGTAGCCGCGGGATTGGCACTGGAAGGGTATATTCCCTTTGCTTCAACGTTTGGAGTATTCGCTACCTGCCGAGCCGGTGACCAGATGCGAAATTCTATTGCTTATCCTAAACTAAACGTAAAGATTGGCGCGACCCACTGCGGAATTAGCACGGGGGGAGACGGAGCATCCCACCAGGCGAATGAAGACATTGCCATTGCCCGGGTCTTCCCAAACATGACCGTTTTGGTTCCGGGCGACTACGAAGAGGCCAAGCAAGCTACCATTGCCGCAGCAAAATACAATGGTCCGGTGTATCTCCGTTTCGGACGGGATACTTATCCGGTTGTGGAAGAGGTTCACGGTAACTTTACCATTGGCAAGGCCAAATTGCTACGAGAAGGCGGCGATATTACTATCATCACCACCGGCATTATGGTTGGTGAAGGACTACAAGCAGCGGATACACTCTCCCAAGAAGGTTACTTAGTACGAGTGCTCCATC
Source organism: Bacteroidota bacterium (assembly GCA_039198955.1). Lineage (GTDB taxonomy): Bacteria > Bacteroidota > Bacteroidia > Cytophagales > Cyclobacteriaceae > Tunicatimonas. The sequence goes on along the minus strand of JBCCTI010000019.1, from coordinate 20,310 downwards.
TGCCTACCGTGAAACCGCTAGATGCCGAAGCAGTCGTTACGGCGGCTAAAGAAACCAAAGGAATTGTTACGGCTGAAGAACATTCCATTATCGGTGGATTGGGCGAAGCCGTAGCGGGAGTAGTTGCTGAGCATCATCCCTGCCCAATTATTAGGGTAGGCGTACAGGATGTCTTTGGTGAATCTGGTCAGGCTAACGAATTGCTGGATTTGTACGGGCTACGGGCGAAAAATATTGTGGAAGCAGCGAGAAGAATATTATGAGTGTTTTAGTACTAAGGTGTTAAAGTGTTATGGTTCGGAGAGATTAAATACCCAAAATAAAATTGCTTAAAATAGTGGATAGACGACTTGGGATACTCTGGCAAATTATATGGCTAACCCTTTTCATTTCTTGCCAGTCAGTTAACAAACCCTATAACTACAAACGTTTTCCCGATAGTTATTTGGAAATAAAGCAGGAGTATAATAGCTATTACCACCTGACTAATTGCCAACCCGGAGAGACAATCGCAAGTATCGGGGCAGGAAATGGAATCACAGAAATTCAAATTTCGTGTTTTAAGGAAGGAATTACGTGGTATTTGCAGGAGATTGATTCCTCAAGATTATATCAGTTTGAAGCAGTATTGAGATACCACAAAAATGTAGTTGATTCGTCAATTAACGCTGATTTTAATCTTGTACTTGGTACGGAAGACTCTACCCATTTGCCTAACGGAATTTTTGACAGGGTTTTAATGCTCAATGTATTTCACGAAATTGAATTACGAGAGGGTATTATGATGGAAATCCATCGGCTGCTAAACGAAAATGGCGTATTAGTCATTATGGAAAGGATGGGGAAGGTTGAGGGTGAAATACACCGTGACTGTAAGCACCCTAAACTTGTAGAAGGTAGTTTTCTACGAGAAATGAATGAATATGGATATGCTCTAAACGAGAAACAGCTTGGAGAAGAAATGTCAAACTTAATGTTTTACAGTTTTGTATCGAGAAAATAGACGACTCAACTATAGAGTGCAGTGTGATGAAATCAGAACTCAGAGCACGAACACCTGAACACTGCCCAACTATGAAAGCCCTTGTAAAATACCAAAAAGGCTCGGGAAATGTAGAGCTGCGAGAGACCGAAGAGCCAACCCGAGCAGCTAACCAGGTGATGCTGGAGGTTGCCCACTGTGGTATTTGTGGTACTGATTTGCATGTCTACCACGATACGTTTCGGAATTATCCGCCGGTGATTCTAGGGCACGAGTTTTCAGGAAAAGTAGTCGATATTGGCTCAGAAGTGAAAGGCGTACAACCGGGTGATACATTTAGCGTGCTAGGGGCTACAGCAGTGCAGTGTGGTCGTTGTGAGTACTGCGAGCGGGGTGAGTTTATGTTTTGTGCCAACCGTCGGGGAATGGGGCACGGAGTGAACGGTGCTTTCACCAAATACGCAGCCGTTCGACCGGATCAATTATTCAAAATTCCGGAAGGCGTATCGATGGAATACGGGGCGCTGGTAGAGCCGCTGGCGGTAGCAGTACACGTAGTGGAAGAAGTAGCTTCGTTCCGGTTAGGCGATGTCGTGCTACTATCGGGACCAGGCCCAATTGGACTACTATGTTTGAAAATGCTACTAGCTCACGGACTGAAGGTAATTGTAGCGGGAACCAGTGACGATGATATGCGGCTAGAAATGGCGCATAAATATGGTACCGCCCGTACTGTGGTTGTAAACCAGGAGAATCTCGCGGAAGTAATTGCTGAAGAAACTGATGGGCAGGGAGTAGCTTTAGCCATTGAAACTGCCGGGGCAGAAGCTTCAGTACAAAACTGTATGCAGTCACTTCGCCCAATGGGGTGCTACGTGCAAGTAGGGCACTTTGGTCGTGATCTCATCCTACCTTGGGATTTGGTGGCATTTCGGCAGTTAAAGATATACGGTTCCGTAGGTTACACTAAGGAAACCTGGCGACGAACCATGCAGATTCTGGGGCAACAAACGCTGGATTTAAGCGATATTATCACCCACCGCTTTCCACTGTCTGATTGGCGAAAAGGCTTTGATCTTATGGAAGAAAAACAAGCGGTAAAAGTTTTACTAAGCCCGGATTAACCATAGTTGACGGAGAAATGAAGCTCTTTAGAAATACTCGTAAGAAGTCACTGAGTACTAATCAAGTAGGAAAGTATTTGAAGTATGCCATAGGTGAAATCGCCTTAGTAGTGATTGGAATACTGGTAGCGGTTTCTATTAATAACTGGAATGAAGAACGAAAGCAGGCAAAAACATTGGAAAATATTTTGGCAACGGTGGCTACCGACATAGTCCGGGATACTGTTCTGCTGGAAAATGTTATTGACCACTACCAAAGTAGAGAGAATGCCTTTTTACAAGTTATTAATGACTCTCTATCGAGGGAAGAAATAATCAACTGCAAAGTTTGCCCTTTTTTAGTCCAGAGTTTCCGGGTATTTACCCCCAATCTGAAGGGGTATGACCTGCTACGGGAATTTGCTGATTTTAACGAAACCCCGGAAGATACACTGGTTGCTAACATTATTTTCGTTTATAGTGGCTACCAAACCGATCTCGAGATTTTTTCCAACTTAATCACCGATAATATTACTGGTAACCTAGCTTACTGGCGAGACCACTACCCTTGGTACGCTAGTTTGTTGATGGGTAATTACGAAGAATCCTACTACGATTACGTTACCTCCCAGTCGGATTATAAAAATCGGGTAGCTCATCAGTACATTCTGGTCTATAGAAACTACGTGCCGATATTACAAAACTTCAATAAGCAGATTAAAAAACTACTCACGCAAGTACGCCAGCGTACCAACGAATAAACACCCGTATTACTATGAGATTTGCTAATAAAGTAGCTGTCATCACCGGAGCCGGAACGGGAATCGGCTACGAAATTGCTCGGCAGTTGGCTCATGAGGGGGCATCCGTAGTGCTCAATGACTTAGATACTTCACTCGCCCATCAAGCAGCAGAAATCATTCAATTGGAAGGAAAAGGAAAGTGTGTAGCTTTTCCGGGAGATGCTAGTCAGGTAGAATTTACTCGGCAAATTGTACAGGAAGCCGTAGCCCAATTTGGCAGGGTTGATATGGTGGTTCCCAATGCGGGGATTACGATGTTTGGAGATTTTTTCACGTTCAAGCCCGAAAACTTTCAGAAAGTAATGAATTTGAATTTACGGGGTGGATTTTTTCTTACCCAAGCCGCCGCCCAGCAAATGCGCGAACAGGGGCAGGGTGGACGAGTTTTGTTGATGTCATCCGTAATCGGGGTGCAAGCGGCGGCTAAATTAACGGTTTACGCTATGACGAAAGCTGCCCTGAGTATGATGGCGAAGAATCTGGTAGCAGAACTTTCACCCCACCAAATTACTATTAATGCACTAGCACCCGGAGCTACGGTAACGGATCGCACCTTGCAGGAAGATGAAAACTACGTAGAAAGTTGGCAGCGAGTGACTCCCACGCAACGTCCGGCCGAAACATCCGAAATCGCCCAAGCTGCTTTATTCTTTCTTTCGCCTCAGGCTTCTCATATTACCGGACAAACTTTGGTAGTCGATGGTGGTTGGACAGCAACTAGTCCTTTTCCTTATGATAAAGAAGCCTAAAGAAATAACCTCGGGAATTGCTAACTTTTAGGGAAGAGTAGCAGCGGGAATAGGCACTGGTTTTACCTCAATATTGATTGGGGGAGGTTCGGGTTTTACTTTTAGCACTGGATTGAAGATAGAAGCTAGGGTCGGGCGTTCTTCTATTCGCCAGCTAAAACCCTCCAGCTTGGTGTTCTCAGGAGTTATTTCGTGAGGAGGAATAAATTTACCTTCGGGCTTATTATCGAAGCGGATGCTGCTGAGTTCGTTTTTCTCAAAGAATATAAAAATATCGCTACACAGAATCCGGTTCATGGCGACGATGAGCGAATCGCCTTGCAGCGGGAAGTAGATACTTTCGCCATTGCCGTACACATTAATATTGGAAATATTCCCTTCGTTAAAAAAGGCTTCCATATCCCGACCTTTAATCTGGTTAAAATTGCTAAGCGTATCGGTTGAGACCACGAAAGAGTTATCGGTAGCATTCATCTTATGAATTTTCCCGTCCAGCAGTTCCACGTTAATAGAATCGGCTTCAATCTGGCTATCCTGCGCCCATAATACCGGATCTTGAAAAAAGTACAGTACTGAGTCAAGAATATGATAGGCTAGTGAATCGGCAATACCTTGAAGGTCAGATCGATAGATGCGAACGTTCGGGAAAGCTAGAATGCGCTCGTTGGCCGGAATAGAATCTTCTACGCTAATCAGTGTATCGGCAGCCAGAAAGAGCGTATCGCCTTCCATAATTTTCTTCATCACCGGATTGCCGAATATTTTGGTAATCCCTTCTTCCATCCGGTAAAAAGCGGAGTCACCAACAATAATCACATCCTGCTCCTTCGAGACCATCTCTACGTTACTAGTAGCATTGTAACGTTTATTAAGTTCATCGGCAAATAGTCGATCGGCACTAATGAGGTAGGCATCAGTTTCAATAGTTCCCAATCCGAAGATAGATTGCTTATCGGTAGTGCTAATTTCACTACCCGCTTCAGCATTAAGTTGGGTGCTATCTTTAGATGTAATAATGGTAGGTCCTCGAGTATAAGCTATTTTTGTGACAGTATTGTATTCCAGTGTGTCAGCCTCCAAGGTATATTCCGGGTTGATTAACACCACACTGTCCTTAAAAGCCGCTAAGTTAGTAGCCGTTTGGTAATTACCTAACCTACTGGTCAGTACGTTTGTGGTATCAACCAGCTTTCCGCCATTGTAGTAATAAGCAATATTATCGGCCAGGTTGTAGTCTAGGTAATCTGTATAAAGCTTCATGCTGGGGTCTTGGTAAAGAACGTCATCCCGCATTTCAGCCAACTGCTTATTTCCGTCGTAACGCAGTCTGCCGCCGGTTATCACAATCGTGTCGCTCTCTTCTATTCGAACAGTATCACCAAATACCTCAGTAAAGTTTCGCTTAGAATAATAAATGACCGAGTCACCGAAGATGCGAGTGTTGCCTTGTACTAATATGACATCGCCTATCAGCTTACGAAACGAATTACCGTCTGCATCGGAACCCCCACCTCGGAGAAATTCTGCTTGTTCTACCTGAATCTTAGTTTGCCCGAAGGCGAATTCACATATTAAAAGCAAACTGACGAACCCCGCATAGCGTAGTAAATTCTTCATCCTATTTTGTACCTTACCATTGCTAACGGCAAAAGCATTGAATTCATTTCAACAAAAGTTTCGCAAATATACGAACGAACAGCAGTTGTTCGAGCCCCATGACCGAATCCTGCTTTCGGTGAGCGGGGGAGTGGACTCTTCGGTGCTCTGCCATCTTTTTGCTCAGGAAGATCAATATTGGGCCATTGCGCACGTCAATTTTCAACTTAGGGGGGAAGAGTCAGATCAAGATGAGCACTTTGTCATGCAATTGGCCGATAAATACAAAGTACCTTTTTACAATCATTCTTTTTCTGCCCAAACCTTTGCTGAAGAACAGCAAATTTCGACCCAAATGGCCGCCCGTCAGCTCCGTCGGGCGTGGTTTGAGCAGTTGGTCACCGAAGAGAAGTTTGATTACGTAGCACTAGCGCATCACCATAACGATCAGTTAGAAACCTTACTATTAAATCTGGCGAAAGGCAGTGGCATTGCCGGTCTACGGGGAATGCTACCCAAAAATGGTATCTGGGTTCGTCCGTTACTGTGGGCTACTAAAGAAGAAATTAAGGAGTACGCCCGCGAGTATCAGTTAACCTGGCGGGAAGATCGTAGTAATGCCGAGGATAAATACCAACGCAACTGGGTGCGGAACCATATTATTCCAGCTTTGCAAAAAATCAACCCTGCCTTATTGGAAACTACCCAAGCGACTTCGCAGCGATTGAGAGAGGTAGAGGCTGTCTTTCAGAGTGAAGTGAAATACGCTGAAAGTGAGTATATTACTAAAAAAGACAATAAGCTGTTTATCCAAAAGGAAATCATACTGAAACATCCACAGGCAAATTCTTTACTTTCGGAGTGGTTGTCCCCTTACGGTTTTAGCTGGAATGATGCCCGGCAAATCGTGAGGGCAACTCGGGCTCAGGCTCAGCCCGGAAAGCGGTTCTTTTCCAGTGATTATTGCCTCTGGGTAGACCGCGAGCAATTGGTCGTTACTCCTCAGTCGGTATTACCCGATTTTCCTGCATGGCATATAGCAGAAAAATCTACTGAAACTCCTTGGGGGCAACTGAGAGGAAAAGTAATAGATCGCGCGAAATACCAAATCATAGCAGATAAAAATACGGCAGCACTAGCTCTTTCTAAACTTCAGTTTCCCCTTCAGGTACGTCGGTGGGCGACGGGAGATTCATTTCAGCCGTTGGGCATGCAGCAGCGTAAAAAAGTCAGCGATTTTCTGGTTGACCGTAAAGTGCCACGGTACGAGAAAGAGCGGGTGCTGGTACTACTCTCTGGAGATGAAATAGTCTGGATTATCGGTCATCGCATTGATAACCGCTTTCGCCTGCCCTCTTCCGATGAAATTGTCTACGAGATTACTTGGATGCCGATTTAAATTTGGATAGATGAAGTTCGGTTGCATTCTGAAGAAGGAACTATTACTGGAAAAAGTCGTAATTTATACCAGGATACGCCGAATACTACAGGATAATCAGGTTACAGATTCAGATAAGAAATGGAAGAAGAAGTAAGAGAGCGGGTTAGCACATTAGAAGCGGTTCTGGGCGAATTTATCGTTCAAACCAATAAATCGCTCAAGCGAATGGAAGATAGCACCCAAGTCTTCCGGGAAGAAGTACGTCGTGATCAACAGCAACGCGATACTGAGATGAGGGAGTTTAAGCAGGAAATGACTGAGTTCAAGGATGAGATGCGCCAAGATCGGCAAGATTTGAATAAGAAATGGGGTGAGTTAGCCAATAAGATGGGAACTATTGCTGAAGACATCTCGGCCCCCAACATGAAGACTGTTGCTCAGCAGTACTTCAACTGCGAAGGATACGATACGTTTGCTGTCCGGGTATCCCGCCGTAGCCAACGTAACCGGAAGTATATCCAGGAGTTTGACGTAGTACTTACCAGTGGAGATTATCTGTTTATCAATGAAACCAAATCCAGTCCGAAAGTAGAGCACACCCAGCAGTTTAGCGATAAACTACAAACGATCTTCGACTACTTACCTGAGTATAAAGGCAAAACCGTAATTCCAATATTTTCTAGCCTGAGTATTCCAGAAGTGATTGTGGAAGAACTAACTAAGCAGAGCATTTATGCTATGTCAATGGGAGGCGAGACGATGGAGCTTCTGAACTACCAAGCACTGCAAAAGAAGTGAGTAGTAAGTCACAAGCGTAATCTACATGAGAAACCCCTTTCAACGGTCATTTACAGAAGAAGAGCTAGGGCTGGTAGAGTTTCTGGCTACCTTTCAATTGTTTGAGCAGCTTACTGCCCAAGAAAAGTCTATTTTCTTTTCGTACCTGTACTTGAGGAAGTATAAGGAAGACGAGGCTGTTTTTTTTCGGAAAGACCCCAGCCATGCCCTCTATCTGATAAAAAAGGGCCGGGTCGCCCTGTTGATTGACGAAGGGCAGGATTTTGAGACGCTGAGTGTCATTAGTAACGGGCAGTCTTTTGGCAATAATAGCCTTTTGGCAAAAACCCAGCGACCGTATAGCGCAGTGGTGCGCTCGGGTGAGGCTGAACTTTACGTGATTCCGCACGTGAATATTCAGGATATTTTTGCCAGCCACCCCCGGATTAAAGCCAAAATGCTGGCTTCGTTAGGAGAAATTTATGATACTTATTTACAAGATATGTTTCATGTCTATCGCTCGGCGAAGGGCTTTTTCAATCTCAATCAGGTGAGTGCCAATATTTAGGCAGTCTGGCTTGGGTTTGTCTCGGTACTGATTTAGATTGCAACAGCGAACATTTTTTTACCAAAAATTTACCTAATCTATGAAAGTTACCGTAGTAGGGGCTGGAAACGTAGGGGCCACCTGTGCCGACGTACTGGCTTACCGAGAAATTGCCAACGAAGTAATTATTGTTGATATTAAAGAAGGACTAGCTGAAGGAAAAGCCCTCGATATTTGGGAGAAATCACCCATCAACCTATACGACACCCGCACCATTGGGTCTACCAACAATTATAGCAAAACGGCTGGCTCGGACGTAGTAGTGATCACCTCGGGGCTGCCCCGCAAACCCGGGATGTCACGGGACGATCTGATTGGGACGAATGCCAAAATTGTGCAGTCCGTTACCGAAAATGTGATTCAGCACTCGCCTGATGCGATCATTATCGTGGTTTCTAATCCGCTAGATGTGATGACTTATCAGGCGCATCTTACGTCTAAAGCATCCCGTACCAAAGTAATGGGTATGGCTGGAATTCTGGATACGGCTCGTTATCGTTCGTTCTTGGCTGAAGCCCTTAATGTATCACCTAAGGATATTCAGGCAGTGCTGATGGGTGGCCACGGCGATACCATGGTTCCCCTGCCTCGCTACACTACCGTAGGCGGTATTCCGGTAACCGAACTAATTGACGATGACAAACTGGAAGCTATTGTTCAGCGCACCAAAACCGGAGGGGGTGAATTGGTAAAACTGATGGGTACTTCGGCCTGGTATGCCCCGGGTTCAGCCGCTGCTCAGATGGTAGAAGCCATCGTAAAAGATCAGCGTCGGGTATTCCCGGTTTGCATCAAGCTAGAAGGTGAGTACGGAATCAGTGATTGCTACCTAGGCGTTCCAGTTATTCTCGGTAAAAATGGGGTAGAGAAAATTATTGAGCTACAACTAAACGACGATGAAATGGCGCTGCTAAAAACCTCCGAACAGCACGTGCGCGATGTAATGCAGGTGCTGGAAAATATGGGATAATTCAATTGAAAATGGAAAGTGCCACCGTGCGACGGTCGCCGTGGCGCGGGATAATTGATACCGGGTCGCTGCCGTGGCCAGTGGCCGCGTCCATGGTGGATGAACACCACACGGGCGATTGAAAGTTATGGTAAACGTATTATCAATTTTCAGGTGTCCACTTTCCATTAAATTGGCTTTTATTGTTGTACTAGTTGCCATGATGGCATGTCAATCATCTTCCCAGTCAGAAACTGTGGATCTTTATTCAGAAACTGGCTCGGCAGATGATATCAAATCCCTGGAAAACTTGCCCGTTACCCCAAAGGAGTTACTGTTAGAAAAAGCCCGGCGGGTACAGCAGTTGCAGGAACAATTCCGGGTACAACTAGACAGTCTCTATGCTCTCGATTCTATTCCGGTTTCCCCAGCCACTCTGGACTCAGTGGAAAGAATCTTCTTTGCACTAACTGATGCAGAAACCGCTTGGGTAACGCTTCGTTACCAGTATCCTGACCAGTTCGATAGCACTTCTATTGATTCAAAGAACACTCAATCTCCGCAATTTGATTCTACCTTAGAGTTTGTTCTTCATGAGCTAGACCGTAGTATTGAGCGGGCTGAACGCTGTTGTAAGTATTAATCAATTGACAGTGGAACGTGAATAATGGAAATGGTCAAATGCTTCAATCTAGTGGTTTAGTTGGTTCAGCCTCAAAACCACTCAGGTTACCTCGCAGAGGACGCTAAGGATGTGTTGAATTAAAGGGATAAAAATTTTTTGAAACAATCTCTCATCAGCCAGTGTAGTTCGGCCTTAATGTCAACACGCCCTAGGCATCTCCGAAAATTTCTACCAACTTTTCTTCAAGTGCTTGCCCACGCAAATTTTTGGCAATAATTTTTCCTTCGGGATCGATCAGAACGGTAGCCGGAATAGCATTAATATTGTACAATCGTGCAGCCTCTGAGTTGAAGTACTGAAGGTCAGAAACATGCTTCCAGGCTAGTTGATCTTTCTCGATAGCTTCTAACCAGTCTTCTCGCGAGCGGTCAAGGGAGACCCCGTAGATTTCAAAGCCTTCATTTTTATATTGGTTGTACATACGAACCACGTTTGGGTTCTCCATGCGGCAGGGACCGCACCAAGCTGCCCAGAAGTCAATCATAACGTACTTACCCTGTAAAGATGAAAGAGTAACTGTATCTCCTTCAGGGTTAGGTAGTTGAATGTCGGGAGCAGGCATGCCAACGGCTAGGGAACGCAGACTTTCTACTTGATCTACGAACTGTTTGGTATAAGGCGAATTGGGAAGTTCCGCCTTAAACTTGGTGGCAAGCTCGTCGAGAAAAGAAAATTCCTGTTCGGCATCCAGAAAATTAACCGCGTATAGTGCCGCGATAGAGTTGCCCATTTCCTGGATCTTACTCTTGACTTTTTCGCTGTTTTCCTGTTCAATCTGTAAATATTGCTGTTCAATCTGCTCCATAGCTTCCGTATCTTCTTCGGATCGGGCTTTCATGAAATCAGCGTTCAGCCCATTAATCTGCTCCTGCATATTCCGCATGATATCGTTCACAGCGTAAAGGTAATCTGTATCAGATGAACCTGTTACTTCTACTTCCCCATCGGGACGGCTACCGTCAGCTACGATTTTTACGTTTTCATCGTTCAGAATAAGATTGACGTATTGTCGGTTAAAGAAATTGAGCCGATAAAACCCGGGAGAGTTTTCTTTCAGGCTGTAGCGAAATGTGCTGTCGCTGGTGACAATCAGCGTATCAATTACTTCAATATCCGTTTCACCAACGTGCTCCAACACTAAATACTCATTGGGTTGGGGGTGAAGAATACTACCCTCAATCCACAGTTGATGAGCACTTTGGTTCACACTAGACTGACCTTCTGTACAGGCATGGCCACTAAGAAAAACAATGCTGTATAGAATGTATGAATAGATCGTTTTCATATCGTCGTTTAGATTGGTTAGGTTATAAAATTATTAGTTTTTAACCTAAGGCTTGGCGTAATAATTCATTAGCAATTTTTGGGTTTGCTTTTCCCCGGCTGCGCTTCATCACCTCGCCCATAAACATACCTAACAGACCTTTTTTGCCTTTCTGATAGGCTTTTACCTTATCGGGAAAATCAGCAATCACCTCATTGACCAACGTTTGTAGGCTGTCGGTATTACTTTCCTGAAACAAATTTAATTGTTCGGCTAGTTGGGTAGGCGTAGCTTGTGGGTTCCGAAGTAGTGCTGGAAAAATCTTCTGAGAGGCTGCCGCAAAACTAACGCGTTCTGACTCTACTAACGCTGCCAGTTCGCTCAACTGCTGAAAACTAAGTGGAAACTCAGTAATCGGCTGACTGCTATCATTTAAAAATGATTTGATGGGCCCCATCACCCAGTTGGCGGCAGCTTTGTAGTGAGAAGTATGTTGGCAAAATGTGTCGTAAAACAAGGCAATTTCCTTGCTGTCGGTGAGTACATCCAGGTCGTGTTCCGGTAAACCGTACTGTTCGGAAAACTTTTTTTCCAACTCGTAGGGCAGGGGGGGCATGTTGCTGCGGATTTGCTCTAGCCATTCGTCAGAAACATGCATCGGGCTTAAATCGGGCTCGGGAAAATACCGATAGTCATTTAGTTCTTCTTTGTAGCGCATAGCCGCTGTAGTGCCGGTGGCAGCATCAAAAGTGCGGGTTTCGGATACTACTGTTTCGCCCTGCTCAATTAATAGAATCTGCCGTTCCCACTCGTGCTCAATAGCGCGTTGTACGTTATGGATAGAGTTCATATTTTTCACTTCTACTTTGCGACCCAACTCGATGGCATCGTTTAGCCTTACCGAAACGTTGGCGTCGCAGCGCATGGAGCCTTCTTCCATATTGCCATCGCAAATATTTAGGTAACGAACTAGTTTACGAATTTCGGTAAGTACGGCGTAGGCTTCTTCGGGGTAGTGCATGCAAGGTTCGGTCACAATCTCAATGAGGGGAGTCCCGGCCCGATTGTAGTCCACCTGAGATTCGGGTTCGCCCTCGAGGTGCATCAGTTTGCCCGCGTCTTCTTCCAGGTGAATGTGGTGAATGACCACTTCGGTACTGCGGTCTTCCGGTCGGAGAGCCGGTTGGTTAGGTCGGATAGGCACTCGTCCCCCTTGGCAAATCGGGGTTTTATCCTGAGTAATCTGGTAGCCCTTAGGTAAGTCAGGATAGAAGTAGTTCTTACGATCAAAGTACATCTGCTGAGTAATCTGGCAGCGGCAGGCCAGTCCCATTCGGATGGCGTAGGCCACCACTTTTTTGTTGAGTAGCGGTAGTGTGCCCGGATGGGCTAAGGTGATGGGACTGATGTGCGTATTGGGTTCACCTCCGTACTGGTTAAGATCAGCCGCAAATATTTTACTTTGGCTCTGCAACTGCACATGAACCTCCAGTCCTACGACTAATTGATACTTACTACGGGTGTTTTTATCTAATCTCATAGAAAGGCCAGCAATGATTAGGCAAACTTAGTGGTTTTTGTTGATTGTTAGATGATTCAATGGCTAAATTGCTGATCGTTGAAGTTATCGTTAGTTTTCAATTTTCACCGTTCCACGGCGGCCTTTCACCTTTCATATCTCTTATTTCTCATGAGTTTTCCAGCAGCTTCGTATCCACCGTGGTACAGTTTTCCCATTCTCAGTCCAAAGGCTGAGCCGATAGTAGGAAAATCACATACAGCGTGCTCTTGGCAGGCTTTTATTAAAATATGAGCACAAGCTATAGCATCTGATTCGGCAGCATGGTGGTGAAGAGAGATACCGAATCGTTGGGACAGAGCCCCCAGTCCGTAAGCCTGAAATCCTGACCAGGCTCGGCGAGCTACTTGCAAACTACAGGCATACGCTAGGGTGGGGAAGGCTAAATCGTATTGGGTAAGCACGTGACGGAGGCAGCTTAAGTCAAAGCTAGCGTTATGCGCTACCACGTTGGAATGCTCAAAATATGGCTTTGCTTCCTGCCAGACTACATCAAACTCGGGTTGGTTTGCTACATCCTGAGCAGTGATGCCATGTACCCGGATATTTCCGGGATGAAACCAGTTAGGGGTAGGGCGTATCCGCCACGACCGAGTTCCGGTGATTGTTCCGTTCTCTACTACAGCAATACCCATTTCACAGACGCTACCCCGCTGGTGGTTAGCCGTTTCAAAATCAAGGGCAATAAAATTTAGCATACGCAACTAATCAATAAGTGCGGATGATACGAAAGTTTGCTGACTTTCTGAAAAAAATTATACGAATCCCAATCTATCCATCTTTAGCCTTACTATAACGTGAACTATGGATTATCAAGCGGCTACAAGATAGCTTTCTGCCTTCTACTCTTTATTTAAAGAAGGGAAGAATACACTGGGTTTTTGAGGCAGATGCTGATAGGCAATTAATCCGGCCAACAGATGGGTAACCGCATTGATGGGGCTACGGTGCCGAGTATGATCAATGTCACAAACCGTTCCCATGATGTCAAAAGCCGATTCAATAACGGGCCTCATGTTAATAAGTTGATGCTTGTAGCGGGATAGTGGTATGGCTCGCATGTTCTTTCGGGGTCGCTTCACAATCTCTAGTCCATGCTCATAAAACCATTCAAACAGGCTAGTTAGATAGCCCTTATCCCCCACACAAACTCCTTGCAAGTCCTTCAGCAGATGGTGCAATACTTTATGGTTATTATCGGCTACATTACCAGGAGTGATCAGAAAGCAGACAATCTCTCCTAGATTATTGATTACGATGTGCAGTTTTAGGCCAAAAAAATAGCCTGTAGAGGTTTTACCTTTGGCGGCCAGTCCCTGAAAGACACGGTGGGAATGTTCGCGCTTAATATGGCAGACTTCCAGCTTCTTGCTGTCTATGAAATACAGTCCAGTACGTTCTGCCTGACAAGCGGTATAAAAGAGCCATAGATACAGCAGATGGGTTACGCGAGGTAGGTAATCTAGAAAGCGTTCATAGCTGGGGGCGTCTGGAAAATAGTCTTGATACGTGCCAAGGACTACCTGTCGGTAGCGGCCGCCGCGCGGTAATACTCAAAGCATTTGTAGCCTGAGTGATGATAGGCTACTAGAATAGTGCAGATTTCCGCTGCACTCAGGGCTGGGGTGCGAGTAGGGCGCGGCCCTTTTAGCAGGCCCTGCTTAATAAGAAAAGCTTTATAGGCTTTCAGTAAGTCATCTATCTCGATGTAAAGACTGATCAGTTTATTTTCACTAAATTGAACATCCATAGGGTTGATCGTTGAGTTTTGTATTGTATTTCGCTAATTCAAATATACAAAACATTGATGATCAACCTTTTATATCTCACCTAATCCATAGTTCACGTTACTATAAGACAACTTAAAGTGTTAAATGGCTTTTCTGTATTTTTGATAGAAGTTTTAATAAAAAGGATAAGCACACCTGAGTGTAAGTACGATCTCTTTTTCTAGTAATATTACTGTAGAAATAGAAATGATGTATAAGTAACTGGGTAAGTACTAAAATGTAGAAGCCTCTGTCGCGATAAAGTTATACTTAATATCAAAAACAGAGGAACACTACCCAGGAGATTAATCTAGTGTTGGATGAGAAGCTTTTTAGTTAATTGAGCACTTTCTTGACGTACTTTCAAGAAATACACTCCGTTTTGTAGGCCAGAGATGTCCAAATTCTGTTCTTCATTGATAGTGCCTGAAAGAACAGACTGACCATTACCATTGAATATGACGTATTGAGCGTTTCTGGCATTACCAATCCGTAAATAATGATTAGCAGGATTAGGGTATACAACTGCTTTATCAAAGTTACTTAATACTTCATTGTCAAAAAGTGTTTCTTCACCCGTTTTTGGTTGTTTTCCAGCTACTTCAGTGCGGGCATTATTACCACCTAATACACTATCTGGTATACGCTTTTTGCTAATGTTAGGTCCTTTATAAGAAACAGTGAGTGTTGCATTACCTTTCCTTTCAAAGTAAGTAACCTGAATACTGTGGAGTCCTGAGTTTAGATATTTCTGACCTGACCGTTCTTCAGTACTGTGCAATCCATCGTTATTAACCACTAGACTTCCGTCAATATAGAGTTTACTACCGTCATCAGAACCGGTGTAAAAAGTGTAAGTACCATCAGTGGGTATGCTAATTGAACCTTCAAACTTAAAAGCATAGTAATCGTCTCTGCTGCGGGGTGAAAGTGTGAAATTGTTAACAGACCCAGTTTTCTTAGGCGTCAGACTTCCAAAATTAGGTAACTTATCCCAGTTGCCTTCGTAGTAAGCGTACGATAATTGGCTACTAGAAGGGCTACCGCTGTCACTGAGGAAGAGAACATCATCGGGTATACGTTTCTTACTAACATTTGGACCCTTGTAAAGGACTTTTAGTACATCATTATTTCCCCATTTATCAAAATAAGTAACCCTTATGGGATGTTTTCCAGTTGATAGTGATATCTGACCCGACCGTTCTTCTTCTCCGTGTCGCCCATCATTATTAACCACTTGTTTGCCATCAATGTACAGCTTACTACCGTCATCGGAAGCTGTATAAAAAGTGTAAGTACCGCTGGATTTGATGTCAATAAACCCGTCAAACTTAAATGCATAATAACCGTCCTTTTGCCTTGGCGAAAGCGTAAAATTGCTCAGCTGTCCAGTCTTCCTAGGAGTCAACTTACTAAAGTCAGGTAGAACGTCCCAATTACCTTCGTAGTAGGCGTACTTGATGCCATCACCATCTCCAGCTACTGGTTCCTCTGCGTTTACAGTAACCTTCACGTCATCGGTGTCCGAAGCATTATCATTATCTTTGACAGTGAGCCGGAAAGTATAGCTGCCTTCTACGAGGTTTCTCACCTCAGTACTCTTTGAATTGCTGGAAGCAATTGAATAAGAAGAAGGGCCAGAAACTTTAGTCCATTTATAAGAAGTAATACTACCATCAGGGTCACTGCTACCTCCTCCGTTCAGAGTTGCTTTATTAATAGGAAGAGTAATCGTTTTATCAGAACCGGCCTTCGCAACTGGTTTCTGGTTAGTAGGAGGAGTGCTACCGTTGCGGGAGTGAGTTAGAAACCAGTCAAAGATATGAGGCTTCCCGCTATCAGGTCCATAGGCTGTACTACCAGTGTATCTACTACTTAATTGGTACTTAGAAGCATCAGATGTAAATTTATACACGCGATCCCATGTATTATGTGTACCATTCTTAAAGATTGTCTTTCGGGCTCTAGTCGGCGGAGAACAATTGTTAATGGCATCTACCATATCTATAGTATTCCGGGGACTTACCATATTATCACCACTATTGTGAAAGCTCCAAACAGCTACGTTCTTAATTTTGCTGGAACAAGCACTGTTCTTCTCGTTTCCGGAAGGTGCCATTGGCGCGGCAGCCGCAATCTTATTGCCGTGGGCTTTCATGTATTTCCAAACGCCAGCCCCCCCCATGGAGGTACCCGTGATATAGATACGATTGGTATCTACTCGGCGGAGGTCTTTCACCCGCTCTAACACTTCATCAATGATATTGACATCCCACGATGAGGTACTACTATATCGCCCTTTCACGCTTTTAGGCTGCTGGGGCGAAATAACAATGAATGGAAAATCAGTCTTGCTGTAGTAATACTGCTTAGCTACATGATTTCCTTTTCTAAGGTTAGAAAACTTGATAGTTTGTCCATTAGCCATCCACCCGTTTCCATGTAATGAAATTAGAACAGCATACCTTTGCGAGCCACTTGAGTAGTTTGGTGGCAAGTACTCTAAGTATCCAAACTTTTGACCATTTCCATAGGTGGAAGTGTAAGTGACCTCATTCATGGTTCCTTGCTGGGCGTAGGCCGATAGTGTTATTGAGGATAAGGCTAATAATAAAAATGTGATTTGTAAATGCTTTAAAATCATAATTGATAGTTAGTAAAAGAATAGTCTCACAATTGCTTACTTATCAGGAAGCCCTCAATAATTATTCATTTACCAGCCAAGTTTCGAAAAAAATATAGGTTAAATAGGCCAAGTTATGTACGCCTTAATCAGTTTTTATATAATAAAAATGATGAAAAATATCATTCCTTTTTATATGTATTATTGTATCGTTATATAACGAGATTGTATATGTCTACACTTCCTGCCTGAAATTATTTGCATTTTAATTCCTCAAGCACGGTACAAACTCTGTAAATGGGAATGATAATTCGGCAAGAATTATCAAATTGAAAGACTTGGCTTTTTCAAAATAGAATAATTTGTAGCTAGTCTCACATTTTTTACTACGATATATCCCCAATTCTTCGTCTGAGTTTTCTAAATCTGCGCCCGCGCACTTTATTTTCATAATATAATATAACTATTTACACTTTCTTTCTTACTTCTTGATTTAGCATATGTATGCTATAGAAAATGGTAAAATCTTCTGTAATCCTCTAAAATATGTCTTTTAGCATAATATTTATAATTAAATAACTAAAATAGTATTACATATCTCTACTAAGGGCATTATCAGTAACGGGTATAATAATTGTATTTTTCTGTGAAATTGCATTTAATCAAGAATAATATCATGGTTGATGCGAATGAAAATTTCTAATTCAATAATTAGGTGTATGAAAATGCAGAAATATACAAAGCTAATAATCTACTTTCTTATCATACTTAGTCTTCAAGGTTATGTCTATGCTCAGGGAGTACAACAAGAAGTAGTCTATACTTCTACTTATGGTAATGGCCAGTCATTTGGCTATTTAGAGTATTTACCTGTTGGGTATGACACTTCAGAAGAAGACTTCCCGGTGTTAATTTCGTTACACGGCTTAGGTTGGCGAG
The DNA here is from genome assembly GCA_039198955.1 of Bacteroidota bacterium. Taxonomy (GTDB): domain Bacteria; phylum Bacteroidota; class Bacteroidia; order Cytophagales; family Cyclobacteriaceae; genus Tunicatimonas. The sequence goes on along the minus strand of JBCCTI010000019.1, from coordinate 2,504 downwards.
CTGACGGTAATGGTATTGAGTTCTCAAAGTTACGTCAGGGCAATCACGTAGCTAAGCTTATAGAGGCTGGGCGTCACTTTCCAGCAATCGTTATTTCGCCCCAGCAGCCTAAAAATGTGAACGGGAGATATAGTGGTAGAGGCAGTTGGGATGAAAATATCATTGATGAAGTGTTAGAGCGGGTGAAAGACCTCCGCCGAGTAGATACCAATCGTATCTATATCACGGGTACCTCCATGGGGGGTGGGGGAGTTTGGAAATACCTCAAGTTCCACGGCGATAAGATTGCGGCTGCCGCTCCAATATGTGGAACCAGAACGATAGGGTCAGGTGATGCCAGCTTACCCAAAGTGAAAGACACTCCTGTGTGGGCATTTCACAACTATGGCGACAATGTTGTAAATGTTAGTAATACTGAGCAGATCATTGATTGGATTAACGCTAATAGCCCAATGTATGATGTGAGAAAAACCATTTATGCTTGGAGTGGACACAATTCTTGGGATGTAACTTACAGTGGTGAAGGGAGAGATACAACCTCTAATTCCTCCAATCAAATTGAGTACGGAATTGAAACTAATAAGCCGGATATATTTAGCTGGTTGTTCGCTCACAACCTCAGTGCTCCTTATCCTACGCGAGCCTATGTAACTGACGAAAATCCTAATGAGCTAATTATTGAATTTAGCCAAATAGTCAACCAGGCTAGTAGTAGTGGTCTTCGGCTTAATAATTCAGATATTCAGGTTGAGTCCCTGAAGTCAGGATTAGGTTCATCAAAGCTGGTTTTCTCGTTAAATGAAGCTTTGTCGGTAGGGCAGATCGTGAATATTTCATATGATCACAAAGAAGGTGATTTATCTGGTAACAACGGGTATCAAACCACTGCTTTTAGCGAATTTGAAGTTGAAAATAAAGTAGGCTTTATGCAGCTTGACAGCCAGGATATTGCTATTGACTTTGGAAATGGTAGTAAGTCGGCTTCTGAAGGTTGGAATCAAATCAACAACTTCAGTCAAGGTTCAGTAATCAATAATGCGAAAAGTATTGATGGTATGATTTCAAATGTAGCAATCAGAACCTTGACTAATTGGCCTGGATCCTTTGCTGATGGCACTATAACTGGTGACAATTCAGGTGTGTTTCCCGATAATGTAATGGAAACTTTTTGGACAGTTGGCAGCGATGAGGAACGCTTAGTAATAGAAGGGTTGGAAACCAATCAAAATTACAATATTTACTTCTTTGCCAGTCGGGCTTCATCTAATAGCGTTCGGGTAACTGATTATACCATACAGGGTACTACAGTGAGCCTAGATGCCGGAATGAACACAAATCAGACAGTGAAAATTACTGGAGTGACTCCGGATAGCAGCGGGAAAATATTTGTTAGTATGCGAAGACCCTCGAGTTCTCAATTTGGATACATTGGTGCAATGGTTATCCGAAAAACAGAGGAAAGTATCCCACAGCCAATCAATCAAGTGCCGATTGTAACAGTGTGCTCAGACACATTGGTAAAATTACCTGTGGATCAGATTCTTCTAGTTGGATCTGCTGAGGACAGTGATGGTACTATTGTGCAAAAAGAGTGGAATCAGAAATCAGGTCCAGCTCCTGCACAGCTATCTCAGGATACTTTGGGTCAAGCAGTTATCAGTGACGTTACGGAAGGTGAGTATGTTTTTGAGTTCTCAGCTACTGACAATCAAGGTGCAACCGACTCAGATGAGGTACTACTTACGGTTGAATCCCAAAATATCCCACCAACGGTAGATGCTGGAGCAGACATAACGATAACTCTTCCTCTGGACAGTGTACAACTACGTGGTTTAGCATCTGATGTTGATGGTACTATCATTAGCTATCAGTGGGTTTTTCAATCCGGGGCAACTCCAGTTTCAATTGAGAACACTGGTGCTGTTCAAACGTGGGTGAATGATTTTACGGCGGGTACGTATTCATTCAACTTAATCGTGGTAGATGATGCTGGCGCAACTGCTTTAGATGAAGTTCGAGTACAAGTACTAGAAAATCAAGCTCCTTTGGTTGAAGTAGATGACACAGTAATGTTACAATTACCTCAAACTTCAACAGCGCTGTTAGTAAACGCTGAAGATATCGATGGAGAGATTTCAACGATTAATTGGAGTCAATTGTCTGGACCTATAAATGCCCAACTTTCTGGTTCATACTCCGAGGAATTAGAAGTAAGTGATGTAATAGAAGGAAGCTATACTTTTGAGGTAGTAGTAATTGATAATGGGGGGGCATCGAGTGTTGATAGCGTTGTATTGAAGGTAATAGCTGAAGAAGAGAATATTCCATCTGAAGACAATGTTTCGTCTGACGAAATCCAGTATTATGCTGGCTTACATTATCAGTATTATGAAGGTGACTGGAACGTGCTACCCAATTTTTCAGGGCTAGAAGCAATGAAGACGGGGGAGGTTGCTAGCTTCACACTGAGCCCCCGGGAGCAGGATAGCTACTTTGCCTTTATG